>JAWRIT010000106.1:0-2851 GCA_040268355.1 Atopobiaceae bacterium | reverse complement strand
GGGCCCCGGGCCTTCGTTCGAGGCGCCTGTCAGCTCCGCCTCGAGCGTCCCTCGCCGCTAGTAGACGATGAACCGCGTCCTGAGCGGGACGTTGCGGTAGATGTAGCGGGCGTAGTTGATGTTGACGCGAATGCAGCCGTTGGAGACGTTATAGCCGAGACGGCTGTCGGTGCGGCGGCCGTTGGCGAGGTTGTACAGCGTGGCGTGCAGGTGCCATCCGCCCTCACGACTCGTGCGGTAGCCCGTCGCGTAGTAGGTGCAGTTCGCGAAGTACTTGATGTGGTCGTAGGTCTGCGTCACGCCGGTCGGCGTCCAGCTCACGTGCTCGTTGCCGATCGTGCAGCGGGTCTCGAACAGCGGGAGCCACTTCCTGCTCTTCAGGTTCGCGCGGTACCACAGGTAGACGCGATGGGTCGACTTGGAGACCGTGATGGCGTAGTGCGTCTTGCTCTTGTACCTCTTGATGACGTTGATGGCCTTCTTCTGGTTGCTCGACCACTTGGCGCCCTTCTTGAGCTGCCCGTTGTCGTCGGCCAGGTAGATCTGCTTCTTATAGATGACCGGCATCTTGCCCTTGATGCGAATGTTGTGGCCCGCGTCGTCGACGGCGCGCAGGATGAAGCCGAACGACGTCACGTAGTGAGGGGCGTTGTAGGTCGAGATGGCACCGGTCTTGGTGGTGTAGCGCAGGCCCGTGCCCTTGGTGGAGAAGACGCCCTTCTTGTCGTACTCGACGTAGTACGCGCCCGCCCAGGCACCGCTCGTCTCGCGCTGCAGGTAGTAGAGCTCACGGTTGTTTATCGTCTCGGGGCTCGTCTTGTCACCGTAGCCCTTGGCCCACTTGAAGCCCTGGTCCTTGGTGCCAGAGACCGCCACGTCGTTCTTGGAGAGCGTGAGGATCTTGCCCACGTTGTTGATGAGGTAGAGCTTGTTGCCCTTCTTGTAGTTGATCGTGCGGACGTAGCCCTTCTTGGTGGTGAAGTGGGCGTATCCGCCGGTGTCGAAGCCATAGCGGGCGTAGCTGAAGCCGCCGTCGGCCTCGATGCGCAGGTAGTAGCGACCACCCTTGCTCCTGCCCCACGTGCTCGAGGTGTGCCATCCCTTGGAGTTCTTGATGATGGAACCGCTGTTCTTGTTGGCGAAGAAGATGTAGCCGTCTGGGCAACGGTAGTAGCCGCTGCGCTTGAGCCGGCTCGTGACGTTGGTGGCCACACCGTTGGCGTCGATGATGTAGAGCCTGCCCTTGTAGACGACATGGCCATTCTTGAGGAGGGTGCCGTTCACGTAGTAGCGCAGTACGCCATCACTGAACTTATGGAAGCCGTTCAGCGCCCCGGTCGTCTGGTTCGCGGTGTTCGTCGTCCTGGGGGCCAGGGTGCCCGAGGCCGAGGGGGCCTTGGCGGCCGTCGCCTTGTTCACCCTGTCCGCGGCGGCATCCTTGGCTGCGGTCGCCTCGTCCGCGCCATCCTCCGACGTGGTGTCTGTGTCGGTGCTGGCGTCGTCTGTGGCGGGAGTCACAGCCTGCGTGTCCTCCGCCGCCTGTGCGCCTTCCGTCACCTCGGGCGTCTCGGTCTCCTCGGCGCTGGGCGCGTCGCCCGCATCCGGTTCCGTTTCGGCCGGGGTCGTCTCGGTCTTTTGCTCGGGGGTCACAGGCGCCTGCTCGTCTGACGACGCGCCATCAGTCTCAGCCTCAGGCGCGGCTTCGCTCGAGGTGGCGTCGCCTGCCTCCGCAGCGGAGGCCTCCTGGTCGGAAACGGCCTCGTCGTCTGTGGGCGTTGCCTCCGGGGCCACCTCCTCGATCGCGATCGGCTCGGCCGCGGCCGACTCGTCCTCAGCGGCAAAGGCCGTGGCGGGCGACAAGACGCCCAGAACGAGGCTGCTCGCGGTGGCAATGCCAATGCCCGCGCGAATCACGCGTCGTGCGATGCCGACATCGTGGTAGGTCATGATTGGTCCCTCACTTCCGCCCCCGTCAACATGACGTAAGGCATGGCCTTATGGTTACCCAAAGTAAGCTGACTATAGCATCGGACGATGGCGCGCCCCCGACCGGTGACCAATAAACCACTACACCATCAGATGACAATGAGGCACTGTCCGACCGAGCGGAGCTGGTGCCGGGAGGCAACTATGGGTTATGGGGTTATGGGGTTATGGGGTAATTACAGGCTGAGCGCGAACTCGAAGGCCCGCATCCGGGCGTCAAGATGCAGCGCGCACCAACCATGCGCGAGCGAGAGCATGAGCGCGGCGGTCTCATCGGGGAGCTCCCGCGCGAGCAGCTCGTCGAAGGTGGCGGAAAGCAGCGCCCGAAGCGTCGTCACCTCGGAGGTGCTGAGCTCGGTGGCGCCTTCCACCGAGCGGGCGCAGCTCGAGCAGAGCAGGCCGCCCATGGAGGTGGAGAAGAACGACACGGCGGAGTCGGCGCAGGCCATACAGGCCTCGAGCTCGGGTCGCCACCCGGCGTGGCTGCAGACCTTGAAGGCGTAGGCGGCCGCGACCAGGTCGAGATGCGCCTGGTCTGCGGCCTGCTCGCACGCGCGCAGCGCCCGCGAGGTGATCGCGAAGAGGAACGGATCCTCGGTCTCCTCGAAGCTCGTGAGTCGTGCGACCTCGCTGATCATCGAGGCGGCGCTCACCCGCGCCAGGTCGCCCCGCAGGACCGCATGGGCGTCTGCGAGCGTTGCCTCGGAGACGATGTCCAGGTTGCGTCCGGCGGCCAAAAGAAAGTCGGTCTCGCAGAACAGCTCGACGCGGGAGGCCAGCCGACCCTGAGGTCGGCGGGCCCCCTTGGCCACGGCGCGCACCTGCGAGCCATCCTGGCCAAGCAGCGTCAGAATGAGGTCGTGCT
>JAWRIT010000105.1:0-28476 GCA_040268355.1 Atopobiaceae bacterium | reverse complement strand
GCGTGACGAGCACGGCCCATGTGGAGGACGCCGCCAAGGCGGCCGCGGTCGAGCTGACGGCCGAGGAGGTCGCGAGCCTCGAGACCTGCGCCGACTCCCTGGGCCTGAACCTGGTCCGCATGTGGGAGAAGAAAATGGACTGACAGATCGGCACGACGGCGTACGCACCTCGTCGCGCGTACGCACGCCTGACCATCTCCACCCCAGAAGAAAAGAGGAACGCCTCATGGCAAACGAGAACGCAGTCACGGTGCGAGTCTCATCCCACGACTTCACCGACCGACAGATCGACGAAACGACGCTTCGCGAGATCATCGAGGAGGCCCAGCTTGCCCCCTCATGGATGAACAGTCAGCCGTGGAAGGCCTATGTCGCCTGCGGCGAGACCCTGAGGGCGATCAAGGCCGCGCATAAGGCCTCTGTCGAGTCTGGCGAGAAGAGCTGGACCGAGGTCGTCCCCCCGCAAGAGTGGGCCGCCTACCCTCAGGCGAACATCGACGCCTGGAACGCCGACCTCGCGGCCACCATCGGCCAAGAGGGGCTGGACGAGTTCATGGCCTCCGAGGGCGGCATGTTCAACTCGCAGGCGATCGTCTACGTCACGGTCCCCAAGGACGCGACCCTGTATTCCGCGTACGATGCGGGGGCCTTCGGCTACGGCGTCCTGTTGGCGGCAACCGAGCGCGGTATCGGCAGCATCCCCGCCTACGAGTTCATCCGCTTCCCGAAGGAGGTGCGAGCCGCGTTTGACATCCCTGAGGACGAGGCGCTGCTCATGGGTGTTGGCCTGGGCTACCCGAGCGACAGCGTCGTGAACGAGATGCGCTCCAAGCGCAACGGCATGGACGTCGTGCTGCAGCTCAAAGGGTAGGCGCACCTGTGCGGCCGTCCTCCTGATGGCCGTCAGCCCACCTTCCGCCGAGAGACCTGTCCCCGCTTGACCGCACTTGCTGTCACACTGCGATGTGTGCAGGATCTGCCATCCCCAAAGAGAGGAGCGCCATGACAGACCGTCAGCGACGCATCGACGTGTTCGCGCACGTGCTGCTGCCCAGGTTCTATGGGCGCATGCTGGAGATCGAGCCCAGCATTCCCCAGACTTACGCGTTCTTCAACAACCCCGTGTTGCAGGACATGGAGCTGCGTCGGGCGCATTGGGACGGCGTCACGAAGCAGGTCGTGAGCTATGTGAACGCGCTTCCCGAGGACTACGTGGGGCCAGACGAGGCCGCCAGACTTTGCCGGGAGGCAAACGAGGAGCTGCTGGCGTGTGTGCGCGACAACCAGGACCTGTTCGAGAGCGCCGTGCTCATGGTGCCTATGAACAACGTCGACGAGGCGGTGCGCATCGTGCGCGAGCAGGTGGCGGGCGAGGCGCGCGCGGTGGGCATCCAGATCTTCACGCGAGCACTTGGCCTCTCGATCGCCGACCCGAGCTTCCGTCCCCTGTTCGAGGCGCTTGCCGAGCACGACGTGCCCGCATGGCTCCATCCGGTCTTCGACCTGCGTAAGCCCGACAACAACATCACCTTCAGCTGGGAGTACGAGCTGACGCAGGCGCAGCTGCAGCTCGTGCAGGCTAACTACCTCTCCGACCTGCCGAACCTGCGCATCGTCGTGCATCATGCGGGTGGCATGGTGCCGTTCTTCGCGGGACGCGTGGACCGCATCCTTCCCGAGCGGCAGGCGGCGGACTTCCGCAAGTTCTACGTGGACACCGCCATCCTCGGCAACCCCAAGGCCCTTGAGCTCGCCGTGGACTACTACGGCGCAGACCACGTGCTGTTCGGCACCGACGCGCCGCTGGGCATCCTGCCGGCAGGTGCCACCGCAGAGATCCTTGCCGCGATCGACGCCGTCCCCCTCACGCCCGAGCAGCGCGAGAATGTCCTGTACCGCAACTACCTGCGCCTTGTTGGCCAAGAATAGGAGACGCACCATGGAGATCAAGCTCGATGGGCTCGTGAACCGACTGTTTGTCCTTGGCATCGACGAGTCGGACGCGGGACGCATGGCCGAGGTCGGCCGCCACAACCTCACGGTCTCGAACGAAAACGAGCCGGGCACGCTCGCGATGTTCACCTCGCATCTGCCGGGTGACGTCACGTCGAACTACGTGTACGAGCTCTATGCCGACGAGGACGCCTACCAGGTGCACGCCCATGCGCCGCAGTTTCTCGCCTTTGCGGAATTCGCCAAAACTGGACTCACGAGTCGACAGGTCGTCGCGCTGGTGCCGCAGCTCATGCTCAAGAAGAACGAGCCCCTGCGCGTGACCGACGAAGTGGCAGCCACCGCCATGAGCTTGCGCCTCGCGCACGTGGTGGTGAAGCCCGAGTGCGACGCCGCCTACCGTGAGGCCGTCTTCGCCAACATGCGCGCCTCGATCGAGCGGGAGCAGGGCGTGCTCGTGATGTTTGCGAGCACGGTGGAGGACGACCCCACGCAGTGGTACTTCTGGGAGCTCTACGCCAACGAGGACGCCTACGGCGCCCATCGCCAAACCGAGCACTTCCAGACCTACCTCGAGAAGACCGCCGACTGCACAGACGACAAGACGCTCACGCCGCTCCAGCTGCAGGTGGCCGTCACGCAGTAGGTGGCCGCCACGACCAAGGCCTCACGGTTCCCGCGCGAGGCCTACGAGCTCGGCAGGTCGCTGTAGGCCGTGCTGGCGTGATGTGGCGCACGTGGCCGGGCCGGCGGCGGTCGGCCGCTCCCGCCGTCGGAAGCCTGGCGCGCTACTTGTTACTGGCGGCCCTCAAGGTGTCTATGAACTTCTGCACGGCGAGGGTCCTTGGCTGCTCATGCTTCCACGCGACGTCGATGGGCGACACGACGGGAGGATAGAGCAGGCGGCTCTCGAGCCCTGTGCCGGGTCCCGTAGTGGCCAGCCCGTCGATCGTGAGCACGTATCCCACGCCCTCGCGCGCGAGCATCTGCGCGTTGAAGGCGAGGTTGTACGTCGCGACCACGTTGAGGCTGTCCGCAGCGTCTCCAAACCAGCTGGAGAGCGTCTTTCGCTCATAGGCCTGGTCCGAGACGATGAGGGGCAGCGCACGGACGTCATCGGGGCCAAGCGACTCCTTCTCCGCAAGTGGGTCGCCTTCCGGAAAGAGCAGACACCAGGCGTCCGTAGGCCGAAGACGCACGTGCCCGTAGTGCGCGATGTCGGAATAGTCGATGAGGACGGCGAGATCGGCCAGCCCATGCTCCAACCGCTCGATCACGTCCTCGGCGTTGCCGCTATGCATGAGGAACCGCACCTGGGGATATGTCTCGCGAAACGCGCGAATGTGGGCGGCCAGTACGCCGATGCCCTGGCTCTCCCCCGCTCCGATGCGGATGTCCCCTTCGATCGCGCCGTCCGCGGCCCTGAGGTCGGATTCCGTCTGGTCGGCAAGGGTGACGATCTCCTCGGCTCGCCGACGGAGGTACATCCCCTTTTCGGTGAGCTCGACGCGACGCGCTCCCCGAACGAGCAGCTGACATCCCAGCTCACGCTCCAGATCGGCAATCTGGCGCGAGAGCGTCGGCTGCGTCACATGCTCCGCCTGCGCGGCGCGCGACATGGTCCCTTCGCGACAAACGGCAAGGTAGTAACGCAGCACCCTGATGTCCATGCGGTACCTCCGATGCTTGGCAAGCATATTAACTAGTACATTATAGGTAATTGTATTCATTTGGATGCGGGATGAAAATAGAGTCACGCAACGGATGCCTACGAAAGGCGGGCAGATGCCGACAGAGATCGTCATGCGGTTCGGGGAAGAGTCGGTTTCTGCGACGCTCAATGACACGGAGACCGCGCAGGCGTTCGCAGAGAACCTGCCCGCGAGCATCCGCGTGCGCGGGGCGAGCATCGACTTCTGCGGTCGGATGCCGTGGAAACTTCCCTATGAGCAGTCCCAGGTCGGCCATGGCTGGATCAACGGGGACGTCAACTACAACCCCGGCGGCGGCTGGTTCGCCGTGCTCTTTGGCGACGAGGAAAATTCCAGACGCTACGGCGACCAGGTGAACATCGGGCAAGTCAGCGAGAGCCTCGACGTCTTCCAGAGACTCGGCGGCGCGTACGACGTAGAGATAGAGCTGGCATAGATGCGCTCCGAGGCGAGGGGAAGTCTTGGTAAGGAGCAGGGACGACGATGGGCGTCCTCGTCTTGAGCAGGAGTCCGAGACCGGGTTCGACGGGAGTCCGTGACGCGACGCCGGCGCAGCACGACCACATGATGCGCCGGCGCAAATGGGGCGACCTGGGAGCGGTCGCCCGCTCCAAATCGACGCCCAAACCGCCGGTTTGGGACGAAATCGCGAGGGTATCGGAGGTGCTCTCATGAAGCTTGTAGACAAGGTCTTTGCGATTGCGTGCATGGTCGCCTGCGCCCTTGTGTTCGCTGGATGCTCGTCATCGCCTTCCTCGACATCAGCGAATGGCTCAGGGACGTCGGAGTCGACGACGACCAGCCCAACCGATGACTCGGATGCAGGCCAGCAGGAGGAAGGCGAGACACAAGGCGTGGGAGAGACCAGCACAGACCAGAAGGAGGCCCAGAACATGAGCGAGGTATCCATCACCGTAAACGGAAGCACCGTCACCGCCACCCTCGAGGACAACTCCTCCGCGCGTGCCTTCGCCGAGCTTCTGCAGCAGGGCGACCTCACGCTCACACTTGAGGACTACGGGGGCTTCGAGAAGACCGGCCCCATCGGACAGGCGCTCCCCACCGAGGACGAGCGCTTCACCATGGTCCCTGGTGACCTCATCCTCTACCAGGGCGACCAGATGTCCCTTCCCTACGGAGAGAACGCCTGGAGCTACACCAGGCTCGGCCACATCGACGGGGCCACCGCAGACTCGATGCGTGAGCTGCTGGGAGACGGCGTGGTCGAGGTCACCTTCTCGGCGGGAGCCTAAAGGCCAGGTCAAGGCACTGGCGCCACCGGTTGCGTGCACCCCACAGCGCCTCGGCGGCGGACCTTGCGCACCCAAGCAGCGCGTTGCGCTCGCTCGATCGCACCACGGAAAGACGACAGCACGTCCAACGAACAGAACAGAGAGGGAGGCATCCATGGATGCAAAGATGCTCGACGGCAAGGTTGCGATCATCACTGGTTCGAGCTACGGCATGGGCCGCTCGATGGCGGAGCTCTTCGCCGAGGAGGGCGCGAAGGTCGTGCTCACGGCGCGCAATGCCGACAAGCTTGACCCGGTCGTCGAGGGGATTCGCGAGGCTGGTGGCGAGGCCATCGGCGTCGCAGCTGACGTGACGAGCGCCGAGGACACCGAGCGCGTGTTCAAGACCTGTCTCGACACGTTTGGCGATCTGGACATCCTCATCAACAACGCCGGCATCGGCGAGCAGAAGATGATCGACGAGACTGACGACGAATGGGCCGACCTCGTGTGCCAGACCAACCTCATCGGGCCCATGCGCAACATTCGCGAGGCTCTCAAGGTGTTCCTTCCCAAGAACGAGGGCGTCATCATCAACATCTCTTCGGTCAACGGAACGCGCCCCTTCTGCGGCGCAGCCTACACGTCCACGAAAGGGGCGCTCAACACGCTCACCAAGAACGTGGCCATGCGTCTCGTGGAGACCAACATTCGCTGCAACGCGGTGGCTCCCGGCTCCACGGTCACTCCGGCGCACCTTGCCAACAGGGCCGGCGAGCAGCCCGGCGGCGCAAAGATGCTCGAGTACTCCAAGCACTATGTCTACTTCCCCGGTCCCGAGTGTGACCCCATGGACCAGGCGTATGCGTGCCTGTACCTGGCGAGCAAGATGGGGCGCGCGGTGCGTGGGCAGGTCTTGCAGGTCTGCAACGGCGCGTTCCTGTAAGCCACACGGAAGGGCAGCCGCGACGTCTAGGGACCCGACGGCTCGATGCATGAGCTTGGGCGTGTGTCGGGAGGACAACGCGGCAACGCCCTTCAGAGGAAGGACGCGTCTGAAGAAGCCGCAGCACCTATTCGGTGCTGCGGCTTTGCGCGTTCATGCTTGTGACGGCAGCCAACCCCGCTGCCTGCGCGCGCATGAGCTGCTCGGCCTTCCACAGGAAAGACAGTGCTCAATTCATCAATAACTGAATGAGGCTCTGAGAGCCCGTTTAAGGCCTTCCTCGCGAGGAGGATGACCCATATCACCTGTCCGCGCAACGGTGCCCAGAGCCGCCGAAAGGCTCGTATGGCCACGGTGGCGTATCGACCCTGAATTACGACCCTTCTGACCTGCTCGTATATTGGCATCGATACGCCACCGTGGTGGAACCAGGCCCAAAGAAGCTCCCCTTGACCTGCGCCTTTCCGGTGCTCCATAACGCTCTCTCGCGCCATCCGAGGCAAAAAAACGTCCCCATAACTCACTACCCGTCTGCATTTCCCCACATAACACATCAAAGATGCTTGCTATCTTGCACTTATGGGGACGTTTTTCCGACGCGATGCGAGCGCCTCGCGTCGTTTTGCACGCCTTGGTCCAGACGGCTGCCATGGCACCCGCGTATTTCGTTCATCCATGGAATCTTGGCTGCACAGAACCACGATCGATGGCCGGCGCACCCACCAGACGAATGTCGGATAGCGCGGCAAAACCATGCACCTGCGACCGTTCACCAGTCTCAAGGAAGCCCAAAGTAACACGTGCGTTTGATGTACTTTGCGCAGCATGAAGAACAAGGGATATTATCAGATGGCTATACCTTTCCGCACGACGCGCTCTGCGGGATTCTTACGCCTCTGACTTGGGAGGACAGGTGGCTCGAAAGAAGCACGCGCGCCCGACCGAAGGTGACGATCTCACCCTGTCGCGCAACATGGCAGGTGAGTACTACAGCGGCAAGCTACGCTCGCGTGGTCGTCGGAGAATCCTGCGCACGCTGCTTTGCGCGATCGTCATCGTATTGGCTGGTTGCAGCGTGGCCGCAGCCGCCTACATCGCCGACATCAACCAGAAGATCACCTCGTCCGTCGACCATAAGCTGCAGAAGGTCCTTACCACTCAGGAAGCGGGAAAGCCCTTTTACCTGCTGCTTATCGGTGTCGACAAGGATGAGGGCCGCGTAGACGACCCCGAGTACGGGACTGACGAGAGCGGGTATCGCTCGGACTCCATCATGCTGTGTCGCCTCGACCCGGCGAAGCAGAAGGTCACGATGATCTCCATCCATCGCGATACCCTCGTTGACCTGGGAGAAAACGGTCAGCAGAAGATCAACGCGGCCTATTCCATCGGGCAGGAGGCCTACACCACCAAGGTCATCTCTGAGTTTGCGGGCGTCCCCATCTCGCATTACGCGGAAGTCGACATGGACGGCCTCGCAGCCGTCGTGGACAGCGTGGGGGGCATCGACGTCACGCTCGACATGGATGTCAAGGATCCTCTCTATACGGGCCTTGACCTCGAGGCGGGCACGCACCACATGGATGGGGAGACCGCCGCGCTGTTCGCACGTTGCCGCCATGCCTACGACGAGCTCGGTGACGGCGACCGGTATCGAGCCGCCAACCAGCGCATGGTCATCAGCCTGGTCGCTCAGAAGATACTCTCGAGCGACCCAGCCACCATCGCCTCGACGATCTCGACCTGCGCCTCCTACATCCGAACCGACATGGACGTGCAGTTCCTCGCCACGCTCGCCACGCAGTTTATTGGCATGGATCCTGAGAACGACATCTACATGGGCATGGAGCCCACCACGTCCCGTTACATCAACGACACCTGGTACGAGCTGTGCGAGACCACGGCCTGGCGCAAGATGATGCGTCGCGTGAACCAGGGCCTGCCGCCCACCGAGGAGGGCGACGTGGACGCGCTCGAGACCTCGCCCGACCCCTCGATGGACGATGACTTTGGCGGTCTCTACTTCAACGATACGAGCGGGATCGGCGGCTCTGGCACGAGCGGCTCAGACAGCTCCGCCTACGACGGGATCGAGTACAGCGAAAGCAGCACCGGATCCTACGACGGAAGCTATGACTCCTACGGCGGCGAGTACGCCGAAGGCTCCTATGATGGGTACGACGCGGACGCCGAGGGCGAGCAGTACTGACGCCGACGCTGAGAGCGCACGACAGACGCACAAAAGACTGACGGCAGCTGGGCGATCCTTCCCAGCTGCCGTCTTGTTGTGCCGTCGTGTCAGGGGACGCGCTACACGTTGAACATGAAGTGCATGACGTCGCCGTCGCTGACCACGTAGTCCTTGCCCTCCATGCGCAGCTTGCCGGCGTTCTTGCAGCCCTGTTCGCCACCAAGCGCGACGTAGTCCTCATAGCTGCAGACCTGCGCCTTGATGAACCCGCGCTCGAAGTCGGAGTGGATCACGCCGGCGGCCTGCGGAGCCTTGGCACCGATGGGGATGGTCCAGGCCTTGACCTCCATCTCTCCTGCCGTAAAGAAGCTCTGCAAGCCCAACAGACGGTAGGCGGCTTGCGCGAGGGTGGCCAGGCCACTCTGCTCGAGCCCGAGGTCGGCCAGAAACTCTGCCGCCTCTTGCGGCTCCAGCTCAATGAGCTCCGACTCCACCTTCGCGCTGATGGGCACGACCTCCGCACCGCCGACGGTGGGCAGCTCCTCCCCCAGCGCGTCCTCGTCCACGTTGGCCACGTACAGGATGGGCTTCATCGTGAGCAGGAACAGGTCGTGAGCGGCATCGCGCTCCTCGTCGGTCATGTCGAGGTCTGCCGCGCGGTTGCCGTCGTTCAGCCACGCCTGGAGTCGCTTGGCGATGGCCAGCCTGGGCGCGTTGGCCGCGTCGCGACGCGCCTCCTTCTCCAGCTTGGGAATGGCCTTCTCCAGCGTCCCCAAGTCGGCGAGCACCAGCTCGGTCTGGATGGTGTCCATGTCGCTGGCGGGATCATGGCTGCTCTCGTGACGGACGACGTCCGGGTCGCTGAAGAACCGAACGACCTCGCAGATGGCATCGGTCTCGCGGATGTTGGCAAGGAACTGGTTTCCGAGCCCCTCGCCCTCACTCGCACCTTTCACCAGGCCGGCAATGTCCACGAACTCCACGGTTGCCGGAACGATGCGGCCAGGGTGCACGATGTCGGCCAGCTCTTGCAGCCGCTCGTCGGGCACGTCCACGATGCCCACGTTCGGATCGATGGTGGCAAAGGGATAGTTGGCCGCCAGGCCACCTTTGCGGGTCAGTGCCGTGAAGAGCGTTGATTTGCCCACGTTGGGCAAGCCGACGATGCCAATCGAAAGTGCCATGCATACCTCCAGGTCATCTACTGTTGCGTGGGCTCGGCGGCGCCCTCGTCGTCCACGTCCACCAGACGCTCGATCAACTCGAGCCCCCGCTTGAGCTTCTCGCGGCCCTTGGCCTTGGCCTTCTCCACCATGGCGCGCTGCTCCGCGGCCTTTGCGGCGTTGGGATCGGGAACCACCAGGTCGGCCGGGTCAGCCAGCTCCATCGTCAGGGCCTCGTCCTCGCACACCTGCGCGCACGCTCCGCAGCCCACGCAGTATGCCGGCTCCACCGAGAAGTGCCCGCCCGCATCCAGGCTGCAGGCATGCAGCGGACAGGCGCGAACGCAGTCGCCGCACATCGAGCACAGCCACGAGTCGCAGACCGGCACCTTCAGCCGAAAGACGCTCGCCAACTGCGGTGACTCCTGAACCGTGCTGAGCATGAGCTTGCGGCTCTGGGTGAGGATGTGCCTGCGGTTCTGCGCCGTCTTGGCACCAACTGCCTCCTCTAGGGCGCGCTGCATGTCGTTGATCTTCTTGGTGTGGTGCTTGATGCGCTCCGCCACCAGCTTTGCCCCCAGCAGCGTGGGAGCGGCACCGGCCACTGCGGTGCGAGCTGCCGTGCGAGCCATGCTCTGCACGAACTGCCCCCGCTTGTAGGCCCGCGTCTGCTCATGGACGAGCGCATCCTCGTCGACCTCGATGCCGACCTCGTAGCCGCTCCACTCCTCCGCACGTGAGATGTGCTCGGTGTAGGCCGCCTCGCCGGTCGTCGTCCGACAGCGATCACAGACGCCCACCGGCAGATAGACGAAGATGTTGTCATAGTCGACAAGCAGCGAGAACCACAGCTCGGCCGTCATGACCCCCACGCAGGGGAGCACCACCTCGTTGTCTTTGGGGGTGCGTCCGAGCGCCCTTGTGCAGGTGACGTAGCAGCGCTCATAGGCGCTCGCGATGCGTACGATCTTGTCGTAGAGCTGCTTGGACATCTCTCGAGGCTGCTGGATCGCCTCGGTTGGACAGGCCGAGAGGCACAGACCGCACTTGATGCAGTCGTCGGTGATCTTGACCGTCTTGTCCGATATCTCAAGGGCGTCAACGGGACAGGCGGCCAGACAGCGATCGCACACGTCCGCCCTGCCAGACGCCACACGAAGGCAGCTGGTCGAGACGGCACGGGGGCGCATTTTGTAGTCGTCTGGGTTGAAGGTGTGCACCTTGGCCGGATCGACAAGCGAGTCGGTCAGGTCCCCAAGTGGATTGGAGACCCTATGCCAGTCCTGCTGAATGTCGATGATGTCGTCAAGCAGGTCGCGCTTTTCGGCCATGTGCCTCCCCTCTCACCGTCGCGCCGTAGTCACTCATTGTAGCAGCGCCTCTTGCGGGCGCACCCGACAGGAACGCCCCCGCTTCCGCATCGCGAACCCACGGCGGAATCGACGCCGCAGGTCGGTCGCCGCGGAGCCAGCCGCCGCGAGTCCGCGTTGTGGGCCAGCCACCACAGCCCCGCATCGTGGACCAGCTGTCGCGATCCTAAGTTGCCGCGAGCCCACGTCGTGGGCACAGCAAAGGGACCGGACACGTGGTGCCCGGTCCCTCCTCTTGCGGCAGATGTCCCTGCGCGGGGCCTACTGGCCTAGTACATGCCGCCACCCTGGCCGCCCGCAGCCGCGGCAGCCGAGATGGCCTCCTCGATGGTGGTGTCCTTGGGCTCGTCGGAGACGGTGGCCTCGGTGATGAGGATCAGGCTGGCAACAGAGGCGGCGTTCTGAAGCGTGGTGCGCGTGACCTTGACGGGGTCCAGGACGCCCATCTCGATCATGTCGCCCCACTCGCCGTTGGCGGAGTTCAGGCCCTCGCCCTCGGCCAGGCCCTTGATCTTCTCGACCACGACGGAGCCCTCGAAGCCAGCGTTGTTGGCGATCTGACGCACGGGGGCGACCAGGGCCTTGCGAATGATCTCAAGGCCGATCTTCTCGTCGGCATCAGCGATCTCGACGGCGTCCAGGGCCTTGGAGGCCTGCAGGAACGCGACGCCGCCACCGGCGACGATGCCCTCCTCGACGGCCGCGCGGGTGGCCTGCAGGGCGTCCTCGATACGATGCTTGATCTCCTTCAGCTCGACCTCGGTGGCAGCGCCGACCTTGATGACGGCCACGCCGCCGGCCAGCTTGGCCATGCGCTCCTGCAGCTTCTCACGGTCGAAGTCGGAGTCGGTATGGTCGATCTCGCCCTTGATCTGGGCGATGCGGTCCTGGATGGCCGCGCTGGAGCCAGCACCGCCGACGATGGTGGTGTTGTCCTTGGTGATCTTGACGGAGGTGGCGCGGCCGAGCATCTCTTCGGAGATGTCCTCGAGGTTGATGCCGAGCTCCTTCATGGCCACCTGGCCACCGGTCACAACGGCGATGTCCTCGATCATGCGCTTGCGGCGATCGCCGTAGCCCGGAGCCTTGACGGCGGCGATCTGCAGGGTGCCGCGCAGCTTGTTCAGGATGAGGGAGGCGAGCGCCTCGCCGTCGACGTCCTCGGCGATGATGAGCAGCGGGGAGCCGGAGCGCTGAATGGCCTCAAGAACCGGCAGGATGTCCTGGATGTTGGAGATCTTCTGGTCGGTCATGAGGATGTAGGGGTTGGACAGCTCGGCGGTCATGGTCTCGTTGTCCGTCGCGAAGTACGGCGAGATGTACCCCTTGTCGAACTGCATGCCCTCGACCGTGTCGATGGAGATCCCGAAGTTGGTCTTGTCCTCCTCGACGGTGATGACGCCGTCCTTGCCCACGACCTCCATGGCCTCGGAGATCTTGTTGCCGATCTCGGGGTCGCCGGCGGAGATGGTGCCGACCGAAGCGATGTGCTCCTTGGTGGAGACGTCCTGGGCAGCGCCCTTCATCTGCTCGACGGCGGCATGGACGGCCTTGTCAACGCCGCGACGGATGGCGATGGGGTTGGCGCCGGCGGCCACGTTGCGCAGGCCCTCGTTGACGATGACCTGGGCGAGCAGCGTCGCGGTGGTGGTGCCGTCACCCACGGTGTCGTTGGTCTTGGTGGCGACCTCCTTCACCAGCTGGGCGCCCATGTTCTCGATGGGGTCCTTGAGCTCGATCTCCTTGGCGACGGAGACGCCGTCGTTGGTGATGGTGGGGGCGCCGTAGGAGCGCTGCAGGGCCACGTAGCGGCCCTTGGGGCCAAGCGTGGTGGTCACGGCGTCAGCAAGCGTGTTGACGCCCTTGGCAAGGCGTGCGCGAGCGTCAGTGCCGAAGGTGATGTCCTTAGCCATAGTTCTTGTTCCTCCAACGTGTTGTGTGCTGTGGATGTGATGCTCGTCAGAGCGTCGGGTTACTCGGTGATGATGGCGTAGATGTCATCGGCACGAAGAAGCAGGTAGTCCTCGCCGTCGACCTTAACCTCGTTGCCGCCGAACTTGCCGTAATAGACCTGGTCGCCCACCTGGACGTCAACGGCGACGCGCTCGCCCTTGTCGTTGAGCTTGCCGGCACCCACGGCGATGACCTCGCCCCGCTGCGGCTTTTCCTGTGCGCCCGAAGAGATGTACAGACCCGACGAGGTCTTCTCCTCCTTGGGGGCGGGCTTGACGAGGACGCGATCGCCCAGTGGCTTAAGAGTCATACTCAAGGACCTCCTTCATACGCGCCAGGTGGCGCCTTACCGAAACGGCGGCACAGCCGCCCTTGAACCAACGAAGAGACTATACCCACAATTGGTTCTGATAACACTGCGATGCGAAAATCTTCAAAGACGGACTTAGATTTTCTGGTGTCCTGGACAGCAAGCCACAGAAGGGTCGCTTGACGTGGCGGACGTCTGCCACCCCCTCGGTCGGAGGCGGACGGGTCCGCTCGGACGTTGGCACCCGCTTGGCAGGGCGGGCGGCGCTGCGGCGGGCACCCTGGCTGCGCCGTCGTTCGGGGCCGTTTGCGAGCGCAACAGCGACAGATTGCCTGCCTCGTCAAATGCAGAGCGTACAATTGGCTCATCCGGCAATCGCAAGGGGGGAACTATGCAGCGCCGCTATCCGCACCTCACACAGCCCATCACCCTGGGACGCACCACCTTCCGCAACCGTATGTTCTCGGCGCCCATGGGCGGCACCGACATCGCCAACGACGGCTGCATCGGTCCCAAGTCCACGGCCTTCTACGAGTTGCGTGCCAAAGGAGGCGCTGGCGCGGTGACGGTCTCCGAGCTCATGGTGCACCCAGACACCGATGGCAGCCACGCCTTTCACCTGGACGAGAGCATCCTGAACTCGCTCGCCTGCGCCACCTACACCGCAGACGCCATCCGCCGCCACGGCGCCATTCCCTCGCTCGAGCTCTCGCACTCCGGCCAGTTCGCCGGAACGTACATGACCGACACGTCCAAGAAGCATGGGCTCGCGCAGTGGGGACCCTCGGACGGTACCCGCGCCGACGGCGTGCCCGTGCGTGCCCTGACCCAGGAGCTCATAGACGAGATCGTGGCGGCCTACGGCCATGTCGCGGGGCTCGCCAAGCGGGCGGGCTTCGAGATGCTCATGATCCACGCCGGCCATGGCTGGCTCATCAACCAGTTCCTCTCGCCGCTCTTCAACCATCGCACCGACGAGTACGGCGGCAGCCTCGAGAACCGCTGCCGTCTTGCCGTCCAGGTGCTGGAGTCGGTGCGCGCGGCCGTGGGACCTGGCTTCCCCATCGAGCTGCGCATGAGCGGCGCGGAGTTCTGCGAGGGTGGCTACGGGCTGGACGAGGGTGTGCGCATCGCCATGACGCTGGAGCCCTACGTCGACATGCTGCACGTGAGCGCGGGCACCTACCAGAAGACCTTCGGCATCACGCACCCGTCCATGTTCGAGGACCATGGGCGCAACGTCTTTCTGGCCGAGGAGATCAAGAAGCACGTGAGCGTGCCCGTGGCAACCCTCGGCGGCCTCAACGACCCCGCCCAGATGGAGGAGATCGTAGCGTCGGGCAAGGCGGATGTGGTCTACATGGGCCGCGCCCTGCTCGCCGATCCATGCCTGCCACGCAAGGTGAGCGAGGGTCGTCCGGACGACATCGTTCGGTGCCTGCGCTGCTTTACCTGCATGGCCGAGCGCGCCGCCACAAGCACGCGACGCTGCACCGTCAACCCCCTGATCGGACGTGAGCTGGAAGGCGACGAGGTGGTCCCCGTGGCGGCCGAGCGCAGGCGCAAGGTCGTGGTGGCGGGAGGCGGGCCCGGCGGCCTCTACGCCGCCTGGACGGCGGCGCGGCGCGGACACTCCGTCGTGCTCATGGAACGGGAGCGGGAGCTGGGCGGCATCCTCAAAAGCGAGCAGGCGCTGCCCTTCAAGCGCGAGATGTACGAGCTGACGGGCACCTACGAGCGCTTCTGTCGTGCGGCGGGCGTCGAGGTGCGCCTCGGGTGCGAGGCGACGGCGGCAAGCGTGGAGGACGAGAAGGCCGACGCGCTCATCGTGGCCGTGGGCTCGTCGCCCCTCATGCCGGACCTTCCGGGCCTCGACGGGCCCAACGTGATCGTGGTCAACGACTATTACCTGCACGCCGCCGAGGTGGCAGACACCGTGGTGGTACTCGGCGGTGGCCTTGCGGGCTGTGAGTGCGCCGTGCACCTCGCCCAAGAGGGCAAGAGGGTCACCCTCGTCGAGATGCGCCCCCTTCTGGCCCCTGACGCCAACGTCCGGCACCGCCCCCTCCTCATGGCCCAGATCGACCAGCTTGGCGTGGACGTGCGCTGCGACCACACGGCCCTGCGCGTCGATGCGAACGGCGTCTGGTGCGCCAGTCCGGATGAGGCGGAGGTGCTCCTGAGGGGCGAGACGGTCATCTGTGCCCTCGGCCAGCGCCCCAATGCGGCGGCCGTGCAAGAGCTCGTCGACGCCGCTCCCTTCGTGCGCGTGATCGGCGACGCCGCGCGCGTCGGCACCATCACCAACGCCGTCTACGAGGGCTACCACGCGGCGCTCGACGTCTAGGACGAGGGTCTGGGTCTGGCCGGATTCACAAGAGAGGTGCGCGCCACTGGCGTGGCATGCGGCAGAGCATGGGCGGGCAGCTGGCCGGCCACGGGCGTCGCTCGCCGAGCGAGCGGTGCTGAGGGCCCCGCTCTCCGCGCTGTCTCACGGGACCGTCCCTGCAGCTACAGCTCCTCCAGCTCCTTGAGCCACAGGCGGCTGACGGCGTCGCTGGGCATGCGGAGGTCGCCGCGCGGGCTCACCGCCACGCTGCCCACCTTGGGGCCGTCGGGCAGGCAGCTCCGCTTGAACTGCTGGGCAAAGAAGCGCCGATAGAATACCTTGAGCCAGGTGAGGATGGTCGCCGCGTCATAGGCGTCGCCGAGCGCGTGGCAGGCCAGACGGTAGACCTTGCGCGGCGTGGACCCACGTCGCAGCACCTGGTACAGGAAGAAGTCGTGCAGCTCGTAGGGTCCCACCAGGCCCTCGGTCTGCTGGGCGATGGTGCCGTCGGCGTTGGCTGGCAAAAGCTCGGGACTGACGGGCGTGTCCAGCACGTCGTAGAGGATGTCCGCCTCGGCGTCGTTTCCACAGGTGTCGGCCACATAGTGCACGAGATGGCGCACGAGCGTCTTGGGCACGCCCCCGTTGACGCCATACATGCTCATGTGGTCGCCGTTGTAGGTGGCCCAGCCCAGCACGAGTTCGGAGAGGTCGCCGGTGCCGATGACCAGCCCGCCTTCCTGGTTGGCGACATCCATCAGGATTTGGGTGCGCTCCCGTGCCTGGCTGTTCTCGTAGGTGATATCGTGGACGTTCTCGTCATGGCCGATGTCGGCAAAGTGCTGGCGCACCGCCGCCGCGATGTTCACCTCGCGCAGCTGCACGCCCAGCGCATCTGCCAGCGTGGTGGCGTTGCCATGCGTCCGCTCGGTCGTGCCAAAGCCGGGCATGGTGACCGCGATGACGCCCTGTCGGTCAAGCCCCAGCAGGTCAAAGGCACGCACCGTCACCAGCAGCGCGAGCGTGGAGTCGAGACCCCCGGAGACGCCCACCACCGCGCACGAGCTGCGCGTGTGATCGAGCCGCTTGGCCAGGCCCCATGCCTGGATCGAGAGGACGTCCTCGCAGCGGGCGTCGCGCTCGTCTCCGTCGGCCGGCACGAAGGGGCTCGGATCCACATGGCGCGTGAGCCCGGTCTCGCAGCGGGCAAGGTCGAAGGGGACCTCAAGGTAGGCGTCGTCGTCGCAGGCGCCGCTCCCAGCGCTCGACGGGAAGGTCGACATGCGCAGACGCTCCTGCACGATGGCGGACACGTCAAGCTCGCTGAGGGCGATCCCCGAGCCGAACGGCGCGGACTCCGCAAGAAGCGTGCCGTTCTCTGAGACCAGGTTGTGTCCCGCAAAGACCATGTCGGTGCTGGACTCTCCCCAGCCGGCACTGGCGTACACGTAGCCGCAGACCAGCCGTGCGCTCTGTCCCACGACCAGCTGACGGCGATAGGCGGCCTTGCCCACAACGGCATTGGAGGCGGAGAGGTTGACCACGACGGTCGCACCCGCCACGGCATGCCGAGCGGAAGGGGGGTTGGGCGCCCAGAGGTCCTCGCAGATCTCGGCGGCCACGACGAGGTCGGGCATGCTGGCGCACCGCAGCAGGAGGTTGGTGCCAAAGGGGCAGGACTCCTGCTGGGAGAGGTCGACGGAGCAGGGCGCGCCCGGCGTTGCCGGCGTGAAGTGGCGCAGCTCGTAGAACTCGTTGTAGTTGGGGACGAAGACCTTGGGAATCAGCGCAAGGACGTCGCCGTGCGACACGGCCGCCGCACAGTTGTACAGCTTCCCGTTGACCCGCCACGGCACGCCGACGAAAATGAGCGCGTCGAGGTCCTCGGTCTTCTCCGCGAAGGCGAAGAGCCCGCGCTGTGCCGCGTCGAGCAGGGCGTCCTGCCAGAAGAGGTCCCCGCAGGTGTAGCCGGTGATGCACAGCTCGGGGAGCACGACCAGTTTGGCCCCGTCGCGTTCCACGGCGTCTCTCGTCACGTCGATGCAGCGTTCCACGTTGAAGTCCACGTCGGCGACGCGCACGTCGGGGGTGCAGGCGCATACCTTGACAAATCCATCACGCATGAGGATCTCCTTGCCGGTAGGGTTCCACGCGACTCCATGGTAAAGGAACCGGCGTGGCCCCCAGGGAAGAGTTTTGCCAGAGACCGGAGTGCGCGGCAGAGGGTACGCCGCTTCCGCCCCACCCTCCCAGGTGCGTGGAGGAGCCTCGGTGACACACAGGTGCCTCTTCCCCTGTGCCGGTGCACGCACCGGAGCCCGTGGCAAAAGAGCGGACCGTCATAGGGGCAAGGAAGGGGTGCCTTCACGTACACATGAGGCGGCAGGGAGGAGGTCGTCGGAGCCGTCCGTGGGCCTGACCCGGGCCGGCGCGGATCCGGTTCCGCGTGGCCCGTGGCTAGAGATTGGACTTTTGCGGTGTTTTTTCGGGAGCCCCGGAGTATCTCCGTCTTCCGACCTGCTGTTTTCTCGTCCGCTACTCCGCGAGCCGCGGAATTTTACCGCAAAAGTCCGATCTCAGGCCACCACATAGGTGCCTCTTCCCCTGTGTTGGTGACACATAGGTGCCTCTTCCCCTGTGTCCCCTGTGTCAGACGCAGGTATCCCCCTGTGTCCCTACCCGGCCAGGTGCGTGGAAAGGCAGCGGGCCTGCTGCAGCTCGTCATCCTCGCAGCTCAAAAGGTCGGTGTCCCACACGGCGAGGTCCGCCAGCTTGCCCACCTCCAGCGAGCCAAGCTCGCGTTCGCGCCCGACGGCCACGGCCCCGCCAAGGCTGTAGGCAACCAGCGCCTGCGCCCGTGTGAGCGCGTGCTCGGGATGCCAGCCACCCGCGGGCTCATGCCCCTGCGGCGTGCGGCGGGCGACCGCCGTGTACAGCACGTCCATGCTGGTTGGCGCCACGACCGGGGCGTCGGTGCCCAGCGCGAGCTCCACGCCCTCGGCGAGCATCGTCGCAAAGGGCCACATCCGCGCCGCACGCCACTCCCCCAAGTCCCGCGCGGGCTGGGACAGGTCGATCGTCACGTGTGGCGGCTGCACGGAGGCCACCACCCGCACCGCCCTCAGACGCGCGATGTCGGCAGGCTGGATGTCCTCGACGTGCTCTAGGGTGTTTCGCCCCTGCGTGGGGTCGCCGTAGCGCCGATAGGTCTCGTCAAAGATGTCGATGGCCGCATGCACGGCGGCGTCGCCGATGGTGTGGATCCGCACGGCGTGCCCGCGTGCCGCCGCTGCCAGCACCAGCTCGCGCATGCGCTCGGGAGCCACGGTGGGTCGACCGACGTCACCCGCAAAGCGCGCGTTCTCGTAGGGCTCCGAGCACCAGGCCGTGTGCTGGCTGCTCACGCCATCAAAGAACTGCTTGAGGCCAGGCGCCCGCAGGCGCGTGCCCGTATAGCGAGCTTGCAGCCGCTCGAGGTCCGTCTGGTCATCGGAGAGCGTCGGAAACAGGTGCGCGCGCACCGCAAGCGCGCCATCCGCATCCAACGCCTCATATACCTGCGGGTGTATCCCATCCGCTCCAGGAATGGGCGAGAGCGCCATGTCGCAGACGGACGTGATGCCCATGGCCCTGAGCCGGTCGAAGTACGTGACGTAGATGTCGCGCAGCTGCCGCAGGGAGAAGCTCGCGAGCACGCGCGCCATGTACACCATGCCCGCCGCCTCGCGAATCACCCCGGTCAGGCGCCCTCGCTCGTCGCGGTCGAAGCTGCCCCCTGCGGGCGGCTCGGTGTCGTCGGTGATGCCCAGCGCTCGCAGGCCAGCCGTGTTGGTCCAGAGCGTGTGGGCGTCACCCGAGTACAGGGCAACGGGTCGTGTGGGGAAGGCCGCGTCGAGCGAGGTCCGGGTGGGCGGGACCGGCGGAGTCCAGAGCGTCTCTCGCCAGCCATGGCTGACGAGCCACGAGCCGTCGTCGGGCCGGGCCGCCGCCCACGCCACAAGATGGGCCACGCAGTCGGCCTCCGACACCCCCGGATACTCCGTCGCTAACTCGCTGGGGAAGAGCGCCGCATGGAATACGTGCTGGTGCGCATCATGGAAGCCCGGACAGACGAAGGCGTCTCCCCAGTCCTCGACCGGCGCCCCGTGAGCCAGGGTCCAGGCGTCCTCGCGCGGGGCGACGTCCGCCACTCGTCCGTCCTTCACGACGATCGCAAGCGGACGCGCCGTGTCGCAGCCGACCTCCCCGGTGAACACGCGCTCTGAGCTTATGACCCGGTCTGGTTTCATGGGGCTAGTCCTCGAGATAGCGGCTCAGGAACTCGCGCGTGCGGGACAGCTGGGGATTGGTGAACATCTGCTGCGGATCACCCTGCTCGGCTATGACCCCCTGGTCCATGAACACGACCTTGTCGCTCACGCTCTTGGCAAAGGCCATCTCATGGGTGACCACCACCATCGTCATGCCTCCTGCCGCCAAATCGCGCATCACGTTCAGCACCTCGCCCACGATCTCAGGGTCAAGGGCGCTCGTCGGCTCGTCAAAGAGCATGAGGTCGGGCCTCATGCAGAGCGCCCGCGCGATGGCCACACGCTGCTTTTGTCCGCCCGAGAGCGAGGTCACGGGCGCGCCAACGAACTCGGACAGCCCCACGGCCCGCAGATGCTCCTTGGCCACCGTCTCCGCCTCCTCGCGGCTCATCTTGCCCAAGGTGACGGGTGCCAGCGTGCAGTTGTCCAGCACGTTCTTGTTGTTGAACAGGTTGAAGCCCTGAAACACCATCCCGATGCGCTCACGCAGCCGATTGATGTCCACGCGGTCGGCCGCCAGGTCCTCGCCGTGGAACCAGATGTGCCCGGAGTCGGGCTCCTCAAGAAGGTTCATGCAGCGCAACAGGGTCGACTTTCCCGAGCCCGAGGCACCGATGATCGTGACCACCTCGCCGGGCATGACGGCAAAGTCGATGTCGCGCAGCACCAGGTTGCTGCCAAAGGACTTGCGCAGGCCCTCGACGCGGATGAGGGCGCCGGACGTCGTGTTGTCTGTCATGGCTGCCTCCCACTTCCGGAGCGCGTCGAGGTGTCGGCGCGTGAGCCCGCTCGCGTCTTTCTGTCCAGGGAGTACGCCGAGCTGCCCGTCCCGGCAACGGTGCCCACGGTGGCGGTCGCGTCCGACACGCTCATGAGCGGAGCCGGCTCCACGGACAGGTGCCGGGCGAACTTGCCCAGAAGCCAGCTCGCCAGCATGGTCAAGAACAGGTAGCACACGGCCGCCACCACATACAGCTCGACCTGCTTGAAGTAGATGCCGACCACGCTCTTGGTGGCAAACATCAGGTCAAACACGCCGATGACCGAAAGCACCGACGAGTCCTTGATGTTGACGACCAGCTCGTTCGAGAGTGCCGGAACGGCGTTCTTGATGCCTTGCGGGAACACGACCTTGATCATGGCCTGCCACTGCGAGAGGCCAAGGCTGCGGGCCGCCTCACTCTGGCCGGGGTCGACCGCCTCGATGCCGCCGCGAAGCACCTCCATCATGTAGGCGGTGGAGTTGAGCGAGATGGTCACGAGGCCCGCCACGAAGGTGGACCACACGCGCCCGATCTCGCTCACCGACATGCCCGAGTTCCTCAGGATCCCGAATCCGGCAAAGTAGATGAGCATGCCCTGCACCATCATCGGGGTGCCTCGAACGACCGTGGAGTACAGTTTCGCGAACCGGGTCCCAAAGCGCTTGAGGAAGCGCACCGCGTCGTTGTCCGTGCGGTCGATCTCCTGGATGCGGAGGAACACGAGCAGTATTGCCAGCACGAAGGCGATGAGCGTCCCGAAGACCGAAAGCCCCACCGTGATGAGGATGCCCTGGGCGATGATGCCGTAGCTCTTGTTCACCATGTAGACGATGGAGCTGAGGAAGTCCGCAGGGTTTCTGTCCTGCGCGAGGCTTGTCGAGACCACGGAGAGAAAGCCCATGACCGCACGGTCAACGAAAAGCACCGCCGTGATGGCGCACACGATATACGAGCCGATCCGTGCGACGGTCTTGGCCATCGGACGGGTGAAGGGCGCGGTGCGCTGGTAGGCATCACCCTTCCAGTGCGTGAGCTTCCATGCGAGCGCGATGGCCGAGACGGCAAGCCACGCCATGAAGATCCAGTACAAGACCACCTCGACGGCGTAGGCCCCGCGCAGAAAGCTCATCTGCGAGCGTCGCTGCATGGAGAGTCCCACGCCGACGGCGGCGACCAGCGACGTTACCAAAAAGACGTAGCGGTGATCGCGCGTGATGAAGTGTGCGAGCTTGTGCAGGCGAGACAACGTGATGCCCTTCCTTGGGCGCACGAGAGGCGACTGTCGTGCGCGCGGACTGTCCGTGCGAGGCCGAGACCTACTCGGGCTGGCGGTCGACGGCCTCGTACCAGATCTGCTGGCGGTCGTCCTCAGAGATGGTCGCCAGAATCGTGTTGATCTGCTCCACGATCTCGTCCTGGTCCTTGGAGAGGCCGATGTTGACGGGCACGTCCTCGGAGAAGCCCTTGCCGTCGTCAAAGATGATGCCCACCAGCTCGGAGTGCGCCTCGGTCATGCTCTGGATGTTGCCCGTGTCGAAGGTGATGGCGTCGCAGGAACCGGCAAGGAGGTTGGAGATCTGGTCGGGCACCGTCGGCACCGGACTGAGGTGGTTGACGCCCTCGATCTCGTCGATGACGGTGTCGAGCAGAGTGTCCTTCTGGCCAAGCACGGCCGCTCCGGCGAAGTCCTGGATGGAGGTGGCGTTCTCGTACTCGGAGCCCGCCTTGACCATGAGGCCGTAGGTGCCCACGTAGTAGGGCTCGGTGAAGTCGATGGACTCCTTGCGCTCGTCGGTGGCCGTCATGCCGGCGATGATGACGTCGATCTGGCCCTGTCCCAGCGCCTCGATGAGGCCATCCCACTCGAGTTTGACGGCGACCGGCTCAAGTCCCAGACCCGAGGCGACGGTCTTGGCAACCTGCACGTCATAGCCGTCGGCATAGGCGCCCGAGACGTTCTCGATGGGGATGGTGAACTCGTTTTCCTCGGTGACCTGCCAGTTGTAGGGAGCGTAGGCGGCCTCCATGCCCACTCGAAGGATGCCGTTTTCACCAAAGTCGGTGGTGGTGGCATCGGCGTTGTCGGTCGTGTCGGTGACGTCGTCCTCTGCGGCAGGTCCGCAGGCCGAGAGGCCCATGGCCATGGCGGCCAGGCTCGAGAGCTTGAGGAAGTCACGACGTGAACGTGCGCCAGTGAGAGCGGATGAAACGAGACCAGAGATACGGGTGCCTGTCATGACGAGTCCTCTTTTCCCTTGAGTGCCAAAGCCCCTTTCGTGCAGCGCAACCGGAGGGGGCCCATCCCCCTCCCCCTTGCAAGTGCGGCGGCGTCGCCACAGATGCGAGAAAGTTCCGCTCCATAGTGGGTACTGTAGGTGTTTGCCCAGGCCGTCGCAAGGATCGGCGCAGCTTTGATACAGCACCGCAACAGCTCCGCCCCCACCGCCCCGCTCAATCGAGTGCGACACGCTCGGCTACGCGCACGCGATGCGATCGTGCGTCAACAAAGCCTCTACCAGGCGTTTTACGAAACAGCCGAAATGAGGCCTAGCTGACACCTTCGCACGCGATTCGACCTGCGCACACTGACGGGAGCCGCGTCACGCGGGCCAGCCGGGACCGACGAGGGGAGGCTCGGGACTGCTCCACTCGCCCAGCTTGGCGTTGGGAACGGCGTCCAGCATGAGCGAGGAAGTCACGCCGGCGCGGAGGTTGCGCAGCGCCGCCAGCGCGATCATGGCGCCGTTGTCCCCGCAGACCACCATCGGCGGCACGGTCACACGCACGCCCATCTTGGCGAACCGCTCCTGGTAGGCCGCCCGCAGCACGGGGTTTGCCGCCACGCCGCCACCCACGCAGAAGTCCGAGACGCCCAGCTCCTCGACCGCCGAGGCCGCCTTGGCCACCTGCACGTCGACGACCGCCGCCTGGAAGCTCGCGGCAAGGTCCGGCAGGTCGATGGCACGCCCGTCCTTGTTGTGCCCCTGGATGTATGTGATGACGGCCGTCTTGAGCCCGCTGAGCGAGAAGCGGTAGTCGTGGCTGTGGAGCATCGCCCGCGGGAAGTCGATCGCACGCGGGTTTCCCTGCTCCGCCAGCTTGGAGATCGCCGGACCGCCGGGATAGCCCAGCCCCAGCGCCTTCGCCACCTTGTCGAAGGCTTCGCCCACCGCGTCGTCGATGGTCTGTCCCAAGATCTCGTAGTCGCCCCACTCACGCACGTGCACGAGCATGGTGTTGCCACCCGACACGATGCTTGCCACGAAGGGCGGCTTCAGGTCAGGCGTCTCGAAGAGGTTCGCCAGCAGGTGTCCCTCGAGATGGTGGACCGGAATGAGCGGCAGCCCGGTCGCGGCACAGAGCCCCTTGGCAAAGGCCACGCCCACCACGAGCGCCCCCACAAGCCCCGGACCTGCGGTCACGCCGACGCCAGCGAGGTCGGACGGCGCAAGCGTGTCCACGCCAAAGTGCGCGCCCGCACGGGCGAGCACCTCCTCGTATACGCCGACGATGGCCTCGGTGTGCTTGCGCGAGGCGATCTCGGGCACCACGCCGCCAAAGCGCGCGTGGAAGTCGATCTGGGTGGCCACGACGTTCGCGCAGATGGTGCCCGCCCCGTCGATGACGGCGAGCGCCGTCTCGTCACAGCTGCTCTCGATGGCGAGCACGAGCGGCCCGGCATCTGTGATGGCCGCCTCCTGCTGTGGCGTGCGATCCAGCGGCTTGATGGGCCACGGGCGAATCGAGGGGCGCGGCTCGGGGTGCGCGCCCGTCTTGTCACGATCGAGGTCGAGCGGGAGCGGCGCCGAGAGGACCAGGGCGTCGTTGCCGGGACCATAGTAGTCGCGGCGCTGGCCAACCTGCATGAACCCCATGCTCCCGTACAGGCCTCGCGCCGCGGCGTTGCCCACATGGACCTCCAGCGAGATCGCCTGTGCGCCCAGGGTCTGACCGTCGTAGGCGAGACGTTCGAGCAGCCGCGTGGCAATGCCCTCGCGCCTGCGCTCGGAGTCCACGACGATGTCGTACACCTCGATACGATCGCCCGCCAGGACGCCGCCGGCGAACCCGATGATCTCGCCTCGGTCATGCGCGACCCACCAGGTGCGCCCCGGTTGCACCAGCTCCTCCTCGAACATGGGCGCGCGCCAGGGCTCGTGCACGCCCCCGGTGGCCGCCGCGCCCTCGAGGCGCTCCACCTGCACGATGTCGTTCACCGACATGGGGCGCAACTGGACGTGGACGCCTGCCAGCTCCTCGGCAACGCCCGAGGCCTCCACGAAGCCGCTCTTGCCCATGCCCAGACGCTCGCGCTCAGCCTCCTCGGCGTCGGAGAGGCGCGTGTAGATGGGCAGCACCAGAGCCGGGTCGCCGGAGTCGCGGTCCGGGTCGCGTGGCGTCGTCGCCGCCGCACGCAGCAGGCCCTCCGACGAGGGGTGCCACACCGACTCGTCCGTGAAGCGCGAGAAGCCCGCCTCCTCGAACTGGCCTCGATACTTCATCAGGCCGTCGCCGGTCAGCACGAGCGTGTCTCGGTCGTTCCGCGCGGCCCACTCCTGCACGCACGCCTGCGCCTTGGCCACCGTCTCGGCCGAGAACGCACGGTGGACTCCCGTGTCATCCAGCTGGTAGATGCCGGGATAGACCTCGCCGCGCATGGCGTCTCCCACCACGCCGACACGTCCTCGCGTCCCAGCCAGCCACGCCGTCCACGCCATCGCGTCGAGCGTCGAGGCGCCATACAGGCCGATGCCCAGCCCGCAGGCCAGGCCCTTACCCGTTGCAATCCCGATGCGCACGCCCGTGAACGATCCGGGACCCCGACCGACCAGCACCTCGTCCACGTCGGCCATCACAAGCCCCGCACGCGTCAGGCAGTCGAGCGCCGTGGTGGTCAGCATCACGTTGGTCTGCCGACGGCAGAGGTGGTCTCCCACGGCAAGGACGCGGACGTCCGCCGTGCCGCCCTCGCGGTTCGTCCACTGCGCCACCGCGCAGGCGAGCAGGTCGGTCGAGGTGTCGAGCGCGAGCACGATGCGCTGATCTTCGCTGGTTGTCATGAGTCGCCTTTCTGCCTGATGGGTCGCGTCACGGGTCACGCCAGCTCCTGCAGCAGCCGCTGGGCACGCGCGCCATGGGCGACGAGGCGCACCTCGCGCGGGGGCTCCTCGCCCGATGGGGCCTGGTCGTCCAGGCGCACGATGACCACGTCCAACCGCTCGGGACCGATCTCCTCCACGAACTGCTCGCCCCACTCGATGACGCAGGCGCCGTCGCCGTCGAGCGTCTCGTAAAGCCCGATGTCCTCCAGCTGGTCGGGGTCGTCCAGTCGATAGAGGTCAAAGTGGTGGAGCGGCATCGATGCGCCCTCGTGGACCATGAGGATGGTGAAGGTGGGGCTCGTGACCTCGTCGGCGACGCCCATACCGGCCGCGATGCCCTTGGTGAGCTGCGTCTTGCCTGCGCCGAGGTCTCCCGTCAGCACCAAGACGTCGCCGGGGGCGAGCAGGGCCCCCAGCCGCTCTCCCAGCGCGATGGTCTCCTGCGCCGCATGCGACACAAGGCACAGCTCTCTCACGTCGCTCTCGCGCTCGTCCGTCTGTTCGCCCATTGCGACCTCCCGTCCCCTACCGATCAAGCCCCGGCCGGATTCGCCGCCAGCCAGGCTCCCACCATGCGCATGTCATCCTCCAGCAGGGGCAGCCAGTCCTGGTGGTAGATGGTGGCGGCCGGGTGGAAGGTCGGGCACACCACGAAGTGGCCGGTCTGGTAGAGCTGTCCGCGCAGCTTGGTGACGCCCTTCTCGGTGCGCAGCACGAATTGCGCCGCAAAGTTGCCCAGGCAGACGATGACGTCCGGCCAGATGGAGCGAATCTGCTCGCGCAGGAAGGGGCTGCAGGCCATGATCTCGTCTGGCTTGGGGTTGCGGTTCGAAGGTGGGCGGCATTTGATCACGTTGGCGATGTAGATGTCCTCGCGCGTGAGGCCCGCCAGCGCCAGGAGGCCGTTGAGGCGCTGGCCTGCGGCGCCCACGAAGGGCTCGCCCTGCAGGTCCTCGTTGCGGCCGGGGCCCTCCCCGACGAACATCACGCGCGCCTTGGGGTTGCCCACGCCAAACACCAGGTTGGTGCGAGTCTCCCCCAGCTGGCACAGGTGACAGTCTCCCAGCACCGCACGAATCTCGTCGAGGGTGACCTCGCGCGGCTTCTGGTTCTCGTGACCGGGTATCCGCATGACTGCCATGGTGCCCTCCGCATCCGCGAGGGAAGGACGCTCCCTCTTTCGCCGTGCCATCTACACGTACACCCGCTCGAGGCGCATGCCAAAGTCGCAGGCCACCTCATAGTTGATCGTGCCACGCAGGCCGGCCATCTCGTCGATCGTGATGCGCTCGTCGCCGTCCTCGCCGATGATCGTGACGAGGTCGCCCTCGGACACGGGCATGGCCCGACGATACGAGCGCACCGGGTTGGTGTCCACCGCGAACATGCACTGGTCCATGCAGATGGTGCCCACCTGGCGGGCGCGCTGCCCGTGTACGAGCACGTCCATGCGGCCAGAAAGCGTCCGCGCGAGCCCGTCTGCGTAGCCCAAGGGGATCGTGGCGATCTGCACGTGCGGCGTGGAGACCCGATAGGTGAGTCCGTAGCTCACGCCCTCCCCCACCGCAGGATAGATGGCGCGGGTCACACGAGCGCGCACGCTCATGGCCGGCTCCAAGGAGATGCGAGGGGCCGTCGCCTCGCACGGCTGCAGGCCGTAGAGCCCGATGCCCGCACGGACCATGTCCAGGTGCAGCTCGGGATGCAGGATGGTCGCCGGCGTGTTGTCGCAGTGCACGAGCCCGACGTCGTGACCCGCGTCGCGCAGGGCCTCGACAGCGTCGAGGAAGCGCTGGGCCTGCAGGCGGAAGTCCCAGTCCTGGATGGTGTCGGCCGTGGCGAAGTGCGTGAACGTTCCCGCGCACTGCAGGCCACGATGGAAGCCGATGGCGTGACGGAACTCGATCGCGTCGTCCGGCAGCACGCCGATGCGCGTCATGCCCGTGTCGAGCGCCAGATGGTAGTGGCCCACCTTGCCCGCCGCAGCCGCACGCTCGCCATATGCCAGGGCGAACTCCCTGGTGAAGACGCTGGGCATGAGGTCGTGCTCCACGAGCGTGTCGAGCGCCCCTTCGGGCGTCTGGCTGAGCAGCAGGATGGGCGCATCGACGCCCGCCTCGCGCAGCTCGACGCCCTCGGCGACCGTCGCCACGGCAAACTGGTCCGCCCCCGCCGCGCGCATCGCCTTGGCGCAGGCCACGGCCCCATGGCCGTAGCCGTCGGCCTTGACGGCGCACATGAGCTTGGTGCCCCGACCAAGCAGCCCCTTGATGGCGCGGGTGTTCTTTTTGACCGCGCTCAGGTCGATCTCGACCCACGCCCAGCGATCAGCGGGCTCGTTTCTTCTCTGCGGCATGACGGACGTACCTCTCAGACTCGCTTCCCAGCGGTGACGCCGCCCATTCTACGCCACCTCGCCCGCATGGGTCCGGCCCCATGGGTCGCGCGGGCCGCCGATCCCGAACGATCGGCCGCGACCCCCAACGTCCCAGGCAGAGGGCCCTGCTCCCGGCACCCGTGGGCGAAACCCGGCGGCGGGGGTTACTCGTAGTCGACCCCCGCCATCATCGTGCGCTCCTCGATCGCGTCGACGGCAAGACCCAGCACATCGACGAGGTCCCCTGCCATGACGCCACGCGTGCCGCGTCGCTCGGCGGCGAGCAGGCCCGCGTATCCGTGGATCTCGCAGGCGAGGGCGGACAGCAGCGGCAGGCTTCCGCCATCGACCGTCCCACGCGCGAGCAGGGCGGCCACGATGCCACCCAGGACGTCGCCCGAGCCAGCCGTGGCGAGCGACACCGGCCCCGGCTTGGGAAGCACGGCCGCCTCCACCCCGACGCACGCGCTCGCATTGCCCTTGGCCAGCACCGTCAGCTCGCTGCCACCATCCGCCCAGACGATCCTGCGGGCCGCGTCGAGCATGGCCGTGAGCGAGTCGGGCGGCGTGTCGGCGAGGCCCACCAGCCGGCCGAGCTCGCCACGATGCGGCGTGAGCACCACCGGGGCGCAGCGCCGCAAGATCTCGGGATAGTCCTCAAGCTGCCCGGACGTGAGCCGGGAGATGCAGTTGAGCGCGTCCGCGTCCACGACCAGCGGCGTCTCGGTGTTGAGCAGGGCGGAGACGACGGCCACCGTGCCCGA
>JAWRIT010000104.1:0-7316 GCA_040268355.1 Atopobiaceae bacterium | reverse complement strand
GGGGCAGGGGCCGCGTCGTGTGCTCATGACCTGTGGCCTGCGGCGCCGTGGCCCAAGGGACATGCGGCCTCTGTGGCTGACGACCCCTACGACTGCCGCGACGCCTCCTCCGCAAGGCGTTCGTCACGTCTCGTCTCGACGTATGCGCGCATGCCGGGCATCTCGATGGCGCAAGCGCCGCGCCCCCGCTCGCCGATGACGCCCGCAGCCAGAAGGCGCGACTTGTACTTGGAGGCGTATCCGCTGCTCACGTCCATACGGGAGGCGATGTCGGCCACCCTGCTCTCGTGCGCGTCGGGAAGCATCGCCTCCAAGAAGCGCACGTCCCCCCGAGAGAGCTCCCGGTAGGTGGACGCCAGCACGGAGGCTTCCATGTCCTGCCGCGCCTTGACCACGCCGTGACGGGCGTGCTCGACAGAGACCGCCCCGGCGTCCCCGCTCTGGATCCAGACGTGATATCCCACCAGCTGCAGCATGAAGGCGAAGCCCTCGACGGCGTCCGTGCAGATGCCGAGCGCCGCGTCGTCGATGCGCTTGCCGGCGTCGAGCAACGTCTGTCGTATGGCGTCCCCGACGTCGGCATCGGGAATGCGCCCCAGCTGGTGCTGGGTGCTTCTGCGCAAAAAGGAGACGCTCTTGTCGCTGATCAGACGATGCACGTGGTAGGGCAGGCCGCTCATGACGAGCGCGACCGCCCGTCGCTCGGTGACGAAGTGCTGGTAGACGGCGACGAGCTGCACGAGCTCGTCGAGGCCGGCGCGGACCTCGTCAACCGTGAGGAGCAGGCCGGTGCCAGTCTCGTGGAGCTGATCCAGCAGGTCGGTCATGCGGGTGCGCCAGTTGCCCTGCGTCGACTCGGGCACTCGCCGCCATCCTGCGGAGACCGGTCCGACCGAGACGGAGGTGAGCTCGTGGGCGGGCGCGGGGTCGAACAGATGGCGGCCCGCTCGCAGCGTCTGCTCGTAGAGGTCCTCAAGCATGCCGGGCAACGCGGTCGTGCTCGCGGTGATCCAGCCTGCCTGCGCGGCCTCGTCACACATGCGCGACAGCAGGGCTGTCTTGCCCGTGCCGCGCGCGCCGATGAGGATGGTCGAGAGCTTGGGGTTGCCCGGTCCCTCCTCGAAGGCCTGGCGCATGTCGCGCAGGATGCGGTCCCTTCCGGCCATGTGGGCGGGCACGGTGCCAAAGGTCGGTGTGAAAGGATTGCGTGCCGTGGTCATCGTCGCTCGCTTTCTTCGGGTAAGGTCATTCTCAGCCCTTGGGCGACGCCGCGCAAGCGCACCGGGCGTCTTGCAGCCGCTCCACAAGGTGTCCCCGCATCACAAGCCCCGTTTGCTCCAGGTGGTGCCACGTGGTATGGATAGGCTATCCTAGTGAAGCTACGAGCGAGAAGGGGAGGCGCACCTGCCGTGAGAGCTAGACACGTAACCTACAGCAGCGAGTACCGTAGACCCTTTGGAGCGCTCCCGTTAGGGAAGGCGGTCACGCTCTCCATTGACGTGTGGGACGGCGATCGGACGAGCGCCGAGCTCCATCTATGGGTGGAGGACGAGACCGACGAGCAGGGTGGTCACGAGAGGCTCATCGCCATGGAGCCCACCGATGACGAGCTGCCTGATGGCGGGGTCCGCTTCTCGGTCTCCTATGAGCCGAGCGACCCGGACATCCTGTGGTACTCGTTCAACATCACAGCTTCGAACGGCGAGGTCTGGCGCTACGGGGCACGAGAGGGCAGCCAGGTGGGCGAGGGCGCCTTCGCCTATGGCGTGCCGCCCTCGTTCCAGATCACCGTGTACGACCGCAAGCGCGAGGTGCTGCCCACCTGGTACAAGGACGCCATCGTCTACCAGATCTTCCCGGACCGCTTTGCGCGCGACGAGGACTGGCGCGAGCGTTCGGAGGCCGCGATCGACCCGAACCACAAGGGCATCGAGCGTCGTCTGGTCGAGGACTGGGACGCCTACCCGCGCTACGAGCGCCGCCCCAACGGCGACATCGCCGCATGGGATCTGTATGGCGGATCGCTGGAGGGCATCAGGGGCAAGCTCGAGTACCTTGAGGGCATGGGCATCACGGCGCTCTACCTCAACCCCATCTTCCTGGCGCAGTCGAACCATCGCTACGATACGGCCGACTACCTCCAGGTCGACCCCATGCTCGGCACCAAGGACGACTTCGAGCGTCTGTGTGCCGATGCGGCGGACCGCGGCATCTCGATCATCTTGGACGGCGTGTTCAACCACACCGGTCGCGACTCGCGCTACTTCGACTTCTTTGGCAACTACGAGGAGAAGGGTGCCTACCAGGGCGAGGACTCCGTCTATCGCAACTGGTTCACCTTCCATGAGGATGGCTCCTACCAGGGCTGGTGGGGCAATCCCGATCTGCCTGAGGTCAACGAGGACGACGCCTCCTACCGCGAGTTCATCTGCGGCGAGAACGGCGTCGTGCGTTCGTGGCTGCGCGCGGGCGCGCGCGGCTGGCGCCTCGACGTGGCCGACGAGCTGCCCGACGACTTCATCCGCGACATCAAGGCGGCCGCGCTGGCCGAGAAGCCCGACGCCCTGCTGATCGGCGAGGTCTGGGAGGACGCCACCAACAAGCACGCCTACGGACGGCTGCGCAAGTACTTCCAGGGCGACGAGCTCGACGGCACCATGAACTACCCGCTCCGTCATGCGATCCTCGACTTCCTGACGCTGCGCGCGACGGCCTCGGAGGCCGTGAACCTCATGGAGCAGCTCTGCGAGAACTATCCCGCCGAGCCCTTCCTCTCCTGCCTCAACCTGCTGGGCAGCCACGACCGCATCCGTCTGCTCACCATCCTGGGCGACTCCCCGCACCGCTCCCTGCTCTCCGACGAAGAGCGCTATCGCTACCGCCTGCCGCAGGACAAGCGGAGCCTGGCGGTGAGCCGGCTCTGGGTCGCCGCGCTGCTGCAGATGACCCTGCCGGGCGTGCCGTGCGTCTACTACGGTGACGAGGCCGGTCTTGAGGGCTATGCCGACCCGTACTGCCGCGCCCCCTACCCGTGGGAAGACGTCGACACCACCTGCCGCACCATCTACCGCAACGCCATCGCCGTCCGCAAGGCGGCGACCCCGCTCGCCAACGGCGACTTCGAGCCCTTTGCGGTGGGCGAGGACGTGCTCGGCTTCTGGCGTGTGAGCACGATACCGGGAGACAACACCGTTGGTTGCATCCTGGTCAACCGCAGCCTCTCCTCGTCGCATTCCGTGCGCGTCCCGCTCTGCGGCGAGGTGGCCGACGACGTCATCTCGGGCCAGGCGATCGAGATCGTGGACGCCGACCCTACGGCGGACAACCGCGCGAGCTATCCGCGCTCCTGCCCGAGCGACGAGAGCCGCGACGCGCTCATCTACCTGTGGCCGCTCGGCACCACGGCCATCTACTTCCACGACAAGAAGCGGCTGCAGGCCCCCTTGGAGCATGCGATGGGCGTGGTCGCGCACATCACGAGCATCCCCAACGAGGTCGAGGACGAGTCCACCCGCGCCGAGGGTGACGTCGTCTCGCGGCCGGGCACCCTGGGGGAGCCGGCCAAGCGCTTTGTGGACTATCTGGCCTCGTGCGGTCAGCGCTACTGGCAGGTGCTGCCGGTGAACCCCACTGACGAGTTCGGGTCCCCGTATGCGGGCCTCTCCGCCTTTGCGGGCAATATCGCCCTGGTCGAAGGGCTGTATGGCGCCGAGGGCGTGGACGGCACGGCCCTGGCCGAGCTCGCCGCAGCCCCCGACACACCCGAGTACACGGCCTTCGTGGAGCAAAACCGCAGCTGGCTTTTGCCCTATGCGACCTTCCGCGCCATCAAGGCCCAGCTGGAGGAGCAACCCTGGCAGTCATGGCCCGAGGAGTTCAGGAAGTACACCCCCGAGCTCTCCGAGCTGCCCGAGCTGGCCGAGGGAATCCGCCTGGAGTGCAAGATCCAGTGGGAGTTCCAGTGCCAGTGGGACGAGCTGCATGCCTATGCCAACGAGCGGGGTGTGAAGCTCATCGGCGATCTGCCCATGTACGTGAGCGCGGACTCGTCCGACGTGTGGAGCGAGCCCGAGCTGTTCTGCCTGGACAAGACCGGGCGACCCCTCAAGCAGGCGGGCGCGCCGCCCGATCCCTTCGCCGAGGACGGCCAGCTCTGGGGCAACCCGACCTTCGACTGGGCACGGCTGCGCGCCACCGGGTACGACTGGTGGATGCGGCGTCTGGGCCGCATGCTCGAGCTGTACGACCACGTGCGCCTGGACCACTTCCTGGGCTTCTCGTCGTACTACGCCATACCGCAGGGCACGTCGGCGCGCGACGGCTCTTGGAACTTCGGGCCGGGCTTCGACCTGTTCCGCACGGCCCACAAGCGCTTCGGGCCGCTGCCGATGATCGCCGAGGACCTGGGCGTCATCACGCCCGCCGTGCGCGCCCTGGTGGCGAGCACGGGGTTTTCCGGCATGGACGTGATTCAGTTCCACGACGGGGACGTGCGCGAACGGTACGTGCCTGCACCGAACAAGATGGCCTACAGCGGCACGCACGATACCCAGACGCTGCTTGGCTGGGTCGCCGAGCGCTTCTGTGGCGCAGACCCCGCCGACGCGCAGGGCAACGCCGAGGCGGTTCGCCTGGCCGACGATCTGCTGCGCAAGACGGTCGAGAGCAGCGCCACGGTGGCGATGGTGCCACTGCAGGACGTACTGGGCCTCGACGACCGGTCGCGCATGAACGTTCCGGGCGTCTCGGAGGGCAACTGGACCTGGCAGGCGACCAGCGAGCAGCTGGAGGACGCCCGCGAGCGGCTGCGCGCACTGGCCGAGCAGAGCGGGCGCCTGACGGGGACGGCGTAGGGCCATGGGTATCGAGTTTGGCAGAAAGAGGCGTGCCGACGACCTGCTGTGGGTGACGATACGCCTCACGGACGAGGCGGCCGACGCCGAGCTCTCGGTGTCCGCGCGCACCCAGGACGGCAACGAGATTCCCACGAACGCATTCCACGACGTCGAGGAGGACGAGTGGCGGGTCTGCCTGCCCTCCCTCGCGGTGACCCAGCTGCTCGACGCGGTGGCGACCTCGCAGGACGGCGAGCGTGTCGAAGAGCGGTCCCTGAGGATCAATCCCTTCACCACGCACCTGAGCATCGGACGGAGGAGCGGACGCGCCGCCCTTGACTCGCAGACGAGCGGCGCCACGTCGATCGGGCAGTGGTCGGTGCGCGTCGATCGGCTCGTGCGCACGTCGGAGCATGCGGACATATGCGAGGGGACCGCCGAGATCGTCGACACCGACGCAGGGGCGCTCGAGGGCGCCGTGCGCATCAGGTTGCTCGACGCGCATGGCAAGGGCGTCGAGCTTGGGGCGTGGACCTGTCTCTCCGACCAGACCCAGTCGCTGCCCGGCTACCCCGGCTTTGTGCGCAGGCGCGTGGAGTTCTCGCTCCGGGTGTCGGCCGATGCGCGTGCCGTGATCGTGTGGGTCCAGCCCGAGGAGGCCGAGACGCTTCCTGTGGGCTTCACGTCACTGGGAAGTCGCGCGATGGCGCGGCTGCGTGAGGCCTGGCGCGCGTCCACGACGAGCGCCGCCCATGACGAAGGGTATGACCACTGGTTCCATCATGATCACCAGGCCAGCGCCACGGAGCTCGCCATGCAGCGTGAGGCGCGCCTGGGACGAGAGCCGCTCGTCTCGGTGGTGTTGGTCGTGCGGCAGGCGACGTCCACCCAGCTGCGCGAAAGCGTCGAGTCGGTGCTTGACCAGACCTACGGGGCCCTTGAGCTGCTGCTCGTGTGCGCGGGGACCATCGATCGCCAGCTTGCCGCGACCGTGAGGGGCCTGGAGTTGGCCGACTCACGCGTGCGGAGCGTTCCGCTCGCTGCGGACTTCGGCTCGGCCGCGGCGGCGAGCGAGGGCATCGATGCGACGACCGGCGACTTCGTGTGCCTGCTCGCGGAGGGGGACACGCTGGCCCCCGACGCGCTCTTCTGCGTGGCGCGGACCATCGTGGAGAAGGGGGACGCGGATCTTGTCTACACGGACGAGGACCGTGTGGCACGTGGTCGGCACGCGCACCCTCGCCTCAAGCCCGACTTCGACCTTGACTTCCTCCTGAGCTCGAACTATCTCGGGGGACTGGTGGTCGTGCGCCGCAACCTCCTGCGCGAGCTGGAGACGATGGGCCATGAGCTGGACGGGGCCGAGGGGTACTACCTGGCGCTCTATGCTGCCGGCAGGGCGCGTACCGCCTACCACGTGCCACGGGTGCTGCTCCACGTGCGGGACGACGGCCGTGGGCAGACGAATGGCGTCTCGGCGTCCGCGGCGCATGTCGCGGCACTGAAGGCGAACCTCGCAGAGCTCGCAGACCATGCCGAGGTGCGTCTTTCCTCGCGGGTTCCCACCGGCTTCGAGGTGGACTTCGACGTGCGCGAGGAGCCGCTCGTCTCGGTCATCATCGCCAACATCGACGGCACCGAGCGGCTCGAACGCTGCCTCTCGTCGCTTCGTGCGCTCACGTCGTACGAGAACTACGAGGTCGTGGTGGTCGAGCACGGCAGCGAGGACCCCCAGACCTTTGAGTACTACCGCCATGCGGAGGAGAGCTACGAGCGCGTTCGTACGGTGTACTGCCAAGGCGATCATCGCCTGGACCTCTCCTACGCCCTCAACTTTGGCGTGTCTCGCGCGAAGGGCGACTATCTGCTGCTGCTGGGACGGGACACCGAGGTGACCGATGCCGGGTGGATGACTCGGCTGTTGGCGCTCTGCCAGCGTCAGGGCGTGGGCGCCGCGGTGCCCCGGCTGCTCTGGCCCGACGGGACCGTGGAGTCCTGCGGCTGGGCGCTCGGCCCGCAGGGGCTCGTGGCGCTGGACCGCCACCGCGACGCCCGCGAGGAGGGCCACCTGGGACGTGCCGCGCTCATGCACGGGGTGTCTGCGGCGTCGATCGCCTGTCTGATGCTCGATGCGGCGGCGTATCACGAGGTGGGGGAGCTGACGGCACTGCTGCCCGCGCACTATCGCGATGCCGACCTTTGCCTGCGGCTCCGTGGGAGCGGCCACCGGGTGGTCATCGACCCGCAGGTGACGCTCGTTCACCACGTGCCCCTGGCAGAGGACGAAGGGACGAGCCTGGCCGCCATGCGTGCTTTGGGCAGGCTCTGGGGCGAATGGCCCTACGACTCGTCCCACGACCCGACAGGAAACGCGAACCTCGATCCGGCGAGCGCATACGGCGTGCTGACAGGGGGAGCTTCCTGAGGCTTCCGCTCAACGCAAGGCTGGCACGGGGGAAGAGGCACCTATGTGTCGCTGCT
>JAWRIT010000103.1:0-23689 GCA_040268355.1 Atopobiaceae bacterium | reverse complement strand
ACGGGCCGGATCATCTGCGATCCGGCCCGTCTTTCTGTCTTGTAAGGTCGAGCAAAGTGAGTTAAAGAAAGACATTTTTCATTGCTGACGGCACAACGAAGCTAGTGGAAGCGCACTGCCTCCCATTTGTCGAAAATACAGACACGTAGCATTCACTGGCACCGTTCTTCCTGATGATCGCAGCCATCACGGGCGAGCGCTTCTGGCTGCTTGCCTCCCGCATGCCCGAGCGCAAGATGATCGAGGTGCTCGTAGACGAGTGATCGCGGGTGGTGCGTTGGGATGGCGGCCCGGCATGCGCCGGCCGCCCCGCGTGCGTTACTTCTGCGTGTCGTGGTCCTCGATGATGGCGACGGCGTCGGGCAGCAGGCCCTCGGGCAGCACCTGCTCGATGACGCCCAGGTCACAAGCTTCGGCGAGCTTTGGGTCGATGGGCAGCTGGCCGAGCATGTCGATGCCGTAGGCCGCGCAGGTCTCCCCAGCGCGGCTCGGCCCGAACAGCTCGTGGCGCCCCCCGCAGTCGGGGCAGGTGAAGTAGGCCATGTTCTCCACGAGGCCCACCACGGGGATGTCCATCATGGCGGCCATGTTCACGGCCTTGCCAACCACCATCTGCACGAGGTCCTGCGGGGTCGAGACGATGACCACGCCCTCGATGGGCAGCGACTGGAACACGGTGAGGGCCACGTCTCCCGTTCCCGGGGGCATGTCCACCAAGAGGTAGTCGATCTCGCCCCACATGGTCTGCTCGTAGAACTGCTGCAGGGCGTTGCCCAGCACCGGCCCGCGCCAGATGACGGGGTCGGTCTCGTGCTCCAGCACGAGGTTGGTGCTCATCAGCTTGATCCCGCTGGCCGTCTCGGCGGGGATGATCAGCTCTCCGGTGGCCTTGGCGCGCTCGTCTCCCAGGCCGAACATCTTGGGGATGGACGGGCCGGTGATGTCGCCGTCGAGGATGGCCACCGTATGCCCGGAGCGCGCGAGCTCGATGGCGAGGATGCCCGTCACGAGCGACTTGCCGACGCCGCCCTTGCCCGAGACGACGCCCAGCACGTGCTTGATGTGCGCGTGATCGTTGAGCTGGAACTGCGCGGGACCCTGTGAGGCGGCGTGGCCCCGGGCGCGCTGCGACTCGAACTCCCGGCGGATGGCCTCTTCTTCCTCTGGTGTCATGGACGCTTCCTCTCCTGAGACGCGCCGTGCGCGCGTCCACATGGCTGACAATGCCCCGATTCTACCCCAAGGGTCGCTTCCGACGGGCATGCCGGCGCGCGCGTCAGGGCGCCCGCTCGGGAGTCTCCCGAGGCGCGACCGAACAGGTTTTGCACGCCCTGTGATTCCTGCTGTAAGAACAGATGTTCCAGGCTTGTGCGCCCCTCGCAGAGCTAGACTTAAGAGCTAGCCAAAATGCGGTGGGGGAATCGGAGCCCCCCTCGAACCCAAGAGCAAAGAACGAGGTCAGCTATGGCATCAGACTCCATCGTCATCCGTGGCGCACGCGAGCACAACCTGCGCGACATCGACGTCAAGATCCCTCGAGACCAGCTCGTCGTCATCACGGGCCTCTCGGGCTCGGGCAAGTCGAGCCTTGCGTTCGACACCATCTACGCGGAGGGGCAGCGCCGCTACGTGGAGAGCCTGTCCAGCTACGCGCGCATGTTCCTGGGGCAGATGGACAAGCCCGACCTAGACAGCATCGACGGCCTGTCGCCAGCCGTCTCCATCGACCAGAAGACCACGAGCCGCAACCCCCGCTCCACGGTGGGCACGGTCACGGAGATCTACGACTACCTCCGCCTGCTCTTTGCCCGGGTCGGCGTGCCGCACTGCCCCGAGTGCGGGCGCGTCATCGAGCGGCAGACGACCGACCAGGTGGCCGACAAGGTCCTCGCGCTGGCGCAGGGCCGCCGCGCGCTCGTGCTCGCGCCGGTGGTGCTGGGGCGCAAGGGCGAGTTCGCCAAGCTCTTCGAGGACCTGCGCCACGAGGGCTTCTCGCGCGTGCGGGTGGACGGTGAGGTGCGCGACCTGACGGACGAGGACCTGAAGCTCGACAAGAAGTTCAAGCACACCATCGAGGTCGTGGTCGACCGCGTGGTGGTGCGGGAGAACTCCCTCGGGCGCATCGCCGAGGCCGTGGAGACCGCGACGCGCCTCGCCTCCGGCCGCGTGGGCTTCTTCCTGCTCGCCGGACGCGACAACCCCGAGGAGCAGCCCGAGGAGCTGCTGCAGTACTCGCTGGCGCTCGCCTGTCCGGAGCACGGCCACTCCATCGACGACCTCCAGCCCCGCGACTTCTCCTTCAACGCGCCCTACGGTGCCTGCCCGGACTGCGACGGCATCGGCACGCGGCGCATCGTGGACGCCAGCGCCATCATCGAGGACCCGTCGCGCTCCGTCTCCGAGGGCGTCTTTGGGAGCCTGTTCGACCGCTCCAACTACTACCCGCAGATCTTCTCGGCCGTGTGCCGCCACCTGGGCGTCTCCGACGAGACCGCCTGGCGCGACCTTCCCCGGAAGGCGCAGAACGCCCTGCTCGACGGCCTGGGCAACACCAAGATCCGCGTGGACTACCACACGCGCGACGGACGGGACACTCACTGGTTCACCAAGTTCTCCGGCGTGCGGTCGATCCTGTTCGACAAGTACCAGGAGACGACCTCGGAGACCACGCGGACGCACCTGGAGCGCTACATCCGCGAGGTCCCGTGCCCGACCTGCCACGGGGCACGCCTCAAGCCCGAGTACCTGGCCGTGACGGTGGGGGACCGCAACATCCAGCAGGTCTGCGACCTGTCGTGCCGCGCGTGTTTGGACTTCTTCGAGCGCCTGCAGCTCACCGAGCGCCAGCACCTCATCGGTGCCGCCATCGTCAAGGAGATCGTCGCCCGCCTGCGCTTCATGGTCAACGTGGGCCTCGACTACCTCACACTCAGCCGTGCCGCCTCGACGCTCTCGGGCGGAGAGGCCCAACGCATCCGACTGGCCACGCAGATCGGGGCGGGGCTCATGGGGGTGCTCTACATCCTGGACGAGCCCTCCATCGGCTTGCACCAGCGCGACAACGACCGCCTCATCAAGACCCTGCAGCGCCTCCGCGACCAGGGCAACACCGTCATCGTGGTCGAGCACGACGAGGACACCATCCGTTCGGCCGACTTCGTCATCGACATGGGTCCCGGCGCCGGCGAGATGGGCGGGGGCATCGTGGCGGCGGGCACGCCGGCGGAGATCGAGCGCAACCCCGACTCGCTCACCGGCGCCTACCTCGTGGGGCGGCGGGAGGTGGCGCTGCCGGCCAAGCGGCGCAGGCCTCGCAAGGGCCAGCTCAAGATCTTTGGCGCCACGGCCAACAACCTCAAGCGCGTCGACACAAAGATCGAGCTGGGCACGCTCACCGTGGTGACGGGCGTGTCGGGCTCGGGCAAGAGCTCGCTGGTCACCGACACCATCGCCCCAGCGCTCACCAACGCCGTCCACCGGTCCAAGCGCCTGGTCGGCCCCTATCGCAAGATTGACGGGATCGAGCGTATCGACAAGGTCATCGACATCGACCAGAGTCCCATCGGGCGTACGCCGCGCTCCAATCCCGCCACCTACATCGGTCTGTGGGACGACCTGCGGGCGCTCTTTGCCAGCACGCCCGAGAGCCGGGCGCGCGGCTACAGCCCCGGGCGGTTCTCCTTCAACGTGCCGGGTGGCCGCTGCGAGGCCTGCAAGGGCGACGGGCAGATCAAGATCGAGATGAACTTCCTGCCCGACATCTACGTCCCCTGCGAGGTGTGCCACGGCAAGCGCTACAACCGCGAGACGCTGGAGGTCACCTACCACGGCAAGACCATCGCCGACGTGCTCGACATGACGGTGACCGAGGCGCTGGCCTTCTTTGCCAACATCCCGCGCGTCAAGCGGAAGCTGGAGACCCTGCACGACGTGGGCCTGGGGTACGTGCACCTGGGGCAGCCCGCCACCACGCTCTCGGGCGGCGAGGCGCAGCGCGTGAAGCTCGCCAAGGAGCTGCACCGCCAGCAGACGGGCAAGACCTTCTACATCCTGGACGAGCCGACCACAGGTCTGCACTTCGACGACGTCCGCCAGCTGGTCGAAGTGCTCGAGCGTCTGGTGGACGCGGGCAACACGGTGCTGGTGATCGAGCACAACCTCGACGTCATCAAGATGGCAGACCGCATCATCGACCTGGGTCCCGAAGGCGGCGATGGTGGCGGCACCGTGGTGGCCTACGGGACGCCCGAGCAGGTCGCCGAGGTGAGCGATAGCTACACGGGTCGCTACCTGGCCCGTGTGCTGGAGCGCGACCACGCGCGGCAGGAGGGCTGAGTGCGCCGCGCCTGCGGGCGCGAGCGGCGGCGAGAGGGAGAACGGAGACGTGCGGATGGCACATGCGGGACGGCTGGCCAAGACCAACGCCATGCGGGAGCTGGAGCGCGGCGGGGTGGCCTTCGAGGCGATGCCCTATGACGACGATGGCAGCGTGGAGATGGGCTATGGGCTGCACGTGGCGCAGCAGCTGGGAGAGGACCCGGACGCCTCCTTCAAGACGCTGGTGACGGTGGCTCCCTCGGGCGCCCACGTGGTCTGCTGCGTCCCGGTGGCCCTCGACCTCGACCTCAAGAAGGCGGCCACCGTGGCAGGGGAGAAGTCGCTCTCGATGCTGCCCACCCGCGAGCTCGAGCCCACGACGGGCTACGTTCGCGGGGGCTGCTCGCCGGTGGGGATGAAGCGGCGCCTTCCCACGATCATCGACGAGACGGCGCAGCTCTTTGACACGATCGGCATCTCGGGTGGCAGGCGGGGGCTCAGCCTCCGGCTCGACCCGCAGGCGCTTGCCGCCTTCGTGGGCGCCACCTTTGCGGACATCACACGAGAGGCGGTCTAGCCATGGCCAGAAAGCCAAAGCACCTGGCCCCTTCAGGGACCGCCTCCGGAGGGGCCGCCTCCCGAGGAAGCGCCTCCCGAGGGATCGCCCCCAGAGGGGTCGCTCCCCGAGGGCGCCACGCCCGGCCCGTCGGCGCGCCCGCGCCAGCGGCGCCTGCGGAGGGCACGTCCGAGGAGGTGCGCGAGGCCCAGGTGGGACGCTCGGCGGCGCTCATGAGCGTGCTGGTCGTCGTGAGCCGCCTCACGGGGTTCCTGCGCACCTGGGGCCAGGCCTACGCGCTGGGCGTGACGGTCATCGCGAGCTGCTACTCGGTGGCCAACAACCTCCCCAACCAGCTCTACGAACTGGTCATCGGCGGTATGCTCGTCACGGCCTTCCTGCCGGTCTACCAGTCGGTCAAACGGGACCTCGGCACGCGCGGCGCGAGCGAGTACACCTCCAACCTCGTCTCCATCGTGCTCGTGCTCATGGGGGCCACTACGGCGCTCGGCTTCGTCTTTGCCGCGCAGGTGGTGTGGACCCAGTCGTTCTCGGCCAGCGCGGACTTCGATGCCGACCTGGCCACCTACTTCTTCCGGTTCTTCGTGATCGAGGTGGTGCTCTACGCGCTCTCGTCGATCTTCTCGGGCGTGCTGAACGCCGAGCGTGACTACTTCTGGAGCAGCGCGGCGCCCATCTTCAACAACTTCGTGACCACGGCCTCCTTTCTCGCCTACGCGGCCCTGGTCGACTCGAACCCGGGCCTGGCACTCGTGCTGCTGGCGCTCGGCAACCCGCTTGGCGTGGCCGTGCAGGTCGTCATGCAGATGCCTTCCTTGCGCCGGCACGGGATACGGCTGCGGCCCTACATCAACCTGCGCGATCCGGCGCTCAAAGACACCCTCTCCATCGGCGTGCCGTCGCTGGTCGTCATGGTGTGCTCGTTCGTGACCGTCTCGGTCATGAACAGCTCCGCCCTCTCGGTGACGGCGGTGGGGGCGTCGGTGTCCTACTACGCGCGCCTGTGGTACACGCTGCCCTACGCGATACTGGCGGTGCCCATCACCACCGCCATGTTCACCGAGCTGGCCGACGACGTCGCGCGGGGCGACATGGACGCCTATCGTCGGGGCGTCGCGTCGGGCACGAGCAAGGTCTGCTTCTTCATGATCCCCTTCATGCTGTACCTGATCGTGTTCGCCTCGCCCTTGGTGACGATGCTCGCGGCGGGCAAGTTCTCGGCCAGCGACATCGCCATGACGGCAAGCTACCTGCGGGCGCTCGCCGTGTCCCTGCCGGTCTACGGCGTGTGCATGTACCTGCAGAAGGTCTGCTCCTCGCTGCGGCGGATGGGGCTCTTTGCCGTGGCCAACGTGGTCGCCACCGCCATCCAGGTCGGCATCTGCCTGTTCGCGACGCCTCATTTTGGCCTCGACATGGTGGCCCTGAGCTCCGCCTTTTTCTTCTTGGCAGTGGACGTGGTCACCTTCGCGAGCCTGCGCTCGCACCTGGGACACCTGGGGCTTCGGTCGGTCGTGGCCTCGGTGGTGCGCGCGAGCCTCTTCGGTCTTGCCGGCGCGGCGGTGGGCGCAGGCGTGCTGCTGGGACTCTCGCAGGCAATGGGACCCATCGGGCAGTCGATCCCGCGGGCGCTGCTCCACACCGTGGCAGGGGGGATTCCTTCGGTCCTGGTGACCTTCGGACTTGCGACCTTGCTGGGCGCGCCCGAGACCGCCCTCGTGCGCGACCTGGCGGGACGGCTGCTGCGCCGGGGGCGCTGAGGGCCGCGCGGTGCGGGACCACAGGAACCCGTCGGAGCGCGTTTCGCTCACGTTACCGGATGGGGGAGCGGGAGCGACTGATACTTTAGCGTGCTAAAGTAGTCGGGCACATGAGGGGAAGGAAGAACCGAGGATGCAGACGGGTACACCCAGCGGGTTTCGAGACATATTGCCAACCGAGGCGGTCGCACGCGAGCGCATCTCCGAGAAGGTGCGCACGTGCTTCTCCGCGCATGGGTACCTTCCCGTCGAGACGCCCCTGCTCGAGGACAAGGCCGCGCTCGAGCGGGGCGGCCGCATTCCCGAGTCGCCCTTCCAGCTCTTTGACGTCGACGGCAGTCTGCTCGTCATGCGGCCCGACATCACGCTCGCCATCGCGCGCATGGTGTCGGCGCGTCTCGCCGGCGCCATGCTGCCGCTGCGTCTGCGCTACAACGCCCCCGTCGTGCGCGAGGAGTCCACGCTCTCCGGGCAGCCGCGCCAGTTCACCCAGCTCGGGGTCGAGCTGGTGGGCGGTGCGGGCATCGAGTCGGAGGCCGAGGTCATAGCCCTGCTCGCAGAGGTGCTGCGCACCCTCGAGGTGCCGGCGTGGCGCATCGTGTGCGGTTCGGTGACGCCCTTCACGGCCCTGCTCGACGCCTGCGCCCCCAGCGAGGACTTCCGCCGTGCGGCGCTCTCGCTGGTGCATGGCTCCGACCTCGTCGGCCTCGACGAGCTGGTGGCCGCCTCGCAGCTGGAGCCCGCCGCGGCGCGGGCGCTCTGCCGCCTTCCCCGCGTCGCCGGGGACGCGCGTGCGCTCGACGAGGTCGACGACCTGCTCGACGGGGCGGGCGTGGCACCGGAGCTGCGCGGCACCATCGAGCTGCGCGCCCTGCTCTCCGAGCTGGGCGATCTGGTCGCGGCGGGCGCCCTGCGCCTCGACTTCTCGGTCATGAACTCCTTCGACTACTACACGGGCGTCATCTTCAAGGGCTATGCCGAGGGCATCACCGCCGCCATCGCCTCGGGTGGCCGCTACGACGCGGTGCTCGCCAGCACCGGCCTCAAGGACCTCGCCGCGTGCGGCTTCATGCTGGCGCTCGAGCGGCTTCAGGAGATCCTGGGCGAACAGGGCGAGTCGGGCGTGGTGGCGCCGGGCGTGCGCGTGGCGGAGCGGCCGCTGCGCATCGCCGTGCCCAAGGGAGGCCTGTTCAAAGATGCGGTGCGCCTGCTGGAGCAGGCGGGGCTTCCCGTCGAGGAGCTGCGCGAGCCGGGCCGGCGGCTGATCGTCCCGGCGGGAGACGTCGAATACCTCATCGTGCGCGCGCAGGACGCCCCGGTCTTCGTGGCCCATGGGGGCGCGGACTGCGGCATGTGCGGCAGCGACTCCATCATCGAGGCGGGGGTCGACCTGCTGCAGCTGGTGGACCTGCGCTTTGGGGGCTGCCGCTTCGTCGTGGCCGAGCCCACCGACCGTGCGGGCGCGGCCGAGCGGGCCTACTCGTGGCGCGGCACGGTGCGCGTGGCGACCAAGTACCCCCGCATCACGCGCGACTACTACGAGCGCATCGGCCAGCAGGTTGACATCGTGCAGCTCCACGGCAACATAGAGCTGGGACCCATCGTGGGCATGACCGACCGCATCGTTGACATCACGGCGACCGGCACGACGCTTGCGGAGAACGACCTCGTCGTGGTCGACGAGGTGCTGGAGTGCACGGCACGGTTCTTCTCCGGACCCGCCGCCTACCGTAGCGACCCGCGCATCCGCGAGCTCTCTGAGCGCCTGGCCGCCGTCGTCTCGAAAAGCGAGGAGTAGCACATGCGAGAGATATCTCTGGCCGGCGACCAGCGCCTCACGTCCGATGACCTCCGGCGCAGCGGCGCCCTCCCGCGCGACGTCGAGCGCGCGGCGCAGGCCATCGTGGATGACGTGCGCGAGCGCAAGGACGCGGCGGTGCGCGAGTACTGCCTGCGCTTCGACGGTGCCTGCCCCGAGCGCTTCCTGGTGCCCGATCAGGTCGTGCGCGGGGCGCTCGATCTGGTCGACCACGCGTTTTTGGACGCCCTCGAGCGCGCCCACCGTCAGATCACCGACTTCCACGAGCGCGAGCGCGAGCAGTCCTGGTTCACGACGCGTCGCGACGGGACGCTTCTGGGCGTGCAGGTGAAGCCGGTCCCCTCGGTGGCCGTGTACGTGCCGGGAGGCCGGGCGCAGTACCCCTCCACCGTGCTCATGGACGTCATTCCCGCCAAGGTGGCGGGCGTGCCGCGCGTGATCATGGTCACGCCCCCGCAGCGCGACGGCTCGCTCTCCGCCTACACGCTCGCCGCCGCCGCCCGCGTGGGCGTCGACGAGGTCTACGCCGTCGGCGGCGCCCAGGCCATCGCGGCCGTCGCCTATGGCACCGAGAGCATCCCCAAGGTCGAGAAGGTCGTCGGGCCGGGCAACGCCTACGTCGCTGCCGCGAAGCGCTGCGTCTCGGGCGACGTGGGCATCGACATGGTGGCCGGTCCCTCCGAGGTGTGCGTGCTCGCCGACGCCACTGCCGACGCGGCGGTGGTCGCGGCCGACCTCATGGCCCAGGCAGAGCACGATCCCCTTGCCGCCTGCTACCTCGTGACGACGGACCCGACGCTGTCGGCGCGCGTGCAGGACGCGATCGAACGGCTGGTCGTGCAGAGCCCGCGCGAGGAGATCACCCGCTCCTCGCTTGACGACCAGGGCCTGGTCGTCAGCTGCGACACGCTCGAGGCGGCCGTCGACGCGGTGAACCTCATCGCCCCCGAGCACCTCGAGCTGCACTGTGCCGACGCCATCTCGCTCTTGGGACGCATCGACAACGCCGGCGCCATCTTCGTGGGCCCGTGGAGCTCCGAGCCGCTGGGCGATTACGTTGCCGGGCCCAACCACACGCTGCCCACCGGTGGCACGGCGCGCTTCTCCAACCCCTTGGGCGTCTACGACTTCCAGAAGCGCTCGAGCGTCATCGCCTACACGCCCGAGGGCCTGCTTGCCGACGCCCCGGCGGTGCAGACGCTCGCCCAGGCGGAGGGCCTGTGGGCGCACGCGCTCTCGGTGGGGATGCGGCGCACGCTGGCAGAGCTTGGGCAGGAGGCCTTCGACGACGTGCGGGCTGCCTGCGCCGACGCAACGGGCACCGCCTGGCCGTGTCCGCTTTCCGCCCCCGGCACCCCCAAGCTGGACCAGAGGGAGGACCGCTAGCATGGCCGGCCTCTCCGAGCGCGTGCGTGCGCTGGTGCGCGAGGACGTCGCGGCGCTGGTGCCCTACGACCCCAGCTTCTCGCCCTGCGAGATCAACCTCTCGGCCAACGAGAACAGCCACGGCATGCCCGCGCGGGTGCGCTCGGCCCTTGACGCCGCCCTCGCGGCCACCGAGACGAACCGCTACCCTGACCCCATGGCCAATGGCCTGCGCGACCAGCTTGCCGCCTGGCATGGGGTGCGCAGGGAGAACGTCTGCGTGGGAAACGGGGGAGACGAGCTGCTCTTCAACTTCTTCCTCGCCTTCGGCGGGCCGGGAAAGCGCCTGGTCGACTGCCCGCCCACCTTCTCCGTCTACGACATCTACTCAAAGATGGTGGGCACGAGCGTCGAGCGCGTGTGGCGCGACGCCACGACCTTCGAGCTCGACCTGCCCGCGTTGCTGCGTGCCGCGCGGACGGCCGACATGGTCATCGTGACGTCCCCCAACAATCCCACGGGCAACGTCATCGCGCCCGCGGACGTCGCCCGCCTCTGCGCGGCGTGTCCGGGGATGGTCCTCGTCGACGAGGCCTACATCGAGTTCGCCGACGCGGGCGTCAGCTGTCGTGACCTTCTGGCGGAGCACGACAACCTCGTGGTGCTCCATACCTTCTCGAAGGCCTTCTGTCTTGCCGGCGTGCGCATGGGCTATGTGCTGGCCGCCCCCGACGTGGTCGACGTGCTCGCGGCCGTGCGCCAGCCCTACACTATCGACGTCTTCGCGCAGGCGGCGGCAGGTGTCGTCACCTCCCTGCGTGCGGAGTTCGAACCCACCATCGAGCGGATACGCCAGGAGCGCACGCGCCTGTCCTGCGCGCTCCGCTCCCTTGAGGGGGTGCAGGTCTGGCCGAGCCAGGGCAACTTCCTGCTGGTGCGGCTGCCTGCGGCAGACGTCGTGCGCCGCCGTTTGCGCGACGAGTGGTCCATCCTGGTCCGCGACTTCTCGACCACGCGTGGCCTCTCTGGCTGCCTGCGCGTCACGGTGGGCACGCACGAGGAGAACGACCAGGTCATCCGCGCCATCACAGCCTTGCTAAAGGAGGAAGCATGACTCGCATCGCCACCATCTCCCGCACGACGGCCGAGACCGACATCCAGATCACGCTCGACCTCGACGGAACGGGCTCCTGCGACATCGACACCGGTATCGGCTTCTTCGACCACATGCTGAACGCGTTCGGTCGTCACGCCCTGCTCGACCTCACCGTCCGCTGTGAGGGGGACACCTGGGTCGACGACCACCACAGCGTCGAGGACGTGGGCATCGCTCTGGGGCAGGCGCTCTTCCAGGCGCTCGGCGACAAGGCGGGCATCCGCCGCTTTGGTGACGTGTGCGTGCCCCTCGACGAGGCGCTCGTCCTCGCCTCCGTCGACATCTCCGGGCGTGGCGAGCTCTATTGGGACGTGCCGATCGGCCCTGCCAAGGTCGGGACCTTCGACACCGAGCTCGGTCGCGAGTTCTTCGCCGGCCTCGCCCGCGACGCGGGCATCACGCTGCACCTGCGCAGGCTCTGCGGCGAGAACGCGCACCATCTCCTCGAGGCCACCTTCAAGGCGGCCGCGCGCGCCCTGCGCGCCGCCGTCGAGTCCGACCCACGCGTCTCGGGCATCCCCTCCACCAAGGGGGTGCTCTAGATGCCGCGCGAGATCGTGGTGGTGGACTACCACAAGGGGAACCTCCTCTCGGTCGCCCGCAGCGTCGCGGCCGTCGGTGCCGACGTCGTGGTGAGCGACGACCCGAGGACCATCGCCGAGGCGCGCGGCATCATCCTGCCGGGGGTCGGGAGCTTCGAGGACGCCATGAGCTACCTGCTCAGCTCCGGCCAGGCCGACGCGATCGTCTCGTCGCTCGAGGCGGGAGTGCCGTTTCTGGGGATCTGCCTGGGGCTGCAGCTGCTCTTCACGCGCGGGACCGAGCACACCAGCGACGCCTGGGGCAACGGGTGGGTGCCGGGCTTGGGCCTCCTGCGGGGCTCGGTCACCCAGATCGAGTCCGCACGCCTCAAGGTGCCCCACGTGGGCTGGAACCAGCTGCACCTCACGGAGCGGGGACGGGTGTGCCCGCTGTTCGTGGACGTCCCCGAGGGATCGAACGTCTACTACACGCACTCCTTTGCCGTGGCCGACGACGCCGACGATGACGTCACCGCCGCCCGCACGCACTACGGGCGCACCTTTGCCGGCGCCGTCTGGCACGAGAGCGTCTTTGGGGTCCAGTTCCACCCGGAGAAGTCCTCCACCACGGGCCTGCGCATCCTGTCCAACTTCGTCCGCTACGTGAGGGGATGAGCATGATCGTCTTTCCCGCCATTGACCTCATCGGCGGCGCGGTCGTGCGGCTGCGCCGAGGCGAGCGGTCCCAGGTCGACGTGTACTCCACAGACCCGGTGGCGGTGGCCGAGGACTTTGCCGCACGGGGCGCCACCTGGATCCATGTGGTCGACCTCTCGGCGACCTTCGAGGAGGACGAGGCGAGCCTCGCGCGCAACCGCGCCGCGATCGCCGCCATCTGCCGGGTGCCGGGCGTCTCGGTCGACGTCGGCGGCGGCGTGCGCAGCCTTGCGGCGGTGGAGCGCCTGGCAGGGCTGGGTGCCCGCCGCATCGCCCTGGGGACGGCCCTCGTGCGCGACCGCGCGTTCGCACGGGAGGCTGCGGCGCGCTATGGGGAGCTGCTCGTGGCCGACGTCGCGGCACGCGACGGGCTGGTGCGGGTGAACGGCTGGCGCGAGAACGCGGACCTTAAGGCGGACGAGCTGGTGGCAGAGCTCGTCTCCCTGGGCTTTCGCCATCTCGTGTTCACCGACGTCGCCCGCGACGGCATGCAGACGGGCATCGAAGCCGCGGCCTACCGCCACATCGCGGCGGTCGCGGGCTTTCCCGTGGTCGCCTCGGGCGGCATCGCCTCGCTCGACGACCTGCGCTCCCTTGCGGCGCTGGGCGAGGGCGTCATCGAGGGGGCCATCACCGGCCGTGCCCTCTACGAGGGGGCCTTTGGCCTGGAGGAGGCCCTGGAGGTGGCGCGGACGGCGGGGGCGTAGCGCCTCGCCCGCACCCCGCGCGACTCCGTGTTTCTGCTGACGAACAGGTGCGCCGGCGTGGCGGCGGGCCGAGCGCCACTCCACTACGATGGGTGCACCGCTTACGATCTCGGGAGGTCACATGCTCACCAAGCGCGTCATTCCCTGCCTCGACGTCAAGGACGGTCGAGTTGTCAAGGGTGTCAACTTCGTCAACCTCGTTGATGCGGGCGACCCCGTCGAGCTGGCAAGCGCCTACGATGCGGAGGGCGCCGACGAGGTCGTCTTCCTCGACATCACGGCGACCTCGGACGACCGCGCCACCACGATCGAGCTGGCGTCGCGTGCCGCCGAGGAGCTGCGCATCCCCTACACGGTGGGGGGCGGCTTCCGTGACCTTGCGGGGATGACGGCCATGATCGCCGCCGGCGCCGACAAGCTCTCCGTCAACTCGGCCGCCGTCAAGGACCCGACGCTCATCACCAAGGCCGCTGCCGCCTTTGGCAGCCAGGCCGTCATCGTCGCGATCGACGCGAAGCGCGTGGGCACGTCCGACCGGTGGGAGGTCTACCTCGCCGGCGGGCGCGAGGCGACGGGCATCGACGCCGTCACATGGGCGCAGGAGGCCGCGCGGCGCGGTGCGGGCGAGATCCTGCTCACGAGCATGGACCGCGATGGCACCAAGGAGGGCTTCGACCTCGCGCTCACGCGAGCCGTCGCGCGGGCGGTGCCCATCCCGGTCATCGCGTCGGGTGGCGTGGGCACCCTCGAGCACTTCGCGGAGGGCATCATCGAGGGGGAGGCCGACGCGGTGCTCGCCGCGAGCGTCTTCCACTTTGGCGAGTTCAGCATCCGCCAGGTCAAGGAGTACCTGGCGGCGCAGGACATCCCCGTCAGGCTCGACTTCTGAGCGTGGCGGGAGCGAAAGGAGGCGGCATGGGGACGAAGGCCACACGGACGCCGGAGCCGCGCTACGCGGGGGAGCCACTCGAGGTGAGCGGTCTCGCGGACGTGTCGCTCACCTTTGACGACGCGGGGCTCATCCCCTGCGTGGTGCAGCAGGAGGGCACCGGTGAGGTGCTCATGGTGGCGTGGATGAACGAGCGCTCCCTGCGGCTCACCCTTGAGACGGGCACCACGTGGTTCTGGTCACGCTCGCGGCAGGAGCTCTGGAACAAGGGTGCCACCAGCGGAAACATCCAAAGGTTGAAGCACCTGCTCTTTGACTGCGACGCCGATACGCTTGTGGCGGTGGTCGACTCGCCAGGTCCCGCCTGCCACACCGGTCGCCGCAGCTGCTTCTTCCGGGAGCTCACGGCCGATGCCTAGGCCGGCGTCTCGTGTCGTCCGCGGCACGACCTCGGGTCGGTCGTGGCAGACGGGAGGCGTCGCATGCCATGGCGCCCGGCGCCCTTGCCGCCACGGCGAGCGGGCGCACGAGGTCCCCGCTTGCACTACACTGGACGCTTGAACACCACCGCATCGCACTCGACACCGGACAAGGGAGTCCACCTATGGCCAAAAGCCCGCTCGCGGCAGCTATAACCTGCGAACAGGATGTGCGCGACAAGCTCGTGCCCGTCATCCTCGGGGGAGACATCCTCGGCTACTCCTACGTGCGCGAGTTCCATCGCGTCTATGGCATCACCAGCATCCACATCGCCTCGGCCGACATCAAGGTGTGCTCGTCGAGCAAGTTCTGCGACTACCGCATCCTCGAGGACATCGACGACCAGCAGCGTCTCGTCTCTTACCTCATGGACCTTGGCGCCCAGCTGCTCGACCAGGGCAAGCTGGGCATCCTCGTGGGCACCGGCGACTGGTACGCGCGCATCTTCTCCGAGCACAAACCCACCCTCGAGCAGTGCTTCGTGGTGCCCTACATAGACTTTGACCTGCTCGACGACATCACCCAGAAGGAGCGCTTCTACCAGCTCTGCGACGAGTTGGGCATGGACTATCCCACGACCTGGCGCATCGACTGCGCCACGCGTGACGAGCGCTTTGACGCGGCCTCCTTCTCCTACCCGCTCATCGCGAAGCCGTCGAACTCGGCGCGCTATCACTACGCGGAGTTTCCCGGTAAGAAGAAGATCTTCGAGGTCGAGGGCCCCGAGGAGTTGGAGCGCATCTACACGAACCTGTTGGCCTCCTCCTACGACCACGAGCTGATCATCCAGGACCTCATTCCCGGCGAGGACGACGGCCTCCACTCGGTGACCACCTTCTCCGACGACGAGGGCAACCTGCGCGTGAGCTGCATGGGGCAGGTCGTGCTGCAGGACCACGCCCCCTCGGCCATCGGCAACCCGGTGGTCATCCGCAACAGGCGCGTGGAGCACGTCATCGAGCAGGCCGCGCGCTTCCTCAAGCGCACCGGCTACCATGGCTTTGCCAACTTCGACGTCAAGTACGATCCGCGCGACGGCTCGTACCGCTTCTTCGAGGTCAACACGCGCCCGGGGCGCAACACCTTCTACCTGAGCCTCGCGGGCGTCCCCTTCGTGACGCTGTTCGTCGAGGACTACGTGCTCGGCCACACGATTCCCGAGACCCACGCCGACCAGGACTTCCTCTATGCCTGCGTCCCGCCTCTGGTGGTGCGGCGCACGGTCAAGGACCCCGTCCTGCGCGACGAGGTCCTGGCGGGCTATGCGAGCGGCCTCGCGCAGTTCCCGCTGTTCTATGAGCCCGACTCGCTTGCGCACTGGTTCTGGGCCGAGATCACCTACAACAACCAGATCCGCAAGTTCAAGAAGTACGTCTGGGACACCGGCGGCAAGCAGGCGGACGCCGATTAGCATGTCCGTCCGCGACCCTTCACACACGCCCGACTTCTCCGGTGCCCCGCCCCGCCCCGAGGACGAGGGGCTGGCGAGCATCGCCGACCAGGTCGCGCGCGTGCCCACCGAACCCGGCTGCTACCTCTGGAAGGACGCCGCCGGCGAGGTCATCTACGTGGGCAAGGCAAAGAACCTGCGCGCCCGCATGCGCCAGTACGTGACGCTGCAGGATGACCGCGACAAGATCCCGCTCATGATGCAGGTCGTGCGTGGCTTCGACTACGTCGTCGTCGGCACCGAGCACGAGGCGCTCGTGCTCGAGCGCAACCTCATCGCGCAGTACCGCCCCTACTTCAACGTCGACTACAAGGACGACAAGAGCTACCCCTTCATCGCCATCACCGAGTCGGACGCCTATCCGGCCATCAAGTACACTCGCGAGCGGCACCGCAAGGGCACGCGCTACTTTGGCCCCTACACAGACGCCCGTGCCGCGCGCGAGACCATCAACCAGCTGCGCAAGGTGGTCCCCATCTGCATCGGGACCTGCGCGGAGTGGAAGCGCACCAAGCGCTACCTCGACAGTCACCCCGACGAGGTCGCCGTGGCCAACATGGCGCTCGCCGAGCGTGGCCGGCCCTGCTTCGACTACCACGTGGGACGCGGGCCGGGCGTGTGTTGCGGGGCCATCTCGACGGCCGACTACGGGCGCGCCGTTCGCCAGGTGGAACAGTTTCTGGAGGGACGCCGCTCGGCCATCATCGGCGAGCTGCGCGAGCAGATGGCCGAGGCGGCGCGTGACTTGGAATTCGAGCGGGCGGGACGCCTCAAGCACCGCATCGACGTGCTCGAGGGGCTCGACGATCGCCAGCAGGTGGTCTTCTCCTCGGACGTGAGCGCCGACCTGATCGGCTTCTACCGCGAGGAGACCATCTCGGCCGCCTGCGTCTTCGTCGTGCGCGAGGGTCGGACCGTCCGTTCGGTCGAGTTCGTGCTCAACAAGGGCGCCGACGTCGACGAGGTCGAGCTCGTGGAGGGCTTCCTCAAGCGCTACTACGACGAGACGGCCGACATCCCCGCCGAGGTGGGGGTGGCCACCGAGCTGCCCGACGCGCCGCTGCTCGGCGAGTGGCTCTCGGGCAAGCGGGGCAAGACGTGCCACGTGCGCCATCCCCGGCGCGGCGAGAAGCGCCGGCTCCTGGAGATGGCCGAGACCAACGCCCACCATGCGCTCAACCGCTACATGGTGCGCACCGGCTATGCCGACGAGCGCACCAACCAGGCCCTGTTGCAGCTGGAGAGCGCGCTGGCCCTCGACGCGCCACCAATGCGCATCGAGTGCTTCGACATCTCGACGCTGCACGGCGCCTTCACCGTGGCCTCCATGGTCGTCTTCACCGACGGCCGCCCGGACAAGGACCAGTACCGCCGGTTTAAGATCCGCACGGAGCTCGACGAGGCCAACGACTTCGTGAGCATGCAGGAGGTGCTGGGTCGCCGCTACGGGCCCAAGAACATGGCCGACGAACGCTTTGCGCGCCGCGCGCCCGACCTGCTGGTGGTCGACGGCGGCAAGCCGCAGCTCTCGGCCGCCCTGTCCCAGCTTGCCGAGTTGGGGCTCGACATCCCGGTCTGCGGGCTGGCCAAGTCCGACGAGGAGGTCTTCGTTCCCTGGGACGACACCCCGGTGGTGCTGCCCTCCGGCTCGCCCTCGCTCTACCTCATCAAGCAGGTGCGCGACGAGAGCCACCGCTTTGCCATCACCTTCCACCGGGAGCTGCGCACCAAGGCGCAGGGCGTCTCGGTGCTCGACGAGGTGGAGGGCGTGGGCCCGAAGCGCAAGCGGGCCATCATGCGCCACTTTGGCTCGATGAAGCGCCTGCGTGCCGCCAGCGCGGCGGAGATCGCCGAGGTCAAGGGTGTGCCCGAGGCCGTGGCGCAGGACGTGTGGCGGACGCTGCGCGCCTGGGAGGAGGAACTGGGCGAGGAGGGTGCCTGATCCGGCCGCCCGCGTCGTCCGGGAGGGCCCGTGCGGCGAAGGCGAGCGGTCTGCCTCCCAGCGGGGCCATCGCATTGCATGTGCGGGGCCCCGTGCGGTCCTAGGCGTAGATGACCTCGTTGCAGGCCCGCTCGAGCTCGGCCCTGCGGCCTGAGGGGAACTCGTCGTCGGTGATCACGCCGGAGAAGTCGGACAGCTTGCTCAGGGCCATGAGGTGCACGTTCCCATACTTGCTCGAATCGACCAGCAGGTAGGACGACTGAGCGGCCTCCAGCATCGCGCGCTTGGCCGTCGCGTCCCCCAGCACCGGCTCGTTCGCACCGCCCTCGGCGTCAAAGCCGTGCGCCCCCAGAAAGGCCTTGTCGACCTTGATCGTGTGGAAGAAGTCGACGGTGAGCGGGCCGACCATGCCCGATGAGTCGGGGCTGTACTCGCCGGGCGCGTAGATGAGCTTGATGGCGGGGTTCGTGCCCACGACGGCCGCCACCGGCAGCGAGTTGGTCACGATGGTCAGGCGCAGCGGCCCGAGCTGCCGTGCGACCTGCAAGGGAGTGGTGCCGCAGTCGATCGCGATGGTGTCGCCGTCCTCCACGAGCTGGGCGGCCGCACGACCGATCGCCTGCTTCTTTGGGAGCTGGGCGTCGACGAGCGCCTCGGTCGCGCTTGGCACGGTGATGCGCTCGGTGTCGGTGACGTAGGCGGTTCCCATGCTGATGAGCGCCTGACCCTGGTCGACGAGCAGGCGCAGGTCCCGGCGGACGGTCATGGTCGAGACGCCAAGCTCGGTCGCCACGTCCTTGATGGAGACCTTGCCCTCGCGCTGCAACCTTGCGAAGAGGGTGGAACGCCGTTCGATGGGATTCATCAGGTGCCCCCTCGGTCACGGGCGTACAATGACGCACCCCATTGTAACAAGAAATAACAAGCGGGACGTAACTGAGCCAGGCGATGCCGGTAAGCACAGTGCTCGAACGCTCGTGAAAGGTGACCTGCAGACCGCTTGGTACGACCGAGCCAATGCCTGGATCAGATGCGCGGCCGCTCAGCGGAAGAGCCACGCACTATAACAGAAAATAACACTAAATGAGCGACAAAAGAGGATAACTATTGTTACTCCTTGTGATACTGTGGATGGTCATGTTATGCCACAGGGCACCAGAAACCCACCGTTCAGGTGGCAGATCCACGGCATCGGGGAGCGCGGGCCATAGGATGGGTCGGTGAGAAGGTGCACCAGCCGCCCCGGCATGTGAGAAAGGAACGGTACGCCATGCATCCTGTCATCGAGGCGCTTCGTGGGAAGCTCATTGTGAGCGTCCAGGCCTACCCCGGCGAGCCCCTGCGCCATCCCGAGACCATGGCCCAGATGGCACGCGCCTGCGAGCTGGGGGGTGCTGCGGCCATTCGCTGCCAGGGCCTCTCCGACATCGCCGCCATCAAGGGCCGCGTCGACCTGCCCGTCATCGGCCTCTGGAAGGAGGGCCATGAGGGCGTCTACATCACCCCGACCCTGCGCCACGCCCTCGCCGTGGTCTCCGCCGGCGCCGACGTGGTGGCGCTCGACGCCACCGACCGGCCACGTCCCGACGGCCGCAGCTTCGCCGAGACCGTCGCCGCCATCCGCGCGAGCGCCGAGACCCTCGTGATGGCCGACTGCATGACCATAGGCGACATCCGACACGCCGTCGCCTGTGGCTGCGATCTGGTCTCCACCACGCTCTCGCACAACAAGCCCGCCACCGACACCACCCTCGACGAGGGGCCCGACGTCGAGCTGCTCGCCCAGGCGACCGCCGAGTTCCCCGACGTGCCCATCGTCTGCGAGGGACACGTCCACACGCCGGCCGACGCCCGCGCCGCCCTCGACGCCGGCGCCTGGTCGGTGGTCGTGGGAACGGCCATCACGCACCCCACAAGCCTGACAAGTTGGTTCTGCGCCGCACTCGAGGACTAGGCAGGACCACGTACGACCATAAGGAGGTCACCCATGAAGACGATTCGCGTCAAGGACTACGACGCCATGAGCCGCACGGCGGCGGACATCATCTCGGCCCAGGTCATCCTCAAGCCCCGCTCCGTGCTCGGCCTGGCGACGGGCACCACGCCCATTGGCGCCTACCAGCGACTGATCGAGCGGTACCGCGAGGATGGCGTCGACTTCTCCGAGGTCTCCACCTACAACCTCGACGAGTACCGGGGCCTCTCGGCCGACGACCCGCAGAGCTACCACCACTTCATGCGCGAGGAGCTGTTCGACCACATCAACGTCGACCTCGCGCGCACCCACGTCCCCGACGGCTCGAACCCCGACGCCGAGGCCGCCTGCGCGGCCTACGACGCGCTGCTGGCGGAGGCCGGGCGCATCGACCTGCAGCTGCTCGGCATCGGTGCCAACGGCCACATCGGCTTCAACGAGCCGGACGAGGTCTTTACCGCGACCACCCACTGCGTCGATCTGACCGAGAGCACCATCCGTGCCAACGCCCGCCTGTTCGAGCGGGAGGCCGACGTCCCGCGCCAGGCCTACACGATGGGGGTCCAGCCCATCATGTGGGCGCGCGCCGTGCTGGTCATCGCCAGCGGCGAGGCCAAGGCCCAGGCCGTCTTCGACCTGTGCCACGGACCGGTGACACCGCGCTGCCCGGCCTCGATCCTGCAGCTGCACCCCAACTGCACGCTCGTCGCGGACGAGGCCGCCCTGTCGCTCTGCCCCGAGGGATAGGGGAGTGCGCGGCGCCCCGTGCGACTGGCGCTGCGGGGCCGCCGCGGCCCCGCGTGCGCCGTGGGCGTCGCGTGCGCTATGCTGGTACGAGCGTCCGTGAGCCGGGAAGGAGCCCCCTATGGTCGACGGGCCGCACACCAGCGAGGCCGCCCTCAACAGCCCTGACGTCATCATCATCACCGGCATGTCGGGGGCCGGTCGCACCGAGGCCATGCACACCTTCGAGGATCTGGGCTACTACGTCATCGACAACCTGCCGCCCAGCCTCATCCTCTCCGTCGCGCAGATGGGCGGGCTCACCTCGGGCGTCGGGCGGCACCTTGCCGTGGTCTGCGACCTGCGCAGCCAGGAGCTCTTCTCGGCGCTCTTCGCCGCCCTCGACGAGCTCGCCGCCCATGAGTTCACCTCCGGCCTGCTGTTCCTCGACGCCTCCGACGAGGTGCTCCTGCGGCGCTACACGCTCAACCGCCGCCCGCACCCCCTCGCCCGCGAGGGGGAGGCCACCATCGACGCGATCCGCCGCGAGCGGAAGAGCCTCGCCCCCGTGCGCGAGCGCGTGACGCTCACCATCGACACCTCCACCCTCAAGCCCAAGCAGCTGCGCGCCCGGCTGCTCTCCGAGTTCACGCACCTTACCGAGCAGCAGCTCATGGAGGTGCACGTCTTCTCCTTCGGGTTCAAGTACGGCATGCCCGAGGAGGCGGACCTGATCATCGACGTCCGCTTCCTGCCGAACCCCTACTGGGATCCGGCGATGCGCCCGCTCACGGGCCAGGACGCGCTCGTCAGGGACTTCGTGCTCTCGCACCCCCAGACGACGGCCTTCCTGGAGCGCTGGTGTGCCCTGCTCGACACGGTCATGCCCGGATACGTGGCCGAGGGCAAGAGCCGCCTGTCGGTGGGGGTGGGCTGCTCGGGCGGCCAGCATCGCTCGGTGGCCATCGCCGAGCAGACGGCGGCGCACCTCACCCGCGCGGGCTACCACGTGCTCACGAGCCATCGCGACCTCGCTCGCGCCGAGCGCCGCACCTCGTAGCGAGGATCCTGCGATGTCGTTCACCGCCCAGGTCAAAGACGAGCTCTCCCGCGTGGAGGGAAGCTGCCCCACGTGCGCCTACGCGCAGCTCTCGGCCATCGTGCGCGTCTGCGGGACGCTCTCCTTCCGCGGTCCGGGGCGCTACTCCATCCGTGTGTCCACGGAGACGGGCGCCGTCGCCCGCACCATGATCAAGCTCACCCACGAGCTCTTCGACCTCGAGACCCGACTCACGGTGCGCCATTCCAACCTGCACAAGAGTCGCAACTACCTCATCGAGATCCCCGAGCAGGCCGCGCTCGAGGACGACCTCGTGCGCCTGGGGATCCTCCTGCCGGGCCGGGGCCTTGCGGCGGGCGTGCCGTCCCAGCTGCTCGAGCGCCCCTGCTGTCGCGCGGCCTTCGTGCGGGGGGCCTTCATGGCGGGGGGCTTCGTGGCCGATCCGCGCGGCGACTTCCACCTCGAGATCGCCGTGACGGGGGAGCGCTTCGCCGCCGACATCGCCCGGATCGTCGGGGAGTTCGGGGTCACGGCGCGGCTCAATCGCCGCCGGGGCGCCTACGCCATCTACCTCAAGAGCTTCGACGACGTGGTGACGCTCGCCCGGGCGATGGGGGCCCAGCGCTCCGCGCGCGCCATCGAGAACGTCCGGCAGGTCAAGTCGCTCAAGAACGACGTCAACCGGCGCGTCAACGCCGAGCTCGCCAACCAGACCCGCACCACCAACGCGGCGGGCACGCAGCGCGCGCTCATCGACGAGGCCGTCCGGCTCGTGGGCCTCTCCCAGCTGCCCCCCGCGGTCCGCGAGTTCTGCGAGCTGCGCCTCGCCCATCCGGAGCTCTCGCTGGCGGACCTCGGCGAGCTCTGCTCGCCTGCGGCGAGCAAGTCGGCGATGTACCACCGCTCCCTGCGGCTGCAGCAGCTGGTGGACCAGGCGCGCGAGGCGGCAGGGTCCCCAGGGGGCGCACGGTGGGCTCCCTCGTGAGGCGCGGCTCCCGTGCCGCCTGCCGCAGGGGCGAAGTGTTACCAAATACGGACAAATTAACGCCCATCCCGGGAGCGAAGCTTGAGCGGGACTCATTTGGGAGTAAACTGAATCCAGTATGTTGGTCCTGGCCTGTCTCGGGGAACGGCCTCGAGGGGCCTTACGAAAGGAGAAGGTATGGCAGTTAAGGTTGCTATCAACGGCTTTGGTCGCATCGGTCGCCTGGCTTTCCGTCAGATGTTCGGTCATGAGGGCTCCGAGATCGTCGCCATCAACGACCTCACCTCCCCCAAGATGCTTGCTCACCTCCTGAAGTATGACTCCTCCCAGGGCAACTACGCGCGCGACCACGCGGTCGAGGCTGGCGAGGACTCCATCACGGTCGATGGCAAGAAGATCACCATCTACGCGAAGGCCAACGCGGCCGAGCTCCCCTGGGGCGAGCTCGACGTCGACGTCGTCCTCGAGTGCACCGGCTTCTACACCTCCAAGGCCAAGGCCCAGGCTCACATCGACGCCGGTGCCAAGAAGGTCGTCATCTCCGCTCCTGCGGGCAACGACCTCCCCACGATCGTCTTCAACGTCAACCACGACATCCTGACCGCTGACGACGACATCATCTCGGCGGCCTCCTGCACCACCAACTGCCTCGCCCCGATGGCCAAGGGTCTGAACGACTACGCCCCCATCGAGAAGGGCCTCATGACGACCATCCACGCCTACACGGGCGACCAGATGATCCTCGACGGCCCGCAGCGCAAGGGCGACCTGCGTCGTGCCCGCGCCGGCGCGGTCAACATCGTCCCGAACAGCACCGGTGCCGCCAAGGCGATCGGCCTGGTCCTTCCCGAGCTCGCGGGCAAGCTTGACGGCTCCGCCCAGCGCGTCCCGACCCCGACCGGCTCGACCACGATCCTCTACGCCGTCTGCAGCGGCGAGGACCTCACCGCCGAGGGCATCAACGAGGCCATGAAGGCCTATGCCGCGACCATCTCCGACACCTTCGGGTACAACGAGGACGAGATCGTCTCCTCTGATATCATCGGCGAGACCCACGGCTCGATCTTCGATGCCACCCAGACGCGCGTGATGCCGCTGGCTGACGGCAAGTTCCTGGTCCAGGTCGTCTCCTGGTACGACAACGAGAACTCCTACACCTCCCAGATGGTCCGCACCATCAAGTACTTCGAGAAGTTCGTTGCCTAGGCTCTTGGCAGAACCTGTGGTGTAGACGGGGCGCGGTCGC
>JAWRIT010000102.1:0-8459 GCA_040268355.1 Atopobiaceae bacterium | reverse complement strand
GGGAAATGAGACCCACGAAGCCGCAGGTGAGAGGGATCGTCTTGCGGGCAGTTTTTGCCCCTCGGGAAGTACGGGCTCCTTGGGCACCGCCTTCCACCTGGGGCTTTGCGAACAGCTCTTTGTCTCGCTAGCGCACGCATCCCTCAAAATGCGGCCAGTTAGCCCCTGACTGTCCCTCATTTCCCCAGGTAATATAATAAATTAATAAACTAAAAACTACATAACCGGCCGTGTTTACGAATCCTCGATCGCGGGCGGGGCCAAAAGCGCGCCGCAATCGCCAGCCCCATCTGCGACCCTCTGAAGCGCCAAGCGTCCTGCAGGCCGTGCCAACCTCGTACAATGGGGGTGTATGCGGGCACGCCTGCCCGCTGACGCCTGACGTTCCAGTGAGGGAGGGTGTCATGGCTCAGGTGCGTAACGTGGTGCTGGACATGGGCGGCGTGCTCATGGATGCGGACCTCGCTCAGGTTGCCTGCAAGCTCTGCCCCGATGAGCAGGATGCCGCTCTGCTGACCCGTGCGGTCTTCGACTCGCGCGAGTGGGGTTGGGTGGACGCGGACGCCATCTCCGAGCAGACGTTGGCGTGGTCCTCCAAGCTCAAGGTTCCTGACCGGCTGCATTCCCTGGTGGACCACCTGGTCGAGCACTGGCATGACGAGGGCCTCTTTGACCCGCTGCCGGGAGCGGACGAACTGGTGCGTTCGATCAAGGATGCGGGCTTTGGCACCTACCTGCTCTCGAATGCGGGACCGGCCTTCTCCGCGTATCGCGACCGAATACCAGGCATCGAGCTGTTCGATGGCATCGTGGTCTCCTGCTACGAGCGGGTCGTGAAGCCCGATCCCCGTATCTACCTGCTGTTGTGCGAGCGCTACGGGCTCGATCCGACGGATTGCCTGTTCGTGGACGACCTGCGGCGCAACGTCGTGGGTGCCGAGCGGGTGAGCATGCAGGGCTACCTCTACGACGGTGATGCTGCCGCCTTGCGCGCCTTCTTGCACGAGGCGTGAGGCATGCGCCGCGACACAGAGGTGCTTCTTCCCTTGTGTTCTTTCCTTGTGTCGGTACCGCCCGCCGTTCGCCCCGGCGCTCCCGGTCGCTCCGAACTCGCTCCCGTACACTGGTGGTGCCCGCACGTGCGGGCAGGGGAAGAGATCATCCGTGAAAGGAGAGCGTCATGGCATTTCCGAAGGGGTTCCTGTTCGGCGGCGCGACGGCCGCAAACCAGTACGAGGGCGCATGGAACGCGGGCGGCAAGGGCGATAGCCTGTGCGACCACATGCGCGGCGGCGACGTGAACACGCCGCGCCAGATCGACGAGGTCTTTGACCCAGAGGCGCTCTATCCCAGCTGGGAGGCGACGGACTTCTACGGGCACTACGAGGAGGACATCGCCCTGTTCGCCGAGATGGGCTGGAACGTCTTCCGCATGTCCATCAACTGGACGCGCCTTTTTCCCACGGGTGAGGAGACAGAGCCGCTGCCCGCTGGCGTCGAGTTCTACGACAAGGTCTTCGCCTGCCTCAAGGAGCACGGCATCGAGCCGCTCGTCACGCTCAGCCACTACGAGACTCCCTATGCGCTGGTGAGCAAGTACAACGCATGGGCCGACCGCCGCTGCGTCGACTTCTTCTGCACCTATTCGAAGTTCTGTCTGGATCGCTGGCATGACCAAGTGAAGTACTGGCTCACCTTCAACGAGGTCAACACGGGCATGCCGTTCATGAACAACGCGCTGTCGACCAGCCTCGTGCAGCACTACACCGGCACCACGGCAGATGCCCCGCGCGACAACCAGCTCTGCCTCAACGCGCTGCACCACCAGTTCTTGGCCGGTGCCAAGACGGTGGCCTACGCGCACGAGCACTACCCCGAGGTCATGATGGGCAACATGACCGCCTTCCTCACCACCTACCCGCTGACCTGCGATCCGGCCGACGTGCAGGCCGCCCAGGCCACCATGCGCGAAGGCAACTGGTACGCCTCCGACGTGCAGGTGCGCGGCGCCTACCCCTACTATGCCAAGCGCCTGTGGAAGGAACTGGGGGCCGAGCCTGACATCCAGCCGGGAGACGAGGAGATTCTTGCCGAGGGGTGCGTGGACTTCTTCACCTACTCCTATTACATGAGCATGACCATCACCACCCACGATGACGGCGAGGCCATGGCCGGCAACATGTCCCTGGGCGGCAAGAACCCCTACCTCGAGGCGAGCGACTGGGGTTGGCAGATCGACCCGGTCGGCCTGCGCTGGACGGCCAACGAGATCGCCGCGCGCTACGACAACATCCCGCAGATGGTCGTGGAGAACGGCTTCGGCGCGTTCGACGAGGTCGTCGTGGAAGACGGCGTGGAGAGGGTCCACGACCCGTATCGCTCCGACTACCTGAAGGCGCACCTCGAGACCCTGTCCGAGGCCTGCGATGACGGCGTTAACGTCATCGGTTATACCTGGTGGGGCCCGATCGACGTGGTGTCGGCCGGCACCGGCGAGATGCGCAAGCGCTACGGCTTCATCTACGTGGACAAGCACGATGACGGAACCGGCGACCTGCACCGTACGCGCAAGGACAGCTTCTTCGAGTACCAGCGGCTCATTCGCGAGGCACGCGGCGAGTAGCGGGTCCGCGGGTACGGGCCGTCGTGGTTGTTGCGCGGGCGTGAGAGCCTCTCGGACACCCACGCCCAGCCGAGCCCGATCGTGACGCCGACAGCCCGGAGGCGGCCCTGCGCCGCTCCGGGCTGTCGTCATGCCGTGGCAACGGCTAATCCGCAAGTCTCAACCGGCTTCGCCGCAGGAAGGCGACCCAATCCGTTGCCGCCCCGTCGTTTGCCGCCTCGTCACCATCGGACTATAGTAAAGTCAAGCTCACTTCTCCTCCATCGGATGTGATTGCGGCCATGGCGTCAGAGGCGTTTCTCTCCATTCACCAGCTTGTCAAGGGCTATGGCGAGGGAGAGGCACGGACCGAGGTCTTGAAGGGCATCTCGTGCGACATCGACCGAGGCGAGATCTGCGTGCTGTTCGGGCCGTCGGGATCGGGGAAGTCCACCTTCCTCAACATGGTGGGTGGCCTGGAGCCCGCTGACGGTGGCTCGATCCGGGTAGGAGAGACCGACATCTGCCAGCTCGGCGATCGCGAGCTGGTGGAGTATCGTCGTCGCGAGCTTGGCTTCATCTTCCAGTTCTACAACCTCGTGCCCGACCTCACGGTGCGCGAGAACATTGAGGTCTGCCAGTACCTCTCGCACGACCCGCTGCCCATCGACGACCTGCTGGAGAGCCTGGGGCTCTGGGAGCACCGGGGGAAGTTTCCCAATCAGGTCTCCGGAGGTCAGCAGCAGCGCTGCGCCATCGGTCGCGCCCTGGTCAAGAACCCGAGCCTGCTGCTCTGCGACGAGCCGACCGGCGCGCTCGACTACCACACCTCCAAGGAGATCCTCGAGCTGATGGAGCGCATCAACCGCGAGTACCATGCGACGATGGTCATCGTCACCCACAATGACGCCATTCGCCACATGAGCCACCACATCCTGCGCCTGCGCGACGGCGCGATCTTCGAGGACACGCGCAACGAGCACCTGACGCCTGCCGCAGAACTGACCTGGTAGGGTGCGTATGTCTCCCCTCAACAAGAGACTGCCCCGCGACCTACGACGCAACCTGGGAAGATACCTCGGCATCTTCCTGCTGCTTCTGTTCTCGATCTCCATGGGATCAGGCTTTCTCTCCGCCGCCCACAGCATCGAGGTCATCCAGGCTGGCTTGCGCGAGGCGGCCAACGTGGAGGACTTCCACTTCGTCACGCAGTTCGAGATCGCCAAGAGCTCGCGGGCAGCGGTGGAGGAGCTGGGCTGCACGGTCTACGAGGACTTCACTGCCGACATCCCGCTCACCATTGCCAGCGATCCGCGCACCATGAACTGTCGACTCATCAACCAGGACAATCGGACCCAGATCAACCAGGGCTACTACTTTGAGGGAAGGGCCCCTGAGGCCGCCGACGAGATCTCCCTCGACCGCGTGTTCTGCAAGAACTACGGCCTGGCGGTCGGCGACACCGTGACGGTCAACGGCCACGACGTGACCATGGTGGGCATCATGAGCGTCTCCGACTACGAGTGCCTCATGGAGAAGAACACCGACCTCGTCTTCAACTCCGCCACCTTCACGATCGCGCAGGTCACCCCTGAGGGCTTCCAGGCAATCGCAGGCGCCAAGCGGGACTACCGCTATGACGTCATCCTCGACGACCGCCAGATGGACCTTGCGGCGCGCGTGAGCTTCGAGGAGGATGCGGCCACCGTCCTTGGTGACCACGGCGAGGTGCTGACCGACCTGGTCGATGCGGACTCCAACCAGGCCATCTCCTTTGCGACAAACGACGTGGAGGGCGACCAGGTCATGTGGAAGGTGCTGGTGGGCCTTCTGGTGGTGATCATGGCTTTCGTGTTCGTGGTGCTCACCAACGCCACCATCGAGCAGGAGTCTGCAGTCATCGGGACGCTTCTGGCCTCGGGCTATCGCAAGCGGGAGATCGTCGCGCACTACCTGGTGCTCCCCACGCTCATTGGCGTCGTGGGATGCGCTCTGGGCAACTGCCTTGGCCTCACCCTTCTGAGCACGCCCATGCAGCAGCTCTACTATGGCTCCTACAGCCTGCCGCCCTACGAGTTCCACTTCAGCCCGCAGGTGTTCGCGTTCACCACGGTGGCACCCTTTGCCCTGCTCGAGGTGGTGACGCTGGTGGGGCTCGTGCGCAAGCTGCGCTTCACGCCGCTCGACTTCCTGCGGCGCGAGATCGCCAGTCGTAGCCGCCGCGCGACCCTGGCGCTGCCCGAACGCCTGAGTTTCGTGCGACGCTTCCAGTTGCGCGTGCTGCTGCGCAACCTCTCGCACTTCGTGGTGCTGTTCTTTGGCATCGCCTTCTGCAGCCTGTTTCTGCTCTTTGGCCTGTGCCTCATGCCGCTGATCGAGCATTACACCGAGCAGCTCGGGAGCGATGTCGTCGCCAACCACATCTACCTGCTGAAGGCCCCGCTCGAACTTGAGGGTACGCCCGAGCAGCGCGCCTCCTGGTCGGCGGCCGCGGAGCTGCTTGAGACCGACGATCCCATGCGCGATCTGGGCATGGTGGGATACGCGCGCTCACTGCTTCGCTCGATGGACCTCGACGACGATGAGCATCCCGTGAACACCATCGACAACGGGGCCGAGCGCATCGCCCAGGCGGAGAAGTTCACCGTGGCGTCGCTGGAAGTGCCGCGTGCCGTGACTGACAGCAGGGAGGACATCTCGGTCTACGGGATCTCCGAGGGCTCCCGGTATTGGGGCGAGGTGGACGTGAGCGGCGGGGCCGTCGTGGTGGGAGGCGGCCTCGCGCAGAAGTGCCGGATCGCGCCAGGGGACACGATCACGCTGTTCGACAAGCACACGAACAAGACCTACGAGGTCGTGGCCACCTCCGTCTGGGGCAGCTCCGCGAACATGAACCTGTACATGGAGCGGGATGCGCTGAACGAGATGATGGGCAAGGACGCGGACGACTTCAGCGGCTACGCCTCGGACGAGGAGCTGGAGATCGACCAGCGCTACCTTGCCACCGACATCACGCCCGAGGCCATGCAAAGCACCGCCGACCAGCTACGCGCCTCGTTCGGCGACATGATGAACATGGTGGTGGCCTTTGCCGTGCCGGTCTACCTCATCCTCGTGTACCTGCTGACCAAGACGATCATCGATCGGTCGAGCCGCTACATCAGCTACATGAAGGTCTTTGGCTACCACAACGGCGAGATCAGCCGCCTGTACGTCCATGCCATCACGGCGACGGTGCTAACGAGTCTTGTGGCGAGCCTGCCGCTGGTGCTGTGGCTCGTGCGCCTCATCGTCATCCTTGCGATGGACCGCTATTCGGACAACCTTGAGATCTGGGTGCCACAGAGCCTGCTGGCAGAGGTGGTCGCCATCGGGGCCGTCGCTTATGCGGTCGTGGCGCTTGTCCACATACGGCAGATCCGACAGGTCAGCCTCGCCGAGGCGATGAAGGTGCAGGAATAGGCATCGATCGGTTCCCGACTGCCTTTAGGGGCGGTGCGGGGGTCCAACAGAGCCAGCAGCGCGGCCTGCGAAACCCACGGGCGCGGCTCCTGTGAATCGCGCGAAGCCACGTGCGACCGACATCACGCCTCCTTTCTCACGTGATACGGTACCGAGTGGAAAACAGCCACGATTCCGAGGAGCCAGCGTGATCAAGCTCGTATTGTCAGATCTCGACGACACCCTTATCAGTCACGGGCGCCCGCGCGCCACAGACCACGCCCTCGCGGCCATCGGTGCCATCCGTGAGGCGGGCCTGCACTTCGGCCCGATCTCGGGACGCATTCCCAACGACATGGGGTGGATGTTCGACCATCGCGAGGAGTGCTACGCGACGGGCGCCTTCTGCAACGGGCAGATGGTCTACGTCAAGGGCGAGCTGGTGCACGCCGAGCCGATCGGTGCCGGAGAGCTCAACCAGCTGGCGGCCTTCCTTGCCGAGACGGACCGGGGCATCCTCACCATGTTCGACGTGTGGCGGGGAGACATCACGAGCGCCGGCTACTACGCCTCTCCCGATGCCGCGCATGCCGAGCGGATGCTGGGGTGCTTTGGTGCCGCACGGCGCTTTGTGACGCGCCTCGAGGAGCCCTCCTACCTCAAGGCGAACATCCACGTGCTGGGTTCGCGCGAGCAGCAGACGGAGACCCGCGACCTGCTGCGCGATGAGTTTTCGAACATGGACTTCGTTTTTCCCAGCAACGCCGCGCCGCTGCTTGACGTGCTTCCCCACGGATGGAGCAAGGGGAGTGCCGTCATGGTGCTGGCCGACGAGTTGGGCGTCTCGCTCGACGAGGTGGCGGTCTTTGGGGACTCGGAGAACGACCTCGCGATGCTGCGGGCCGTGCCCAACTCGGTTGCCGTCTCCAATGCGAGCGAGCAGGTCAGCGGCCTCACGCGCTGGCACATTGGTGCGAGTGCCGATGACGCCGTCGCCGACGCCCTGTTTGACATCGCAGACGCGACGCCGCGTGGCGAGCTGCCGTCATTCATGAGAGACTGAGGATCCGCGGGATCAACGCGAGACTAGTGGCGAACGGATGAGCGTAAGGAGTTGAGAGGAATGCTGGAAGGTGCTCGTGCGTCGGTGCGGCGCGTGGTGGCCGCCCACCCACGGTCGGTGGTGACGGTTGCATCGGCCGTGTTGGTGAGTGTGGTGTTTCAGGCCATTGCCATCGCGCGGAACAACTACACCTTTTGGAGTCCCGAGTTCACGGGAATCGAGCTCTCGATCGCGCTCCTTGCGTCGTTTGTGGCAAGTCGTGTGCGGGGTATGGACGAGCGGGGCGAGGCATGGGCGTCGAGCTATGCGGAGCAGGGAAGTTGGCTGCACGGGCTGTTGGGGCTGCTGCCTGCCGTTGCTGCGCGCGCGGCCATCCTGACGGCAGCGCTCTCGGTGGTCAACGCCACTGTCGTGCCCATGCTGCTCTACCGCGAGACGGTCGTGGCGCCGGTGCTTGCGGTGCTCATGCGCTTTCTGGCGGACATCCCCCAGGGCTTTGCCGTGTGCCTGGTGGTTCGTCTGCTGGTGGGGTCCACGTGCGCGCGCGAGCGTCGCCTGCGTGAGGAGGCTGGCGCGAGCGAGAGCGGTGAGCGGCCCACTACCAGCGTTGATGCATAAGCAAAGAGGACGCGCCATAGGGGGGATGCGCGTCCTCTGCTTTAGGGAACTATGCCCATTTTCCTCGGAGGGGGAGAGGGTCCCTCGTTGGAAGTTAACTATAGATTACTCAGAATTCTCCTATGCGCAAGTAGGAGTTCGAAAAAAGTTGGTTTAGTAAGCTAATGGAAACAATTCGAACGGCGAACGGGGTGCTAGCGACGGGCTATTTCGTCTATATGCTGCGCTGTGCGGGCGGCTCGCTCTACACGGGCATCACGACCGACGTGAGCCGTCGGGTGGGCGAACATCTCTCAGGCGCAGCGCCAGGAGCTCGCTATACGCGGGTCTACCAGCCAAAAGCTCTAGTCGCGCTCTGGCGCGCCGAGGGGCGTGCGAGCGCGTCGCGGCTCGAGTATCGGATCAAGCGACTGTCAAGCGCCGAGAAGCGCGCCCTGCTGGCCGCACCGGAGCGGGCGAACGAGTTGTGTAGGACTAGTGTGGAGCCGGAGGGAGCCGGACCCGAGGAAGCGGACGCCGGGGCTGTGGGGCGATCTGAGGTCGTGCCTTACGAGCCGGTGGGGAAGGCAGAGCGTGACCGCCTCTGGCAGGCGGGCGTCGCACTCGCACAGAAGGCGGGTAAGCGGGGTGGCACCAAGCAGGGGTAGTCGTGCGGGCGTTGCCGCCGCCAGCATGGTTGAGGTGGCAACGCAGACGCTGGCTCTCTTGCCTAAAACGTGAACCGGGCATGCCGCC
>JAWRIT010000101.1:0-17351 GCA_040268355.1 Atopobiaceae bacterium | reverse complement strand
CCCCCCTTCGTTAAGGCAATAAAGATAGTGATGACGACTATGAAGCCTCCTCGCCTTCGGCGGGAGGAAGGTAGTAGACGTCGCCGTCCAGCTTGACAAGGGTGATGTCTTCCCGGTAGAGGTCACGCCCACTATCGGAGACTGTGCTATTCAGGCTCTTCTGGCCCTTGATCATCTGCGTAGTGCTCTCGCTGACCTCACGATATCCGAGGTCGCTGCTGACGAGAGCAGGAATTACCCAGAAGGCCTTGTCCAGACCCTGCCTCCTGCGCTTGGAGGTGGAGGTGTCGATTTCGAGCGTCTTCTCGTTTTCGCCATGCCACGCCCTCAGCTTGTTTAATGAGCCGTCTGCCTGCTGTGCGTATGGCGTGAGCATGGCATAGCTGTTCTCGCGGGATATGGCGCCCATGTTCAGCGTGTAGGTTAGCTCGGAGAGCTCCGCTACCACCTTGAGTAGGACTTGCTGGTATTGATACCAGGCGTTCGCCTCAGTGACAGAGGATTCGTAGCCCTCGAAGTCGAGTCCCTCTCTTGCCGCAATCTTCTCGAGCATGATGTTCGCCTGCCCAAGTAGCTGGACGCATTCGTTCTCCCGCTCCTTGAGGTATCCCAGCTCCCTCTGGCGAAGCTCGTCGGACTCCATGACCTCCAGCCGGAAGGCGCTGCTCTTCCTTATGGCGGCGATTAGCGCGTAGACCCTGCTCTGGTACTCGACGTCCTGGAAAGTAGTCGTAGAACCTTGAGAGGCTACGACTCCCAGCGCTCCGACTGCCAGACCTCCCTCACGCCCTCGCTGAGGCGCTCCAGTGCTGCCTGCGCTCGCTCCTGCGCCCTCTCTCGCTCCGCCTTGCTCATGCGGTTCTTGGTAGACGGGAAGGGATGGGAAATGCGCTTGGGCGGGGCGTCGCACTCACGTGAAAGGAATTACTGTCCAGTCAAGGTGCTAAGTTCTCATTGTCCACCTAGGCCAAGTGCAAGGGAGCCACCATGCGGTTTTCGTGCAAGTGCGGTCATCTCATTACCGACACCACTGACTACATCCCCTACAAGGCATACATGATCTCCGACACCGACTGGGAGGACTACTGGGAGGCACTCGAAAGGAAGATGCTCGGGAAGTCTCTCGGCTCGTACAAGGATCCGATGCGCTACGAGCAGACCTTCTACCAGTGCGAGGAGTGTGGGAGGATCTACTTCGACGACCCGGATGACCCAGCACGGCTCATTGCCTTTGCTCCTGATAGCAAGAACGTCATGGTCACTCGGCCTTCGGAGGGAGAGCAGTGGAAGGGTTTCCTCAGGGCGTACTTCTTCCATGGCAACGGGCACGTGTGCTGGCATCACGCCTTCGGGGAGGAGTACCGAAGCTTCGATGACTATTCCGAGCTCAAGTCCTTCTTCGATTTCGAGCTCGAGAGGCTTAGGGACGAGGGAAGGATTAGAAGATCGTGGATCAACAAAGACGGGGAGACGATCTTCACATGGCACCTCGACGAGGTGGAGCCCGTCCAGGTGAAGCATGAGGTGCACCTCACTGAACCCGAGAGGGAGGCGTTCGAGAGGTTCAAGGCCGAGCACAAGGATTGCCACCGGAAGTACCCGCGTGGTCCACGCGGTTGGGATTTCTCCTACGAAGTCCTGCCAGGTATCTGCGGTGCTGACGACCGTGACCTCAAATGCACCTGCCTCAGGTGTGGTGCGTCGGTCGAGTCCATCGACAGGAAGATCGTCTGGCATGACGCGGCCGAGCCTGATGCGCGTTCGGCGGGGACGGCCACGCTTCGGGCGCTCGATCTGCTCCACGAGCGTGCCGACCACAAGATCCGCAGCGAGACTATCAGCATGCCCGGCAGGCACCAAGACGTCGCCGCCGCGATTGGTTACGTCCGAGGAGTCATCGACATTGTGAGCCTCGTAGAACCCGACACTCCTCTCGTCGAGATGGCCCAGGAGCTGTTCGCGCGCTTGAATGATCCCGAACGCAAGGGCAGTACGCCTGAGCTTCGCAACCTCATCGACCGAGTGACTGGGGGAGGATGCTTCGACTGGGTGTTGGAGGATGGTTTCCCGGACCTCATTTACCTGCTCAAGGAACGCTATCCGAACGTGACGCCAGAATGGATCGACAATCCTGTTAGAGAGAGAAAGGAGTCGTCTATCGAGGAGTTGCTTGAGGTTGCCGAGCGCGCTCAGGAGGTTCTCGATGCCGACATAAAAGCTAACGCGAAGGCCGAGTAAGCAATAGTTGTTCGTGGCGTCGCCCTTGAATCGTCGCCCAGCAGCTGGACGCAAGTCGGCGAGTCGTCTAGCCCATGTGAGCTATTCAGCTGTTCCCACCGAATGTCGTCGTCCTGCGAACGCTCCCCATCCCGACAATGGAGAGGTCGAGGACATAGGCGGTCAGTTTGACGTGTCCTCAGGCAGTCTCCCTTTCTCGAGCAGCTCTTTGGCGATTGTCTTCTTGTGGACTCGGATGGATCTGCCGATGTAGATGTGGGGCAGGGCGTTGCAGACGTTGAAGGCCTTGGACCATCCTATCCCGAATACCTCCTGGAGGTCCCTGGAGCCGATCCATTCGGGACGGTCTGAGAGAGGAGAGTTGTCCCTGAGCGTTGCGGCCCTGCTGATTTGCTCGTCCATGTCGTTCCAATCAGGCTTGTATGTCCGTTTGGTCCTGTCTGGGCGAGCATAGGGCTCTTGGTGCTGCGGAGCACCTCTCGGTGTGCTAGTAACTTGCTGTAAGTTGACCTAACTTACAGCTTCACAGAAGCAGCGCACTTCGTGGGCTATCTCAGGGCCATGAGGTCTGCCACCACCGCGCCTACCGCGGCACGCGCTTGCGGGTCCGTGCTGGCATAGGTGTTGATCGTCATGGCGACGTTCGAGTGACCCATGAGGCCGGCTACGGTCTTCGCGTCAACGCCAGCGCGAAGGAGCATGGTTGCGTAGGTGTGTCTGGGGGAGTAGAAGGACGCAAGCTCGCCGGTCGTCCCGTAGAGCTCGTGCCCCTTGGTGAACTTGCGGAAGAGTTTGATGAGGCCTGCCGAGCGGAGGAACTCCCCGTCGGAGCTGCCCAGGACGTAGAAGCCGATCAGGTCCGTGGTGTCGTTCGTGCCGAACACCGTCTCTGCCCTGGCCCTCAGCCTCCTGACCAGGTCGGGGTCGATGGGGATGTCTCTCCTGCCAGCGGCGGTCTTGGACCCCTTCTCGATGGGCTTTCCCGCTGCCGTCGAGGCCGCTGCGGATCTTGATGGCCCCAGCACTGAGGTCTAGTACTCCTACCTGAGACCGATGGCCTCCTCGTTCCTGAGCCCGGCGTCCAGCCCGAGGCGTATAGTCAGCGCGAGCTGGTCATCCTCCATGTCGTCGATGATCAAGAGCAGGTGCTTGCGGGTCTCGTCGTCCAGGGCGTTGGGGTCCTTTCGCTCCACGCGCGGGCTTGACGTTGCGCGTTATGGGGACCATCGCGATGTAGTGCTTCTCGAGGGTCACGTAGAGGTAGCGCTTGAGGGCGTTGTGGGCGCGGGCTATGGTCTCGCGGACGTATCCCCTCTTGAGCATGTCCTGGTCCATCTTGCGGACCATGGCGGCGGTGACGCGGTTGACGGACACGTCCTCGATAAAGCGCAGAATGAGGCTCGCCTCGCTCAGGTACTTCGCGTGGGTCGTCTCCTCGATCGTCCCCGACCTGAGCATGTCATCGATGTGGCCGTAGATCACCTTGGAGAGTTTTGGGGACTATCTTCTTGGGGGTCATCTCCTTCAGGAGTGCTTCGCGTTCGAGCTCCTCGCGGATCCTCTCCTTTTCGGCAATGGCCTCCTTCTGTGTCTCGGCGTGGAAGTTGCGGGCCTTCTGCTTCTTGCGGACGGTGCCGTCATTGTCGACCTCTTGGTAGGTGTAGCGGGCCTGCCAGAGTCCGTTTCGGATGCACCTGAGGGAACCCGGCAAGTACTTCATGACGTTCCTCCTTGGAATTACCGTTTGCAGTATTTCGGGTCTAGAGTCCACCAAACAGTCCACCTGGGGGGGCGTGGATTTAGATCAGCGTCGTGGACTACATGGACGTCACTACTGGGGTGCGAGATGGACTCCATGGACGAGAAAGACAGTTCCTTCTCATTGGAGACTTACCCAGTTTTACCTGCTATTTTGCTCTTGATTCACCCTCTGCTATAGTAAGCTTGCAACGGGGAGCTAGGGATATGGCCTGGCTGAGAGGAGCGACCCAATCACTCGACCCGCAAACCTGATCTGGGTAATGCCAGCGGAGGGACCACACGTGTTCGTGCAGGCGAGGTCCCACACAAGCGGGATCTCGTTTTTTGTCCCGCGCCACGATGCGGCTCGCTGCCGCAGAGAGGGGGACGCATGAACTGTGCCGTCGCCATTCAGTACCTGCCCATGGACTCGACCTCTGATGAGGAGACCTGTCGCATCGTGGATGCGGTGATCGCCTACATCGACTCCACCGGCATCGACTACTTCGTCGGTCCCTTCGAGACCACCATCGAGGGCGACTACGACCTGTGCATGGAAATCCTCAAGGAGTGCCAGATCGTGGGCGCTCAGGCCGGCTGCACCTCGATGGCGACTTACGCCAAGATCAACTACCGGCCCACCTCCGACGTCATGTCCACCGAGCAGAAGGTCGGCAAGTACCACGATCGCGACGCCTCGCCCGCCCAGGCGACGTCCGCCCACACGACCTCGTCGGCCGCCGCGTAGGGGAGCGCCGGTGGCCTCCTCACGACGACAAGAGCCCTCACGCGCACGTCGCCTCGGTGTGCCTGCCGCAACCGTCACCGTGCTCCTGGTGGTCTGGGAACTGGTCGTGCGCTGTGCCGTCGTGCCAAACTTCCTGCTTCCGAGCCCGACGCAGGTGGTGGCGGCGCTCGTGGGAGATGCCTCCCTGCTGGCGAGCCATGCGACGACGACCATCGCCGAGGCGGCGCTCGGCCTTGTGATCGGGGTGGTCGTGGGCTTTGTGGTGGCCGTCGCCATGGACCGCTTCGAGACCGTCTCCTTGGCGCTCGATCCGCTCATCACCATCTCGCAGACCATCCCCACCGTCGCCATCGCGCCGCTTCTGGTGCTGTGGTTCGGCTATGGGCTGGCCCCCAAGGTCATCCTCATCGTGTTGACCACGTTCTTTCCGGTGGCCGTCTCGCTCGTCTCGGGCTTTCGAGCCATCGACCCCGACATGATCGACCTCATGCGCACCATGGGAGCGTCCGACGTGCAGATCTTCTGGCAGGTCAAGCTCCCGGGTGCCCTGGAGGAGTTCTTCTCCGGCCTGCGCATCAGCGCCACCTACGCCATCGTCGGCGCCGTCATCTCCGAGTGGCTGGGAGGCTTCTCGGGCCTGGGCGTCTACATGACGCGCGTGCGCAAGTCGTTCTCCTACGACCGCATGTTCGCGGTCATCATCCTCATATCGGCACTCTCGCTCGCACTCATGCGCCTCGTCGACGTGCTCGAACGCCTGAGCATGCCGTGGAGGCGCACAGAAAGGAAGTAAGTCATGAACGACCAAAACGTCAAATCCGCCCGTCGCTCCGCCGCCCTCACGCGTCGCTCTCTGCTCGCCTCGGCCACCGCCGCCGCAGGACTGGCGCTCGGTGCCTGCTCGAGCTCCAACCCCGACGCCACAGCCGACGCGACCTCAACCACCAAGCTCACGTTCTGCCTGGACTACACGCCCAACACCAACCACACTGGCATCTATGTGGCCCAGAGCCAGGGCTACTTTGCCGAGGAGGGCCTCGAGGTCGAGATCGTCCAGCCAGCCGAGGACACCGCCGAGGCCATGCTGGGCACCAGGGAGGCCCAGCTGGGCGTGAGCTACCAGGACTACATCGCCAACGCCTACGCCGGGGGCAACACGGCCTTCACGGCGGTGGCCTCCATCATCCAGCACAACACCACCGGCATCATGAGTCCCAAGGAGCTGGGCGTGACCAGCGCCAAGGCCATGGAGGGCCTGCGCTACGCCACGTGGGACCTGCCGGTGGAGCAGGCCACCGTCAAGCACGTGGTCGAGAAGGACGGCGGCGACTTTAGCAAGGTCAAGCTGGTGCCCTACACCGTGGAGGACGAGATCGGCGGCTTCAAGGCGGACCTCTTCGACACCGTATGGGTCTACGAGGGCTGGGCGGTGCAGAACGCCATCGTGCAGGACTATCCCGCGAACTACTTCAGCTTCATCTCCATCGATGACGTCTTCGACTTCTACACGCCGGTCATTGCGGCCAACAACGACTTCTGCGCCGAGCATCCCGAGGCCGTGAGGGCCTTCCTGCGCGCGGCGCGGCGAGGCTACGAGTTTGCCATCGCGGACCCCGACGGGGCGGCCGACATCCTCTGCGAGGCCGTGCCGGAGCTCGACGCCGCACTGGTCAGGCAGAGCGCGGGCTACCTGGCGGGACAGTACCAGGCCGACGCCGAGCGCTGGGGCGTCATCGAGGCCGAGCGCTGGGCCGCCTACTTCCAGTGGCTGAACGACAACGACCTGGTGGAGAGCCCACTTGATGTGAGCGCGGGCTGGACCATGGACTACCTGGAGGCATAGGTGGATCCTGCGACGACACGGACGACTGCCGCCCCTCCTCCCGCGCTCGAGGCGCACGACCTCACGCTCTCCTGGGACGCCGGGGCGCAGCTCGTGGCCCGCAACATCGGGCTGCGGGTGGCGTCGGGGGAGGTGGTGTGCCTCGTCGGGAGGTCGGGCTGCGGCAAGACCACGATCATGCATGCGCTCTCGGGGCTTCTGAGGCCGCTGGCGGGCAGGGTGCTGCTGCACGGCGAAGACGTGACGGGTGTGCCCGGCAGGGTGTCGTACATGCTGCAGAAGGACCTGCTCCTTCCCTCGAAGCGCATCATCGACAACGTGTGCCTTCCGCTGGTCATCAAGGGCATGAGCCGCGCCGAGGCCCACGAGCGGGCCGCGCCGCTCTTTGAGCGCTTTGGCCTTGCCGGCACCGAGCGCCAGTGGCCCTCGCAGCTCTCGGGCGGCATGCGGCAGCGCGCCGCCTTCCTGCGCACCTACCTCATGGGCAACGACGTGACCCTGCTCGACGAGCCCTTCTCGGCGCTCGACGCCATCACGAGGAGCGACCTACGCTCCTGGTACTGCGAGACGGCTGTCGGACTCAATCTGGCGTCCGTGGTCATCACCCATGACGTGGACGAGGCCGTGAGCATGGCTGGTCGCATCTACGTGCTGCGGGGCGATCCGCGCGGGGGCGTTCCGACCGTGGTCGCCGGTGAGGTCACGGTGCCCCGCCTGACGTCGCCGTCGGCGGCGTCGCTCGAGGACTTCGCGCTCACGACGGACTACGTTGCCTGCAAGCGCGCGGTGCTGGAGCTTCTGGGGTAGCGTTGTCTGGCCGCGTGCGGGCTGCGGGTCAGCGCACGGTGCCACCTGGCGGGTGGTGTGCCCCTAGTCGGGAAGACCGAGCAGGCGCAGGTAGGCCTCCACGCCCCGGGCGAGGATCGCCTCGTCGAAGTCGAAGGTGTCGGCGTGCAGGGGAATGTTCGTGCCCGTTCCCAGAAGCAGGAACACGCCGGGAAGGTGCTGTTGGTACCAGGCGAAGTCCTCGGCGATGAGCAGCGGTTCGGGCACCTCGGCGAGGAAGGGTAGGGCGGCACGAGCCTGCGCGTAGATCGCCTCGTCGTTCACCACGGGCGGGTAGCCGTCGGAGAAGCGCACCTCGGCGGCACAACCCGTCTCGTCGGCGCAGTGTCGCGCGACCTGACGCAGGTCGTCCTGGCAGCGCTTCGCCATGGTGGACGAGAAGGTGCGCAGGCTCCCCTCCAACACCGTGTGCGCCGAGATCTGGTTGCGCACGGCACCCGAGGTCATGCGCCCGAACTTGAGCAGGCAGGGCTCCTCGGCACGGCGCTGGTCGATGGCGGCATAGGCCTGCGTCAGGAAGCGGCAGCCCGCCTCGAGGGCGTCGACACCCTGCTCGGCCTTGGCGATGTGCGCGGCACGGCCGGTGAACGAGACGGTCGTCTCGTTGGCGGCGGCCAAAAGCGCACCTGGTCGGCTGGCCACCACGCCCGCCCCCAGGTCGGGCCACAGGTGGAAGCCAAAGATGCGCCGCGTGCCCGTGCGCTCGAACACGCCGCTCTCGCAGACGAGCCGCGCACCGCCCGTCGTCTCCTCAGCAGGCTGGAACACCAGCAGCACGCTCTCGTCTAGCTCGTCGAAGCGCTCCGTCAGAAGCTCCGCGAGCGCGAGCACCATGCTCATGTGGCCGTCGTGGCCACAGGCGTGCATCGTGCCCGCATGCGTCGAGGCGAAGGGCACGCCCGTGCGCTCGGTCACCGGCAGCGCGTCCATGTCGGCGCGGATGGCGGTGGCGGTGGCGGTCCCGCGGTCGAAGAGGGCGCACACCGCTGAGCGGGATGGCGAGAAGACCTCGATGCGCTGCCCATGCCGCTCCGCACGTGCGGCCAGGCCGTCGAGCACCGAGCGGACGTAGCCGATGGTCTTCGGTAGGTCGAAGTCGAGCTCGGGGATGCGGTGCAGGTCGCGCCGGAGTTGGGTGAGGCGTCCTGTGAGCGGGTCCATGCGTCTCCTGTCGGTCGTCGGTCGGCTGGCACGCCTGCCAGGGATGGGGCCTTGCGGAGCGTCGGTGCCCCACCGGTGGGTCCGTGCGCGGGGAGTGCGGCACCTATGCAGGTGCGCGGTGTCCTCGCAAGCACGGGGGGACGCCCGGCCGCGCGTCGGTGCGCACTCGTGCGCTCGACGTGACCCTCGCACCCCATGATGAGGGACGTCCGCGTTTCCGCGCACCGAAGGCGTTCCATTTTATCCATCCTGTTACGCGCCGCCATGCGGGCACGAACGCTCGCATACACTAAAAAACACGATAGAGGCGCGGAAACGATGATCCGTGCGCGAGCCGGCAGGCGCTTGAGCGTGCGAGGAGGCGTAATCCGCCGAACTTCTCAGGTGGGCACACGTGGGAGGTGGGTCTGCGAGGAACACTCGCAGGACTGTCTGTTGGTTGGCAGCCAACGGGTGCGCTATCTCGACGCGAGCCATCGCAGCGGGAGCATCCGTGGAAGATGGCAGGTCGGGAGGCATCGTGGGCACCAAGCGTCCGTTTGTGACACAGGATCAGCTCGAGCGCATCGTCGCCACCTATCCCACGCCGGTCTACCTTTACGACGAGGCAGGCATCCGTGCCAACGCGCAACGCCTGCTCGACGCCTTCTCATGGAACGAGGGCTTTCGCGAGTACTTCGCGGTCAAGGCCACCCCTAATCCTGCGCTCATCGCCATCCTGGCCGAGTACGGCTGTGGGGTGGACTGCAGCAGCCAGACCGAGCTCATGCTCGCCGAGGCCATGGGGATGCGCGGCGTGGACATCATGTTCTCGTCCAACGACACGCCCGCCGGAGAGTTCTCCTATGCCCACGAACTGGGCGCCATCGTCAACCTGGATGACATCTCGCACATCGACACCTTCGTCGCGGCGCTTGATGGCAAGCCCATGCCACAGGTCATGAGCCTGCGCCTCAACCCCGGCGGAGACTTCGCCTTTGCCAACGGGATCTTCGGATCTCCTGAGGATGCCAAGTTCGGGCTCACCGAGCCCCAGATGCTCGAGGCGGCCGCCCGCCTGCGTGACTATGGGGTCCGTCAGCTGGGCGTCCATGCGCTGCTGGCGTCCAACACCGTGACCAACGAGTACTATCCGGCGCTCGCCCGCACGCTCTTTTCCGTGGCCGTGCGCATCCAGCGTGAGGTTGGCATCCCTGTGACATTCGTCAACCTGTCGGGTGGCGTGGGCGTGGCCTACCGACCCGAGGAGGAAGACAACGACATCGCCGCCATCGGCGAGGGCGTACGGGAGGCCTTCAAGCAGATCCTGGAGCCTGCCGGCATGGGGGAGGTCGCCATCTTCACCGAGCTCGGCCGCTTCATGCTCGCCCCCTACGGGGCGCTCGTCACCCGCGTCATCCACCAGAAGCGGACCTACCACGACTACCTGGGCGTGGACGCCTGTGCGGCCAACCTCATGCGCCCTATGCTCTACGACGCCTACCACCACATTACGGTGATGGGCAAGCAGGACGAGCCCGCCACGCACGCCTACACCGTCACGGGCATGCTGTGCGAGAACTCCGACCGGCTGGCGACCGACCGCCTGTTGCCTGAGGTCGAGGTCGGCGACCTGCTGTTTGTCCACGACTGCGGGGCGCATGGCCACTCCATGGGCTACACCTACAACGGGCGGCTGCGCTCGGCCGAGGTGCTGCTGCGCCCGGATGGCTCCACCTGCCTCATCCGCCGCGCGGAGCGACCGGAGGACTACTTCGCCACGCTCGACGTGTTGCCGGTGGGGGAGCGCTTGAAGCGCATGCGTCCGTAGGGGCGCGCTCCGGGCACGGGGCAACGGACGGACAAAGGCTCGCCACTATAGGACAAGGAGCAATCATGAGCGACATACGCAATCTGACCGGATCGATCGTGGCTTTGGTCACCCCCTTCAAGGAGAACGGCGACGTCGACTTTGCGGCGCTCGACCGTCTGGTCGACTTCCATCTGGAGAACGGCACCGATGCCATCCTGGTGCTCGGCACCACCGGCGAGAGCTCGACGATGACCGACGCCGAGGACGTGGCCGTGGCGCAGCATGTGGTCAATCGCGTGGACGGTGCGGTGCCCATCATCGGCGGGGCGGGCTCCAACGCCACCCACGAGAGCCTCGCCAAGGCCAAGAGCCTGCAGATGATCGGCTGCGATGCGCTGCTGCTCATCACCCCGTACTACAACAAGTCCAACGAGGAGGGCATCTATCGGCACTTCCTCGACGTGATCGACGCCACCGAGATCCCCTCGATCCTCTACAACATCCCCGGCCGCACGGGCTGCTCCATCTCCGAGCGTAACGTGGCGCGCCTGGCCCCGCATCCCAACGTGCTGGGCATCAAGGAGGCGTCCGGCTCGATCAGCTACGCCACCACCGTGGCCAAGTACCTCTCCGACGACTTCCGCATGTGGTCCGGCAACGATGACATGGTGGTGCCGGTGCTCTCGCTCGGTGGCTCGGGCGTCATCAGCGTGTGGGCCAACATCCGCCCGCGCCAGGCGCACGACATGGTCGAGCGCTACCTCGCGCGCGACACCGCCTCCGCCTTGCAGATACAGCTCGATGAGCTGGACCTCATCCATGCGCTGTTCTGCGAGGTCAACCCCATTCCCGTCAAGGCGGCGCTGGCCCGGATGGGGCTCATTACGGAGCGCTACCGCCAGCCGCTGTGGCCGATGGCCGACGACACCCGCGAGCACCTCTACGACGCGATGAGGGGAGTTGGTCTCATTGACTAACGAGCAGACGACGACCGGCACGCAGGTGGCGACCGGCGGGCAGACGACGGTGACGCTCATTGGCGGCGGAAGAATGGGCACGCTCATTGGCGAGGCACTTGCCGCAGAAGGTGGCTTTGCGGTCGTGGGGACCTATGATGTGGACACCATGGCGATGCTGGACGAGGAGGCGCCTGCGACCGATCTGGCCATCGACTTCTCCAACGCGGCGGCACTGCCCCACACGCTCGCCTACGTGAGGCGGACGGGTGCGGCGCTCGTCTCGGGCACGACCGGCTACGACGACGTGGCGTTGGGGCAGCTTGCGGCGTTGGGCGAGGTCGCCCCCGTGGTGTGGAGCGCGAACTACTCGCTTGGGATCGCTGCCCTGCGACACGCCACGACGCTGGTCGCAGAGGCGCTCGACGGTTGGGACGTCGAGATCGTCGAGACGCACCACAACCAGAAGGCGGACGCGCCCTCCGGCACCGCCGAGCTGCTGCGGGCGTGCGTGGACCCCACCGGCGAGGTTCCGGTCGCCCATGGGCGCCAGGGCATGGTGGGCGCACGGCCGGACCGCGAGATCGGCATGCACTCGCTGCGCGGGGGCACGGTGGCCGGGACCCATGAGGTGCACTTCTTTGGCCAGGACGAAGAGGTCTGCCTCACGCATCGCGCCACGAGTCGGCAGATCTTCGTGGTGGGCGCGATCGCGGCGGCACGGCGCCTGTTGGGCCGTGCTCCGGGCCTCTATACTTTTGACCAGCTGATGTTCGACTAGGATGGCGCCCCGGTCCGTCGGGGCGCCACTGTGTGGATGGGAGAGACATGGACGCGCAAGAGATCATTGACTACATCGCCACCGCCCCCAAGACGACCCCGGTCAAGGCGTACGTGAAGGAAGCCGAGGGTGCCACGGTGGACTACGGTTCGGCCAAGGTCTTCGGCGCGAGCGACAAGATCGTCTTTGGCGACTGGGCCGAGCTTGCCGCGATCCTCGAGGACAACGCCGATGCGATCGAGGACGTGGTCATCGAGTGCGACCGGCGCAACTCCGGCGTGCCGCTGCTGGACATTCGTGGCGTGAACGCCCGCATCGAGCCGGGCGCCATCATCCGCGAGAAGGTGGAGATCGGTGACAACGCGGTCATCATGATGGGCGCGATCATCAACATCGGCGCTGTGGTCGGCGAGGGCACCATGATCGACATGGGTGCCGTGCTGGGTGGTCGTGCCATCGTGGGGGCGAACTGCCACGTAGGCGCAGGCACGGTGCTCGCCGGCGTGGTCGAGCCGGCGAGCGCGACGCCGGTTGTCATCGAGGACGACGTGCTGCTGGGCGCCAACGCCGTGGTCATTGAGGGCGTGCGGGTTGGCAGGGGAGCGGTTGTCGCCGCTGGTGCCGTGGTCGTCGAGGACGTGCCAGCCGGGGCCGTCGTGGCAGGATGCCCGGCCCAGATCATCAAGATGGTCGACGAGAAGACGGCTGCGAAGACGGCCCTGGTCGACGCCCTGCGCACGCTGTAGTGCCGGTAGGCCTCGAGCGACACAGAGGTGCTTCTTCCCCTGTGTCGTGGTCAGAGATCGGACTTTTGCGGTGAAATTCCGCGGCTCACGAAGTATCGAGTGGAAGATCAGCAGGAAAAGAGGCGGGGATACTCCGGGACGTCTGAAAAAATGCCGCAAAAGTCCAATCTCTGACCACAGAGGTCCTGCGGGATGAGCGTGACACAGAGGTACCTCTTCCCTGTGTCCCCTTGTATCGGGGTGCGGACGATTTCTTGGATCGGCTATGCGGTCAGCCCAAACCTCCTGTGCCTCGCGTCTATCGTGTCGCCGTGCGTCAGCTACGCGGCCTCGGGCAGCTTCTGCTCGCTCTCGCCATAAGTCTCCCCGAGGGCATCGTAGGCATCAGCTGCGTCCTGTATGCGTCTGCGCAGGTCGTTGTAGGCATAGAGGCCATCTTCGTTCTTTTCGAGGCCTTTGAACGAGAGCTCTACCGACTCTGGCCCTGACACTCCCGAGAGTGGCGTCATGTTCTTGAGCTGGTCCACGCTTTGGTACAGCAGCCGTACGCGACCGAATTGCTCTCCATTTTCGTTGACCCATCGTTCGAACACGAGCTTCGAGCCGATGGGCGTCTTCTTTTCGATGGTGTTGGGCAGATCGTATTCCTCGGCTTCGAGCGCGGCGAGCACACTGCCGATGTTGGAGTCGTGTCCGCACAGAAAAGTGAACACTCGACCGTCGGTGTCTAGCTCGTTTCCGATCTCCTCAAGCAGGGGGTGCGCCACGTTGGTTGCCACGAGCGGCGCGGTGAACAGCACATCGCCATAGACGTCCTTGATCTGGGAGATGTCAGTCCACTGATCGGTCGTGAGTTCGTGTCCGAATGCGGCCCTGAGGTCGTCGTCTGCCTCGTAATATTGCAGCACGAGAGCATCAGCCAGCGAGGTGGCGGTCTTGAGCGAGCCGGTCATGGATGGCTCCTCCCCGATCTCAAGCACCACGACGGTGTCATCGGTCACGAGGTTTTCCAGCTCACCGCTGCGGTAGCCCTCTGAGTTGGTGTAGTCCACCACGTCGGACAGCAGTGCGAAGTTGTCTTCGAGCCCTTCTGCTACACCTGCCACGTCCGTGCCCGCGCCCCTTTCGGCGATCTGCGCAAGCGCGTCCTGCTCGTAGGCGTTCGTGAGGAAAGTGATCTGCGGCTTGAAGACGGGATCCATCTCGTCGAAGGCGGCATGCGTTTCGATCTCGACGTTGGCTACAGGCAGTATGCCGCTGGAGAAGTAGTGTGCCGTAGCGATGGTGCGCTGCTTGGCGTTGGCATAGAAGCGCACCGCACCTTCCTCGGGCCGCCAGTTCTCAGGAACCAGGCCCTCGGCCTCGAGCCACATGCGGAAGTACTGGCCCATCATGGTCTCCAGTGTGCCTCCGCGCTCTGTCAGCTCGCTGGGATTGGCCGTCCACTCGATCCATTCGTTCGGTGTCGCCAGTGCGAGCTCGGAGCCGTTGGTGGAGAGCGGCGCACGGATGTTGTGACGACTAAGGACGACCACCTGCTCGAGCATATATCCGTCAGCCGGATCATGGAAGTCGACGACAGCACTAGTTTCGCTGTCGCCATCCTCCGTGGTGCTCCTGGCCACCTCTTGGGTGGTAGTGCTGCCTACCGTCGTAGCGGGTTGGAGCTGGTTGTCTCTAAAGCGCGCGAACAAAACGGCGAGCACACACCCGATCAGCACCACGCCGATCAGTCCTACTAACCACCGACGCCTTCCCATGGCTCCTCCCTTGGTCGATGTGCGCAGAGCACCGAGAGGGTCCCGGCCTCTGCCCCTTGGGTAGATAACCTACAGTATGGCAGGTTCTGTCAATTTGACGTAAACAATCCCGCAGACGGGATAGCATGCTGACTGGTTTTTGTCGGCGCAACGCCACCGTCTGCCTGTGAGCAGGCATATGACACAGAGGTGCCTCTTCCCCTGTGTTCTCCTGTGTCGTGGTCAGAGATCGGACTTTTGCGGTGAAATTCCGCGACTTGCGAAGTACCGAGCGGAAGATCAACAGGAAAAGAGGCGGGGATACTCCGGGACGCCCGAAAAAACACCGCAAAAGTCCGATCTCTGACCACACAGGCCCTGCGGGATGGGGCACGCATCGGCACGTGACGGCCCAGCGCACATTGGTGCACTGGGCCAGGGTCGAGCTCGTGACACGTAGGTACCTCTTCTTCCGTGTCGCTGACACAGAGGTACCTCTTCCTCTGTGTCAGCTGCCTTGCGTGGTGTCAGTCGAGGTGCCGCCCGATGATGACGAGTCGCTGCCTCCACCGCTGCCATCCGTCGTGCCCGACGCGTCCGTCGTGTCGGTCGTCGTGTTCTTGTTCGACGCGTCGTTCTCGTTTTGAGAGGGCTGCTGCGTGCTCGGGGTTGTCCCCGTGTCGGTCGACGTGTCGTCCTTGGGTGACGTGGTGTTTCCAGAGGTGTTGCCCGTCGTGTCGGAGGAGCCGTCCGTCGTGTTCGTCTTCCGCTGCTTGGCGGCGGCATCGTCGTCATCCGCAGCGTCTGACGCCGAGTCCTCGTCTCGTTTCGAGGCGTCGTCCGTCTCGGTCGTGGGAGCGTTCTGCGCCTCCTCGTCTGGTGCGGCCTCATCCTGCACGACCTGCTCTTGGCGACTGGCGAGCGTGGGGCCGATGCCTTGGCCCTGGGTCGCCACGTCCACCACGGCCGCATAGATCAACAATGCGACGAGGCCGACGAGCAGGGCGACCAAGAACGTCCGCCGCGCGATTGTGACGTGCTTGCGATGGGTCGCCTCGCTGCGCAGGGCCTCTGGCGCGATGGGCGTGCCACTCGCGGCGACCTCGTCGGTCGCCTTGAGCTCATGCAGGTCGACCGGCGCCCGCCTGACCTGCGTCATGCTCTCCTCGCCAAGCACGGACGTCTGCTGACGATCGTCCGACTGGGCCTTCCGCTGCTCCGAGACCTCCTGGATCTTCTCGACAGAGGTCTTGATCATGGCGTTGTAGATCTGGGATGCCAAGGTGGATACGGTTGCCGCTACGGCCGCGCCGATGAGCGAGCCGGTGAGCCCGAGCTTCGAGGACAGCAGAAACGATGTGATGGAGGTGAGGCTTGCGGCAAGTACTGCCGGAAGCGACACCTGCGAGAGGATTCCCCGCTTCTGTTCGTCCTGCGTGTCCGATTGAGTCTGCTCGACGCGTTCCGTGCGCTCCATGCGCTGCGTCTGGTCTTGAGTCACGATACGTACCTCCCTCTGCCCAAGACGATAGCGTGCCGGGTTCTTCCCGTGGCTCCCCAAAGGACGGGAAAGCCTACGCTCACCCAAAAAAGCGCATATCGGAAAGGTACCTTGAGCCGATCGCGCATACGGCGCGTTATGATGGGAGCTAGTTATGGAAGCCCCAATCAAGGAGGTACCACATGCTTGTTAACGCAGCCGCCATGCTCAAGGCCGCAAAGGCGGGCCATTACGGCATCGCCGCCTTCAACACCAACGACCTCGAGTGGACCCGCTCCATTCTGCAGGCCGCCGAGGCCACCCAGTCGCCTGTCATCATCCAGTGCACGCGTGGTGCCGCCAACTGGCAGCAGGGCTTCAAGGTTGTCGCTGACGTCGTCCGTGACCTCGTCGACTACATGAACATCACCGTGCCCGTCGCCATGCATCTCGACCACGGCACCTACGAGGACTGCTTCGAGGCCATCGACGCCGGCTTCACCTCCATCATGTACGACGGCTCCCACGAGGCCTCCTTCGACATCAACGTCGAGCGCACCGCCGAGATCGTCAAGATCTGCCACGCCAAGGGCATCTCCGTCGAGGCCGAGGTCGGCGGCATCGGTGGCACTGAGGACGGCATCACGGCACAGGGCGAGCTGGCTGACCCCGAGCAGTGCAAGATCATCGCCGACCAGGGCATCGACTTTTTGGCCTGCGGCATCGGCAACATCCATGGCCCCTATCCCGAGAACTGGGCAGGCCTGAACTTCGACCAGCTGGCCAAGATTCAGGCCAAGACCGGTGACCTGCCGCTCGTCCTTCACGGCGGTTCCGGCATCCCCAAGGAGCAGGTGCAGAAGGCCGTCTCCCTCGGCGTCGCCAAGATCAACGTCAACACCGAGCTCCAGCTCGTGTTTGCGGCCGCCATCCGCAAGTTCGTCGAGTCTGGCAAGGATCTCGAGAACAAGAACTACGATCCGCGCAAGTTCCTCAAGCCGGGCTTCGACGCCATCGTCGAGTGCGCCACCGGCCTGATCAAGGACTACGGCTCCGACGGCAAGGGTTGGGCGTAAGCCACACGCTCGTCGTCACGCTGGTGCGACGCGAAGGGCCCCGCAGTGATGCGGGGCCCTCATTTGTGTCAACCTATTTCTCGATGGGTTTTGCGAGTGGTTTCGGCGCTGGCGACGAATGCGCATGCTGACGCGCAGCCCCTGTATAATCGGAGCTGCAGCGGACGGCTAGGCGTGGGTGGAATCAGGCTAGCCGAGCCGACTT
>JAWRIT010000100.1:0-40732 GCA_040268355.1 Atopobiaceae bacterium | reverse complement strand
GCTCGCATGCAGGCGGAGGGTGCCAGCGCTGTGGGGCCACAGGCCCCGTCTCGTGCCCGGGTGCTTCCGGGCAGCGCCCGCCTACCTCGGCTCGGTTGTCCCGTACTTCTCCTTGAGGCGTGCGAAGCCTCGGGCGCTGCGGATGAGGCCGTACAGGTCCCAGGCGAGCAGGACGGCGTACACGACGAAGATCGCGACGTCAGGCGCGTCCATGGGGTCCCCGAAGACCACCCGCAGCATCATCAGGGGCAACGTGAGGAGTAACAGGATGGAAAGCGGCAGCATCCGGTGACGGTAGATCCGATGGGCCAGGTCCATCCTCGACTCGTTGTCGCTGAAGAGGCTCTGCTCGCCGTCTCGTGCCACCTCGCTCGCCGCCCTCCGGAAGTAGCTGAACTGCTGGAAGTCCTGCACGTGCTCCCAGCCATACTCCTCGCACAGCGCGACGTAGCGCTCGCGCTCGGAGTTGCCCAGCGGCACGAAGTCCGACTCATAGACGTACGCTTCGGGCTCGCAGGCCTCGAAACGGTAGACGTAGGGCCAGACGTGCAGGAGCTTCCAGCCCTGGCGGTGCCGCTCCTCCAGATAGGCCTTCTCCTCCTCGTATTCTGAGAGGAAGAATGCTCGGATCTCCGTTTTAGTCCCCACGATACTCATCCCCTCGCGCGTTGGCGTACAGCCTACGGATGCGGGCGAGCTCCCGGTCAAGGACCTCACGACCCGCCGGTTCGATCTCGTACAGCTTGCGCTTGTCCTCCTCTGCGACGAAGCGAATGAGGCCGTCCCTCTCCATCTTGGAGAGGGTGCCATACATGGTTCCCGCGGAGATTCGAACCTCCCCGTCCGTCATCTCGCGGACCTTCTGCGTGATGCTGTAGCCGTGCATCCGCTCTTGCAGACAGAACAGGATGTAGAAGCCAGTCTCCGTCATAGGCACGTAGATGCGTTTGATGCGGTCGTCCATGGCACGCTCCTAAAAGGCTGGGACCTCGCAGGCGATGCCGCCTGCCAGCAACGCGATGCCGCCTGCCAACATGACCACGCTGCAGACTCCGGCGAAAAGCCAGCGGCGGCCCTTGTGGCCGTCCGGGTCCACGAGCTTCATGGCAAGCACCAGCAATAGGGGAGCGATGCAACCAACGACCAGGTAGCTTCCGAGGATCTGTATGGTTGGGATGGACTGCAGGGCTTCGGTCGCCTGTGTGCCGTCGCTAGCGCCCAGGAAGCTGAACAGGATGGGGACGAGGTTGTTCAGGAAGTGCAGCAGCATGGGCAGGACGATGTTGTTCTTCTTGACCATCAGGTAGCTGAGCAGGGCGCCGAGCGCGGCGGTGGACAGCAGCTTCGAGAGGCTTAGGTGGAAGAGCCCGAAGAAGATGCCCATGATCAGGATGATGAGCCAGTCCTTCTTGAGGGAGCGCAGGTGCGAGAGGATGGCGCCGCGATGCAGGGCCTCCTCGCAGATCGCGGGCAACAGGGCGATGACGAGCACCGAGGTCAGGGCGCCCTGATTGTCCGGGGAGAGGAAGTCTGACAGGTACTCGATCTCCCCGAGGGACTGGGGCATCAGCGTGAGGGCGAAAAAGACGAGGATCATGGAACTCAGCAGACCGACTACCACGAGGATCAGCACGCCGATCACCTCACGTAGGGTGGGAACGCTCATGGGGAACACCTCGCGCAAAGGTGTCCTGTGGATGAGGGTCACGCCCACGGCCAAGACGAGAAACATCAGCTCCGTGAGGATGAGGCCCGTCCAGCCCCAGAATACTTGCATGACGCTTCCCACCGTGATCAGCAGGGCGAGCGCGACCACCTCAAGCACGAAGGCCTGCCACGGCCGCCACTTCTTCTGTGTGGAAAGTTCGATCATGATGAGGCTCCTTTCGCCGGTACCTTTCAGTGCAATGCATCGAACTTCGATATAGAGTTATATATCGAAGTTCGATGCATGTCAATACTCTGGTTTGCGGATTTCGAGCGGGAATGCCCGCAGCGGCTGTACGGTGGGGCATGTGGGACGTGCTGCGAGGCTACGGACTTACTGCGGGAAGCTTCGTCCATTCCAGGGAGTAGCGCCAGTAGAGCCGTCTCTTGACGCGCACGCCGGGGAGCAGCCTGGTGGCGACCGCTCTGATCTCTCCCAAGGACTCACGAGGCTGGGCAACCCTCATGTCGGGGTACGTGCGCTCTTTGTGGATCCAGCCGGATAGCTTCGCGGGGATTACCATGAGGGCTGAGATCGCCCAATCGGCTACCGACCTGTTGGCGGCCAGCCCGATGACGAGAAGCCTGCCGCCAGGCCGCAGCAGGCCTGCCATGTGCGTGAGGGCTGCCTCGAGTGGCATGTGATGCAGGCATGCGACGCAGGTGGTCGTGTCGAAGCTCGTTGGGGCGAGGTCTTCGGCGGCCATGAAGTCGCCGCAGATGACGCCGCCGCCGCTTCCGACCCTCTCGGCAGCGGACTGGGCGGCGAGGGGGTCGGCCTCCACGCCGACGACGCGCTCGCACACTCCGGCCAGAAGCTCGAGGAGCGCGCCATCGCCGCAGCCCACATCGAGGACGGACCCGCCCCTTTGCGCGGCGTCTGCGACTAGCTCAGGGTAGAACGCGGAGTTATGGTTCCAGCATGCGTCGGGACCTGTCTGCCGTGCGGGTGGTGCACCTGACTGCCTGCGCATGTCCTCTCCTAACAGTTCGTGGCGTCCAAACAAATCTGGAATCTTCGACGAGCTTCGGCGCTCTCTGAGGCCGCATTCTCTGAGGACGATGAGAGACAGCGGCGGGCTTCATTTCGGCTTTGCGCGAGCGTCCTGTCAACCACATCCGTGTTGGTATGCGGATGGCCCTAGTATGGCAGATGGCGAAGCATCGTCCGACTTGGGTTCGGTCGCGTCCACTTACCTATGCGGCATCACCTGGGGTTTCATGGACAACCGCCGATCTGACTGTCTCAGTGCAACCCTTTGCACCGTTGATGGCGCTTGCCATTGGGAAGATTATGGTCTCGCTACGTATGCCGGAGACCTGTCAACGCTCACTTTCCCCTGGCGGCGAGCAGGAGTGCGGCCAAGTTCTCGCGATGCCACGGCATGCCTATGGCATAGTGACGGACCTTGTACTCGACCGGTCCTTTCTGGGTCTCGATGACAAGGTTGAAGCCCAGCCACTTCATGCTGATTCGTGTCTCGACAATCTGGTCAGTGGGGATGAGCACCGCATCTTCAGCACTCGGCCGACCGTTCAGGTCGGAAAGCGGCATGACAGAGATCCCGTGCCCGTTGAAGTTGAGAACGTGCTCCTTGTTGATGCGCATGACGCCGCCGAGACCGTACTTGTATGCCCCGACCGTAGGCCGCACGATGCCCACGATGCTCATGCCGGCGTGAAACGTGATACCTCGCTCCAACAGGGCAGCGCCCACGACGCTCTCATCCATGGCGTCACCTTACCCGTGTTTGCCCGTGCGCTCCTTGAGGTCGACGATGCCGTCGCGCCCGACCTGCACTATCTGACCCACGCTCATGCCCGCATCGCGCGAGCTCGCATATTCGAGCAGCATAGGCAGGTTCGCGCCGCACACGACCTCAAGGCGCGAGGCCAACTTCTCGTCGCGCAGGAGCGACGCCGCGCAATTGCATGGCGAACCAAAAAGCAGGTCGCAGAAGACAACCGCCCCCTCTCCTGTATCCACGTCGCCAATCGCGGCACGAAGCGCTCCCGTGTACTGCGTCAAGTCTTGTTCGGGAACGAGTCCTACGGCCTTGGCTTGCTCAAGGGCACCAGTGAGCATTCCCAAGGCGTCGAGAAGCCCCTGCGCAAGTGCCCCATGACTCGCAATAACGATTCCCTTCATTGCGACCTCCACACACGTCCGCATAGAGAGACGGGCACCGTCCTCCGCACGAACCATGCGGAGACGGACGGTGCCTCGTGGCAGTTACTGGCCTACACTAGCGATTGCCAGCTACACTATCCCAAAGAAAGCGAGCACGAGCGTACAGGCGAGCGTGCCTATAACGAGCTTGCCGATGCTCACGTTCTTCTTGGAGATGAGTGCATAGAACAAGAAGAGCACGCCGATCTGGAGCATGCCGGGCATGATCTTGTCGAGCTGGTCTTGAACAACCATGGACGACTCGCCGACCGTGGCCTGCAAGGCCAACGAAAGACTTACCATGGACGAAGCGAGTGCGCCCATCATGGACATGCCGAGTATGTTTGCGCCTTCGACGACCTCGCCCATGAGCTTGGAGGACATGACCTCGCGGATCGCGCCCTTGCCCTGCTTGTAGGTGAGCTTGGCGGTAAAGACGAGCTCGCAGAGCGTGACCATGGCACCCAAGAACAGCACGAGCACGGCGAGGAAATTCCCGTCCTGTGCAAGCGAGCAGGCCGCAAGGATGAAGAGCGTGGTAATCGTGCCCGCCGAGAAGGAGTCACCGAAGGCGGCCACCGGTCCCATGAGGCCGGTCTTGACGGCGATGATCGACTCGCCGGGGATGGAGTCGATGTCGTTGGCCTTCTCCTCCTCCATGGCAAGCACGGTACCCAGGATGAGGCCGCCTGCCGTGGCATTGGTGTTGAAGAGCTCCATATGACGCTTCATGGCGTCACGCAGGTCTTCCTTGTTGGGGTAGAGCTTTTTGAGCGCGGGGAGCAGTGCATCGGTAAACGCGATGGATTGCATGCGCTCGTAGTTGAGCGAAATCTCGTCGTTGATGTACCAGCGGGCAATAACCTTGTTTACGTCAGACGTAGTCAGGCCCACGCGTTTGCCCTCGAACGTGATTTTGTCGGACACGACCCTCTCGTCGACCTCCGCCATGGTTATGCCTCCTTTTCGCTAGCTTCACGCTTCGCCATGACCACGAGCACCGCAACGCAGCCCGCAACAAGGCCGGCGGTGATGTTGTTGAGAGCCAGACACTCGACGAGGATGAAGCCTATGATCGTGTAGGGGATCATCTGCGGCTTGCCGATCATGTTCATGATCAGCGCAAAGCCGATGGCGGGCATGACACCACCCGCGACCGAGAGGCCATTCGAGACCCAGTCGGGCATGGCGTTCATGAATGCCATCATGACGTCTTGGCCGAAGTATACGGCGATAAAAACCGGGAGAAACAGAATTGGTAGCTCGATGATCATGGGGTAGAGCCACGCGCAGCGGGTGAGCTCAGCCGTGTTGCATTCCTCGGCTGCCTTGTCGGCGCGGTGCGCCCAGGGGATGTTTACAAGCTTACGGAGGTTCGTCAAAAGTGAGCCTACGAGGCCCATGGGGACCGCGAAGGCGATGGCCTGCTCGGTGGTGAGTCCGGTCGCAAGCGCAATCGGGATGACCGTCGTTGCCGCCATGGCCGAGTCCGTGGGCAGGTTGCCTCCTGGTGCGATGATGCCAGCGAAAACAGCAGCTATACCACCGCCTATGATCAGTCCCTGTGTCACGTCGCCGAAGATGGCACCCGCGACAACCCCGACAAAGATCGGACTCGCAATGAAGAACAGCGCGAAGTAACCCCCGATCATGCCGCGGGCGAGCCAGTAGAGTATTCCCATAGCAACTGCCATGAGCACTAACTGTGCGCCTTCCATTTGTCTCTCCTCTCGTACATTGCGTCTTTGCGGGGACGTTGAGCCCCGCACTATGACCTGTGTGCACTCAGCGGACCTTGTCCGCCGCCGCAGAGATGTCCACGGCATCATGTTCGGGAATGGGTTGCATGAACACCTTGACCCCTGTGTCGCGGATCTTTAGGAGCTTGTCGTACTCTTCCGCCGAGAGCGCCACACCTTGGAGGATCGTTTTGCGCCCGGGTCCGCTTTGGATGGCACCCACGTTAAGCTCGGGAATCTTGAGCCCGCCCATGACCGCCGTATAGGCGCCTGCAACATCTTTGAATATGAGCATGACCATGTCATCGGTGGCGTCGAGTGTCTCTTGGACGCCGTCTAGGCGGACGATATCGACCTTTTTGTCGCCTGCCGCCATGCGGTAGATATCGGCCATGAAGTCATCCTCGACGAGCATGTCATCGACGAGGACGAGGCGATCGATCGGATGGAACTTGATCCATTTGGCGACAACCTGTCCATGGATGAGACGATAGTCGACGCGGACCATCTTGAGCGTTGCCATTCTGGTGCTCCCTTCTTGCACACGCTACGTGGCCTAGCGACAGATCTTGATCAGCTCGTGCGTATCGGCGCTCTTGGTGACGGCCTCGGCGATGAGCTCGGCCTGCAGGCCATCGTCGAGATTCGCAACAAACTCTCGATCGGATTCGATGCAATCCACGAAGTCATTCATGGGGTCGATCCCGAAGCCCGAAATCCGGCCATCGGTCTTCTGCATGAAGCAGATGTTGGGGGTGTGCCCCTTCTTCTCGTCGAAGAACTCGACGCCACGGCGTTGGGAGTCCACGCGGATGAGGGTGTTCTCGCAAAGGATGTTCGTCGCGCCGTCATCAGCCTTGGCGAAGCCGTTGGGAATGACCCAGGAATTCTCGACGGTCCACACACAGCCGTTCTCGAACTCGAGCATGGCGGTAACGGAGTCGTAGGTGTCAACCCCCCGTGAGCTGAGGACCCCCTTGTGGCCATTTGCATAGACCTCCGTGACCTCGCATCCCATGTAGAAGCGAATAAGGTCGTAGCAGTGGGTGCCCAAGAAATGCACCGGACTCGAGGCGGCGGACCACCGCAGCCAGTTCACAGGTACGTCAATAATGTCGTCCATGCGCATGTAGCCGCGGATGGGTTTGCCGGTTGCAGGCTCGCGGAGCTTGTTTCGAACGGCGATCGAGGCGGGATCGAAGCGTTTGTGGTAGTCGACCATGACGCGCACGCCAGCACGCTCGGCCTCGGCGATGATCTCATGAGCGTCGGCAGAGGTGGTAGCCAAGGGCTTTTCGACCAGCACATCCTTGCCATGACGGATCGCTGAGAGCACGGGACCCTTGTGGTAAGGATCGGGTGTGGCGACAGAGACAATGTCGACCTCGGCTACGTCGAGCATCACATCCACGTCCTCGAATGTCGCGCAGCCGTACTCCTTGGCTACACGGTCACGTGCCTCTTTGTTGAGGTCGCATACGGCCACGAGGTCTGTCTTGGGGTTCCAGGTGTAGGCATTCAGGTGGTTCGATCCGTAGATTCCTGCGCCCACCACCGCGACCTTCAGTTTGTCTGCCACAGGATCTCCCTTCACAATTGCTCCAAACCCTTCGGTGGCGCAAGCTTACCCGAGCCCACGAAAGAGGAAGTTTAATTTCTCAATTCTTTTCCATGAGAGTAATGAAATTTCCTCTAAGCGGTTTCTCCATGGAAAGGGGAGGCGTAGTGTGCCGTTCTGCTAGCTTTATGAAACTTATAGGTGTGGCGTTACGACACAGTCCGCCTGACATGCGGTATGGGTGCGCCTCAACAAGAAGTCATGTCGGCAGAGAGAAGGATGGGCATGCCCGACTACAATCTGCTCTCCTCGCTCTCGAATGCCCTGCCCACACTGACCGAGGCGTACGCCTCCATATGCTCCTATGTCCTTGAGCATCGCCTCGAGGTTCCCAAGATGTCGACAGCGGAGCTTGCTCGTGCCTGTGAGGTAAGCGAGGCCACGGTCGTGCGCTTCGCGCGGAAGATGGGGGCGAAGGGCTACGCCGACTTCAAGCTCTCACTCTCAGCTGCAAACGTCCTGCAGGCGCGTGATGGCATCGAGCTGGCCGACATCCATCCGGGTGACACGGCAGGCGAGGTGCTCGACAAGCTGACCTCCTTCACCGTGAACTCGTTCGAGAACACAGCGGCGATGCTCGACCGCGAGGAGCTTGAGCGAGCCGGCGCCCTTATCGAAGAGGCGCGCAAGAAGAGGCGACGCGTCTTTGTTGCGGCCTTCGGCAGCACCGGCATCGTCGCACAGGCATTCGTGATCAAGATGATGCGTCTGGGCGTGGAAACCGTCTACTACGAGGATCTACATGTCCAGCTCGAGTCGATCTTGGGAATCGTGGAGGACGATCTTCTGGTCTGCTTCTCAGTCTTAGGGCGCACATCTGAGAACGAGGAGCTTGTGGGTATCGCGCGCGACCGCGGTTGCGACGTAATTGTGGTGACGCAGCAGCGCAACTGTCCGATCGCCCAGAAGGCGACCTGCCTCTTGCTCACAGCATGTGCTGAGAACAGCCTGCGCCTCACAAGCCAGACAGCCCTGAATGTGCAGCTACTCATCGTAGACGTGATCTTCACTTCGCTTGCGATCAAAGACCTGGAGCCCATCCGTGCGGCCGTGGAGGACACCAAGCGCGCTTTCTTTGAACTGGGGCACTACAGCCAAGATGTCTATCGCTCCTCCGCCCAAGCTATGTCGGGGATCGAGTACTAGCGTACAGGCGTCATTTGGCTAAGCGGGTGGCAATCGCGCAGCGCATGGCCGACGGCGCGTCTCTGGAGGCGGCGATCTCGGCGGCGCGCCCTCATGCGATCGTGCTCGACTTGCTGGGGCCGTAGCCCATCAGAAGCAGAGCCGGCATGCCGGGACCCTAACGATTTCTTTAACCATTTGCCGTTGCTATAAAATCACGTATACTATACTATATTCGTGATTTTGAGAGGAGCGCGATGAACGACAAGGGCATAAGGGAGGCCATACGCCGGAGGGTCGAATCGCTCCCTGACGACGCCGCCTTCACCGCAAGCGACTTCGCGGACGTGTCCGACTCCGTCAACGCAAGGCAGGCGCTCAAGGGGCTGGCGGACTCGGGGGCGATAGCCCGCGCGGCGCGCGGCGTCTACTACAAGCCCCGCCGCAGCGAGCTCTTGCGCAGGCTGGTCCCGCCCGACGTTGACGCGGTCGCACACGCGATCGCGAGGGCACGCGGCTGGGAGGTCGTCCCGTCGGGCGACCACGCGCTGAACATGCTGGGCCTGGACACCCAGGTCCCCGCGGTATACTCCTACATCAGCACCGGCCCGTATACCAGCGTCCAGGTGGGACCCTTCGACGTGAGGTTCAGGCACGCGGCCAACCGCAACATAGTGGGCATGTCGCCGCTGACCGCCCTCGTCGTCCAGGCGCTCAAGGCCCTCGGGCGCGAAGGCGTCAACGACAAGGCCATCGATCACCTGTCGGGCCGCCTCAACGCGGAGGAGAAGGTGGCGCTGCTCGCCGAGACCGAGCGTGCGACCGCCTGGGTGCGCGACGTCATTACCGAGATCGCGAAAGGATGCGAAGATGCTGAGCATGGCAAGGGCGAGTGAGGAGGAGAGGGCTGCGCTCATCAGGATCGCCGCCGCAGAGATGGCGCTGCAGCCTGCCATCGTCGAGAAGGACCTGTGGGTGTGCTACCTGCTGGACCACCTGTTCCACCGCAGCGAGTTCGCCGACTCGATCGTCTTCAAGGGCGGCACGAGTCTCTCGAAGTCCTACCACCTCATCGAGCGCTTCTCGGAGGACATCGACCTCATCCTGGACTGGCGGCTCATCGGCTACCGCCTGGACGAGCCCTGGGAGGAGCGCTCCAACACCAAGCAGGACAAGTTCAAACTCGAGACCATCGAGCGCACGAACCGCTACCTCGCAGACGTGTTCGCGCCCTCGCTCAGAGCTAGCCTGTCCGAGGAGCTCGGGCGCGAGGCGGACGTGCGCGCAGGATCCGAGGAGGAGACCGTGCTCTTCGCCTACCCGCGGCTCTTCTCGTCTGCGGCGACGCTCGACGTCGTGAAGCTCGAGATCGGCCCGCTGGCCGCGTGGACGCCCTCCGCGCAGACGGAGATCTCGCCGTACGTCGCGGAGCTGCACCCCGAGGCGTTCTCGCGGCCGAGCACCAACGTGCGCACCGCCGTGGCCGAGCGCACGTTCTGGGAGAAGGCGACGATCCTGCACCAGGAGGCGAACCGCCCGGCCAGCAAGGCGATGCCAAGGCGCTACGCCCGCCACTACTACGACCTGTACCGCCTCGGACGCTCCGACGTCGCGGAGCGCGCCATCGCCCAGCCGGAGCTCCTCGCGCGCGTGGTCGCCTTCAAGGAGAAGTTCTACCGCACGCCCTGGTCGAAGCTCGCCGACGCCAAGCCCGGCACGCTGAAGCTTTCGCCGCAGCCCGAGCGCCTGGAGGAGCTCGCCGCCGACTACGAGCGCATGCGCCCCATGATATTCGGCGAGGTCCCCGCCTTCGACGACGTGGTCGCCTTCATGTCCGAGCTGGAGTCGCGCATCAACGGCACAGCGAACGCCGAATGCCGGCAGACGTCGTGAGCGCAGCCTGTTGGTCACCCTGCCACGAGCCCATACCCTCGCAAGAAAGGATGATCAGAGGCATCCTGCCATATAGAGCGGGAGGAAGATCATGTCGCCATCCGCCTTCAGCTGCCTGGGATGGAGGACGACCTGCATTCCTACGTGGCTTCCGAACTTGTCCTTGAACTTACCGAGGGAGACCGTCTTGTACCTGGTGCCCGACTTCACCTCTATGGGCGTCACGCGCGGCTTGCCTGCGGCATTGTCGTAGGGTTCCACGGCGAGGAAGTCAATCTCCATGCGGTCTTCGCGTACCTTGGAGCTGTCAGAGTAGAAGTAGAGCGGATGCTCTGCGGCAACAAGCTGCTGGGCAACGGCATTTTCGGCGAGCATCCCCTCGTTGAGCGAGAGGTCGCCAGCAAGCGTCTGCCGGTAGACGTCGGAAAGGGACCTGCCTCCCGCTGAGAAGGCCTGTGACACCAAGAGGCCCGTGTCGCCCATGTAGCACTTGACCGTGGCGGGGTCTGCCGAGAGGGCGAGGGCGACGCTCGGGTCGGTGCACCTCTGACACAGGTTGGCGATACGGGCCTCGCGCATCCAAGCGAAGGCCCCCTCGTAGCTCCTCGATCTCGACCCCGGCTCCACCTCGGTGAACACGAGCTTCTTCTCATGCTTGGAGAGCTGGGCGGGGATGCTGTCGAAGACCGCCTTTATCCAGTCGGTATCGCCGCCCCCATACGTTGCGATGTCGTCGCGGTAGATTTTGAGCACCCGTCGCTTGGCGGCATCCGCGGCGGCAAGGTCGCGGCCGGAGATATAGGCGCTCACCGCCTGCGGCATCCCTCCCACCAGGAGATACTCGCGCCACAGGCGCATCGCCTTGCGGTGCAGGTCATCCGTCAGGGGCCTTCGCAGCTCGAACGACCGACGGATGAGCTCGGACATGGCGTCCTCGCCGAGCGCCCAGAGGAACTCGTCGAAATCCATGGGCCACAGGTCCATCGAGTCTTCCTCGGAGGGAATGACGATGTTCTCGACGTTCTTCTTTATGGAGATGAGTGACCCGGTCTCCAGGTAGTGATAGCGACCATCTGCTACCAGGTGCTTGATGAACTCGCGGGCCTCGGGGAAGAGCTGCACCTCGTCGAAGATGACGAGCGAGTTGCCTGGTATGAGCCGTGTGCCATATGCCGCAGTAAGGTTGAGGAAGAACTCGTCGAGGTTGTTGCGCGTGTCGAGGAAGGTCTGCCTGAATCCCGGTGCGACACGCGTGAAATCCACAAGGAGGTATGATGCGTACTCGTTGCGCGCGAACTCCTCGGCCAAGGTTGACTTGCCCACGCGTCGTGCGCCTTCGATGAGCATGGCGCTGGATCCTGCGCTCTCACGTTTCCAGGCGAGAAGCTGGTCATAGGCTTTTCTGGCGAACATTCGAAACCTGTCTCCTTGCCACTTTCCAAGGTTGAATTTACAAACAGTATGCCACTTTCCCAAGTTGTAAACCCATAGGATTTGGCACTTTCCCGACTTGAGAAGTTGGTGCGGCCTGATCACCACCTCTGGGCGACCACGGGACCCACTTGAACTAATTGCATGGCACGCCCATCCCACTACCTGCAGACGCATGAAGTCCACCTCAGCGAAGGTAGCGGTCCCGGTAGTCCTTGGGGAGCATCTCGTACTCCCGCTTGAAGGCACTTGAGAACTTGCTTGCGCTCGCGTAGCCCACCATGCCTGCGATCGTGCCGATCGGAGCTTCGCCTTTGGCGAGCAGTCGCGCCGCCTCGTCCATCCGCGCTCGCCGCAAGAACGTGCCCACCGTGCAGCCATAGACCTTCCGGAACGCGTTTCTCGCCGTCCGTTCGCCCACGCCGCTCTGCTTGAGGAGCTCTTGTAAAGAGGTGGTGCGCCCAAGGTTTTCCATCAAAAGCTCTCTTGTGCGATTGGCTACGTCAGCCGCCCGGTCCGAACGTGGGGCTGGGTCGAAGACCCCCGATCCGGAGAGCCGCTGCGCCTGGAAGAGGAGCTCGAGGGCCTTGAGCCTGAGGTAGGCGGGGGAGCTGGCGGCGTCACCGTAGACCATGTCCTCGGCGATCTGGCGGATGCTCCTCGGCGCCATCCCGTGGAACCAGATGTCCTTTGTCGGCCCCGAAGAGACGGCCCCACTCAGCCTCTTGAGGTCGATGTCGAAGAGCGAGAAGCAGCTCTTCGTCTCCTCGGTCAGCGAATCGGGATCGATGAGCAGCTCGATGCCCAGGAACCGCCCCTGGGGAAACGAGTAGGAGGCCGCCTTGTTGGTGAGCGTGTGCACGCACAGCTCCCCCTCGCGGAGGCGGAAGACGCTGCGGTTGAGCATCTGCATCTCGGATGCGCCATCCAGGCAGTAGCGGATGTCGATCAGGTTCGACTTGCAGGGCTCCTCGGCGAATGACTCGGTCGTGTCGAATTCCATGCTGACCAGGCTCACACCAGGCAGTATGGTCCAGCTGCGGAGGGTGGCCGCCCCGTCGGAAGGCCGCTCGTGGGGGATGCGGGACGCCTTGGGGAGCTGGGAATACGCCGGCATGTTCGATCCGCTCGGCACGCTCGATCCGGACCGTTCGCTCATCGCGTCAGCATCTCCTTTTGGACGGATCCATCGGCTACCGCTCCGGCCTTGGCGATTGCGAGAACAGCGCCCTCCGACCCATGGTCGACCGATGAAATCAGGTTTCCATTTTGGAGTATTCTAACGCGCTCCGTTCCGTTTCGGAGCAATGTGACAGCGGTCCTTGTCTTAAGTTAATCCTTCCTAACTAATTGAGCCGCTTCATCTGAAGCTACAAGGGAGGATGCAATGTCAGCACAGATATCAGGGGGAAGGCTTGGGACGAGGGCCATCATGACGGTCGCCGCCATGATGGCGATCTTCTTCGTCGTGATCCTCGCCGTGGGGGCGCTTGCCCTGACGATACCGGCCGTCTACCTCTACGGCGCCGCCGGCATAGAGTGCCTCATCGGGGCGACGTTCTACCTGGTGGCTGCGAACCGGGTGAACAGGCACGGCCTGCTGTTCGTCTGGATAGCGGTCTACGGGCTCATCGAAGGGGCGCTCGGCTACTCCTTCCTCATCCCGTACTTCCTGGTGGTGGCGATGTTGGCGGAATTGTCCATGATCGGCAAGGACACCTATCGCAACCCGGTCCGCAACGCCATCGGGTGGGGCATCTACGCTGTCGGGATGTTCGTGGGCAGCGTCGTCCCCCTGCTGTGGTCCTGGGAGTCGTTCTCGCAGATGGCGCTCAAGAGCGGGTTCACCGAGACGACCCTGAACATGCAGGTTGAGATGGTGACGTCACCCCAGCTCATGGCCCTCGGCATCGCCATCACGGCGGCGTGTGCCGCTCTGGGGGTGCTGTTCGGCCAGAGGCTGCTTCGCAGGCACTTCGAAAGGTCCGGCATCGTATCGTGAGCGTGGCCCCTTCCTCCTCCCGGTTCCTGAAGGATCTGAACGGACTGACGGCCCTGGCGGTCGTCATGGGCACATGCGTGGCGACCTTCCTCGCAAGGAGCATGCTCCATCACCTCGCCTTCATGCTGGTGCTTCTGGTGTTGCTTTGCCTGTGTGGCATGGCGGGCAGGGGCCTCGCCTACGCGCTGGTGTACGCGTGCTCCTTGAGTGGCGTCTACCTCGAGGGGATCTACGGTGCCCTGGTCTTTCCGTCCCCACTGCTTTTGTCCCTCATCTACCGGATGGTCCTGCCGGGAATGGCGCTCTGCGTCCTGGCGGGCATGCCGTCGGGCAAGATATCGGGCGCGCTGGGCAGGCTGCCCATTCCCAGGAGGATCCAATTCATCCTGGTGGTGATGCTGCGCTTCGTCCCAACGGTCGTCCACGAGACGAGGGAGATCAAAGACGCGATGCGCGTGAGGGGCTTTCTGAGGAGTCCGGCGAAGGTGCTCCTCCATCTGCTCGACACGGCAGAGTACGTTGCGGTCCCGCTGGTCTTTCGCTCCCTCAAGGTCGCCGACGAGCTGTCCGCGTCCGCCATCGTCCGAGGCATAGAGAACCCTGGACCGAGGGGCTGCTACTACCCTGTGCGCATGCGCGTCGCCGACTGGCTCCTTGTGGGCGCCGTTGCCTTGGCAGTTGCCATCTGCTGTTTCGCGTAAGGGGGTGCGACATGGGCGCATCGGTTGTGTTGGATAAGGTCTCGTTCTCCTACGACGGGGACGGCTGGCAGCTCGACCACCTGACCCTTGAGGTGGCGGAAGGGGAGGTCGTCGTCATAACGGGCCCTTCCGGCAGTGGCAAGAGCACGGTGACCCGCGTGATCAACGGGCTCGCACCCCGGTTTTACGGTGGCGAGCTCCGCGGAAGCGTGTCCATCGGGGGCGTCGACGTTCGTGAGATGCCCTCATGGGAGCTTGGCATGCTGGTGGGCAACGTCTTTCAGGACCCCAGGAGTCAGTTCTTCTCGAACGAAGTCGCCGGTGAGATAGCCTTCGGCTGCGAGAACCAAGGGTTCGAGCGGGACCGGATCGTCTCGGCGGTCGAGTCGGCCGCTCGTGCGGCCGGGGTGGGGGACCTGCTTGGGGCGAACCTTCACGACCTCTCCTACGGGATGCGGCAGAAGGTCGCAGTGGCGTCCGCCTATGCGGTGGATCCCGACGTCTACGTGATGGACGAGCCCTCGGCGAACCTCGACCGGGAGGCCTCAATGCGCCTCGCCGCGAGCATCCGACACCTGAAGGAGCAGGGGAAGACCGTGATAGTCGCCGAGCATCGGCTGTTCTACCTGTCCGGTATCGCGGACCGGTTCGTGCTCGTCAAGGAGGGGACGGTGGTGAGGGAGCTTTCGGGCGCGGAGATGGGCCGGATGTCTCCCGAGGAGGCCGAGCGTCTCGGGCTGCGCCTGGCCAATGTGGCGCTGCTCGACGATCGCCGCAGGATGACGGTGCCATCGGGGGCCTTTCCCGGCAAGGCTCCTGTCCTGCTTGAGGTCGAGCGTCTGTCGAAGGCCTTCGGACGAACGATGGTCCTGCGCGAGGTGAGTCTCAGCTGTCGCGCAGGGGAGGTGCTCGCCATCGTGGGTCCCAACGGAGTGGGCAAGAGCACGTGCGCGAAGGTGCTCGCGGGACTGCTGAAGGAGGACGCCGGAAGGGTCCTCCTCGGTGGTCGGCGGATCGCACCCCGACGTCGCATCGGACGCCTCTGGTACGTGCCCCAGGACCTCGACAGCCAGCTGTTCGGTGAAGACCTGGTCGACGAGCTGACGACCGGTCTGCCGAAGCCACGAGAGGCTGCCGAGGCGGCACGGGAAATCCTGCACCAGCTGGGCCTCGGGGATCTTGAGGGGCGCCATCCCTCAACCCTCTCGGGAGGACAGAAGCAGCGACTCGTCCTGGGGGTGGCCCTCTTCCGGAGCGCGCCGGTGATCATCCTCGACGAGCCGACGAGCGGCCTCGATGGCGCGAGCATGCGTCGGGTCGCGGGGATCGTCAGGGACGTCGCGGCGCAAGGGACGGCCGTCATGGTCATCACCCACGACGTCGAGTTCGCCGCTGCGTGCTGCGACAGGGCCGTGCGGCTTGAGGGAGGGTCGGTGACCGACGAGTTCGCGGTCCGCGAGCCGTCCCAGCTCCTGTCCGCCATGGGGTACGTAGAAGAAACGAGCGTCGCTACGCGGCGTTGAGAACGAAAGGGAGGCTTCATGGACAACACGACACGTGGGGCGGGCGGTGCCAGCTCCACCACACCAAAGAACCCGTTCGGCCTGCTGTTGGAGTGGTCGGGGGAGAACCGAAAGTGGTACCTGCTCTCCGCGCTTTTGGCGATCGTCGGCGTCGCTGGCGGGGTCGTTCCGTACTTCGCCGCGGGTGCCATGGTCAACGGGATCCTCGCAGGGGTGAGAGACATGGGCCTCTATCTGCGGTGGTGCGGGGTCGCTGCGGTCGGCTATCTGGTCTTCATCATCTTCCGTACGACCTCCACGGCACTGTCGCACCGGGCGACCTTCGCCACCATGAGCAAGGTGCGCCGCAGGATCGCCGAACACCTTTCGAGGGTCCCCCTCGGATACGTTGTGGAGACGCCATCCGGCAAGCTCAAGAACATCATGGTCGAGAAGGTGGACAGCATCGAGACGCCGCTGGCCCACGTGATCCCCGAGATGAGCTCCAACCTGATCATCCCCTTCGCCATCGTCATCTTCATATTCCTGCTCGACTGGCGCATGGCGCTGGCCTCTTTGGTGACGATCCCCGTGGGAGCCTTGTGCTACGCCGGCATGATGCGCAACTACGAGGAGCGCTACGGCGAACAGGTGGCCGCCGGAGAGGCCATGAGCGCCGTGGCGGTCGAATACGTGAACGGCATCGAGGTCATCAAGGCGTTCGGCCAGTCGGCCTCCTCCTATGAGAAGTACGCCAAAGCGGTCACGCGGGCGGCGCGCTCGTCGATAGACTGGATGGCCAGCGTGGAGGTCTTTCAGGACGCGGCGCTGGCCATCTGGCCCTCCACCCTGGTCACGGTGCTCCCCGTTGGGTGTGCGCTCGTGCTCCAGGGCACGCTCGAACCCTCCACCTTCGTCCTCGTCGCGATCCTGTCGCTGGGGATCTTCCCCTCCCTCTACGCCGCCGTGTCGTTCACCGACTCCCTTGCCCAAGTCGGGACGATCGTGGAGCAGATAGACGAGGTCCTCTCCCAGCCCGCGCAGAGGCGTGGCGACGCCCCTGCGAAGCTTGAGGGGAGCCGGGTGGACATCCGGGAGGCCCGCTTCTCGTACGGGGAGGAGGTGTTGCACGGCATCGACCTGAGCATCGAGCCCGGTCAGGTCACCGCCCTCGTCGGACCGAGCGGATCGGGCAAGTCGACCCTTGCGGGGCTGATCGCGGGCTTCTGGGACGTGGACAGCGGATCGGTGGAGGTGGGTGGCGTGTCGGTGAACGACATGGCCCCCGGACAGACGGAGCGAAACATCACCTACGTGACGCAGGACACCTACCTGTTCGACGACACCATCATGAACAACATCCGCCAGGGACGCCCGGGCGCCTCCGACGAGGAGGTCGTCGCGATCGCGCGGGCGAGTGGGTGCGACGAGTTCATCCGCTCGCTCGAGAACGGCTACCAAACGCAGGTGGGTGGCTCCGGCGGGCACCTCTCCGGTGGTGAGCGCCAGCGCGTCGCGATCGCGCGGGCGATGCTCAAGGACGCACCGATCGTGATCCTCGACGAGGCGACGGCCTATGCGGACCCTGAGAACGAGGCGATCGTCGAGGAGGCCGTGGGGCGCCTTGTGGCCGGTCGCACCTTGGTGGTCGTCGCCCACCGCCTGTCGACCGTGGTCGGCGCGGACAAGATCGTCGTCCTCGATGACGGGAACGTCGTCGGCGAGGGCACCCACGACGAGCTCATGGCGGCCTGCCCGCTCTACAAGGACATGTACCTCGCCCACATCGGGTCGCGGGACGAGGCGTGAGGAGGACACAATCATGCTGGAGACCTTTAGGAAGTACTTCCGATTTGGGGGAAGCTACGCGCCGTACCTGCGCCGAGGCATGGTTTGGTCGGTGCTGAACTCCTTCGCCGAGTCGTGGCAGATCCTTGCCTTGGCCACCGTCCTGTTCGCCCTGTCCGAGGGGACCTTGTCATACACGACGGCCCTCACCGCGCTGTGCGTCATGCTCGTGAGCATCGCCGGCATGTTCGTGACCGGGTACTTCAAGAGCAAGAACTTCTGCTACGGCAACTTCTCCATGGTCGGGGAGAAGCGCACCGCCATCGGGGACAAGATGCGCTATCTGCCCATGGGCTACTACAACGAGTCCAGCCTCGGCGACATCACCTCGGCGATCACCAACCGGCTGGAGGACGTGCAGAACGCAGGAGGCATCGTCTACACGAGCGTCATCTCGGGCTTCGTGTTCTCCGTCATCATGGTGGTCATGCTCGTCTTCTTCGATTGGCACCTCGGCCTTCTGTGCGTCGCGGCCGCGCTGCTCTTCCTGCTCGTCAACCGTGCCATGCAGGCGAAGTCGCGGGAGGTGTCCGACGAACGGGTGGCCTCCCAGGGCGAGATCGTGGACGCGGTCCTGGAGTTTCTCCAGGGCATGCCCGTGGTGAGGACCTTCTCGATGCAGGGGAGAACGGAGGAGCGCCTCTCTCGTGCCATCGACGTCTGCGAGGACGTGAACCTCAAGGCAGAGATGAAGTTCGTCAAGTACGCCATGTTGCAGCTCTCGGTGACCAAGGCGGCGAGTGTGGCCGTGTGCCTGAGCGCCGCCTGGCTGTGGAGCGTCGACGCGATGGAGACGGGCACGGCGCTGGTCGCCATCGTCTGCTCGTTCATGGTGTTCGGCAAGCTCGAGCTCACCGGCATCCATTCCAGCCTCCTGCGGCAGATCGACCGCCAGATGAGCATCGTCAACGAGCTGATCGACACGCCCGTCATGGTAGAGGGATCGCGCGACGAGGGCGCGGCGGAGATGGGCGTCACCCTCGAGGACGTGAGCTTCTCCTACGGCGACCGGACGGTGATCGACCACGTGACGTTCTCGGTTCCTCCTCGGAGCTCGTGCGCCATCGTCGGGCCGAGCGGTTCTGGGAAGACCACGCTCACGCGGCTCATGGCCAGATTCTGGGACGTCGACTCCGGAGTGGTGACGGTCGATGGCACCGACGTGCGCGCGTGGCAGACGGACGCCCTGCTCGGCTGTGTCTCGATGGTCTTCCAGGACGTGTACCTGTTCGATGACACCGTCGAGAACAACATCAAGATGGGCAATCCCGAAGCCACGCACGAGCAGGTCGTGCGGGCGGCCAGGCGCGCCTGCTGCCACGACTTCATCTCCGAGCTTCCCGAGGGCTACGACACCCGGCTCGCCGAAGGCGGGAAGCGCCTTTCCGGCGGCGAGCGCCAGCGTATCTCCATAGCGCGGGCGATGCTCAAGGACGCGCCGATCGTGATCCTCGACGAGGCGACGGCCAACGTCGACCCGGAGAACGAGCGCGACCTGCAGCTCGCCATCGAGGCGCTCACCAAGGAGAAGACCGTCATCACGATCGCCCATCGCTTGAACACGGTGCGCAACGCCGACCAGATCGTCGTGCTTGATGCGGGTCGCCTGGTGCAGAAGGGGACCCACGACAGCCTCATGGAGGAGGACGGCGTGTACGCGGACTTCGTTGGCATGCGTCAGAACGCGATCGGGTGGCGCGTACGGCGGTAGGCGCGGGCCAGACGAGTGGGGCGGCGTTTCTGCTTGCAGGACGCTGCCCCGCACCCAGCCCTTGGGATGGCCCGCTATCTTCCCTCTGCCATGGATAGCGGGACCCAGAGCACGGCACACCCGCCGAGCACGCGCCCGCTGCCGTCCGTGCGGTTGGAGAGCTCGAGTCTCCCGCCGTGCGCGTCGGCGGCCTCTGCGGCAATCGTGAGCCCAAGGCCGAAGTGGGATCCTCCACGCCCGGAGGTCCGGGCAGAGTCGCCCCGGTAGAAGCGCTCGGTGCCATGCGCGAGCACCTCGGGCGAGAGGCCCTCCCCGTCGTCCTCGACGGCGACGGAGAGGCCCTGGTCGCTGCAGGAGAGCTCGAGGTAGACGTGGCTCCCGCCCGCATGGTCGCAGGCGTTGCTCACCAGGTTGAGTACGGCCCGCTCGAGGGCGTCCGCGTCCCAGCGGGGCAGGGGCGTCTCGCCCCGCGAGATCGCGGCGCACCCATCCTCGAACTCCGCCGTGCGCGTGGTCTCGAAGGTGAGCCTGTGCGCCGCTGCCAGCTGTCCCGCCGCGCTCTCGAGCCTGTCGGCGAGCGCCACTGGATCGACCGGCTCGAAGCGCAGGCCCTCCGCCCGTCCACGTGACACCTCGGTGATCTTGTCCACGAACGCGTCCATCGAGCGGGCGGCGTCGCGGATCGCCTGGGCGCTCGCTGCCTGCTCCTCGCTGAGCCCTCCCGCCTCGGCGTCCTCGGCGAGCAGCTCGGCGTTGCCGAGCGCCACCGTGAGGGGCGTCTTGAGGTCATGCGCGAGCGCGGCCACCTGCTCACGGCTCTGTCGCTCGGCCACCTCCCGGGCCTCGATCGACTCCTTCAACGAGGCACGCATCTCCTCCATCGCCCGCAGCAGGTCGTCCACCTCGGCCACCCGGCTACCGCCCACCGGCGTGTCCAGGTCCTGGTCGCCGATGGCCTTTGCTGCCCGTGCCAAGCTTCCCATCTCGCGCGTGAGCCTGCGTCCGGCACGGAGGGCGCCGAGCGCGATCGTGAGGACCAGGGCGAGAAGGACGGTCCAGACGAGCAGGTCCTGAGGGTTGGGCAGCGTGTCACGCGCGCCCTTGTCGGCCCACTGGGGCATGAGCTCGTGGCAAAGGACGCAGCGGCCGCCATCGGGCAGACTCATGGCCACGTAGAAGAGCTGCGAGCCGAAGCCTTCCTGGCGCTGAACCACGCCTTCGGGCGATGCGATGAGGGTTCGGGCGATCGCGAGCTGGGAGTCCGGCAGGTCCGTCTCCAGCAGCGCATCGTCCGCGGAGAAGCGAGCGTAGCGGTACGCCGAGGGGATAGCGTCAGGATCGAAGCGCTCCTGGCTGGCAAGCGCCTCTGCGACCTCCTGCAGATGGGTCTCGCCGTAGTTCGCCGCAAGAATGGTGCCGTTCTCCATCTGCCAGGTGAAGACCCCCACCGGGATACCGCCAAAGAGAAGCACGCCAACGAGCACGAAGAGGAAGTAGCGGGAGACCACCAGGGCCAGCGGGATGCGAGCGCGTCGCCCGGCACTGCTCACGCCCGCCACTTGTATCCCACCCCTCGCACGGTCTCGATGGGGTCGGCGCCGGCGCGGCGGAGCTTGGTGCGGGCGTTGCTCACGTGCATCGAGATCGCGTCGTCTCCCGCGTCCGAGGCCCAGCCAAAGGCGCCATCGCGGATCTGGGCGCGCGAGAGCGCCTGGCCGCGCTGTTGCGCGAGAAACTCGCAGATCGCGTACTCCGTGGCCGTGAGCGGCACGGGGACACCACCTACGGAGAGCTCGCGTGCCCCGAGGTCGAAACGCAGCTCCCCGAGCGCGAGCACGTGCGTGCGTGCCCGACCCTCGCGCCGCAGGTGCGCCGCCACCTTCGCACGCAGCTCGGCCACCCCGAACGGCTTGCGCACGTAGTCGTCCGCCCCCAGCCCCAGCCCGTGCACGGCATCCTCCTCGGCGACCTTGGCCGTCAAAAAGAGGATGGGCGCGTCGACCAGACCCCGGATCTGTCCCACCAGCTTGAAGCCGTCGATCCCAGGCATCATCACGTCGCACAGGATGAGGTCGTAGCGCGACAGATCGAGCGCGGGCACGGTCGTGGGGTCGTTCACGGCGTCGAGGCGGTGTCCATCGCGCTCGAGCGCACGGGAGAGCAGGTCGGTGATCGCCCGCTCGTCGTCGATCGCGAGGATGCGCGCCATGGCCAGGTCCGTCCTTTCCCCGCCGGTCGTGCGGAGGTCGCTCGTGTGGTGCCGTCATGATAGAGCATGGACGCGAAGCTGCCGTGTCCCGCGCCAGCCTCACTCCGCGCCGAGGGCGTCTCGGGCGGCTTGTGGAACCTCGGACGCCTCGACGCTGTCGTAGTGCACGCCTGTGGCCCCCTTGGCGTTGATCTCGAGCCAGCCCTGCCCGGACGCCTCCCGCCCAAAGAGGATGATGGTCACCGTGAGGCGCGTCCCGTCCTCGGTCGCCGCCTCCACCTCGTAGATGTAGTTCGTGTACGAGCCAGACGCGTCACGATAGGAGCTTGTGTGCGCGCTGGGGTCTGGACAGGGCGCCCACACCGTCTGCTGTGGCGTTGGCAGAACTCGGTCCAGGGTGCCCTTGACGAGCATCGCATCGGCTCCGTTACAGCCCCTGAGGGCCACCTGCGCGAGCACGATAACTACGACGAGGGCGAGGATGGCGCCAGTGCGCCGCCGTGATGTGTCGGTCATGATGGGTTCCTCCTAGCCTTCGCGCCGTGCGGGTTCGAACCGAGCGATCCAGAGCGCCGCAGCCCCAAAGAGTAGGGCGGTCACCACGGCGCACAGGCCCAGCGCAGACCACAGCTCGGTCTCCGCGCTGGCCGGGCCGCCTGTGATGTTTGCCACGCCGGTGGCAACGGCGAGTTCGACGGGAAGCGACCCGAGGCGTATCGGCCAGCTTGTCGGCAGGAAGGCGAACGCGTTCGTGCCGATGGCGGTGAGTTTCCCGGTCATGAGATTGTGTGCGAGCCCGCCGACCGAGAAGAACGCGAGCATGAGGCCTGCGGCCCCGGCGGCTATGGTCGTGTTGCGCCCCCAGTGGAGCGCCAGGGCATAGAGAAGCAGGTAGACCGGGACGCTGCCGAACGAGATGCCCGCAATGGCGCGCACCCAGACGACGAGTCCGAACGGGTTTTGTCCTGCCAGGGTAAGGACGCCGGCAAACGAGCCGATGGCAAGTGCGAGCGTCACGGCGCCCATCAGCCACAGGGCGCAGAGACGACCGGCAGGGGCGATCCTGCGCGACGGGACGGACAAGAGGGCGGAGAGCCCCGTGGCCTCATCCTCGCCGTCGGCGTCCAGCCCGCACACGATGCCAGCCATGAGCGGCATCAGGGCGCCCAGCAGCTGTGCGAAGGCATCCGCTCCCAAGGCGGTGTCCCAGGGGGCGTACGCGAAGTACGCTCCACACACAGGGCCGCTGACAAGCGCGCATACCAGGTGCAACAACACGAGCGGCGAGCGGCGCAGACGCAGCGCCTCGGCGCGTAGGACGCGAGGGAAGGTCATCCTCGGGCCGACCGAGCGGGCCGTGCCAACTGGACGATTCGTGCCGGCCGGGCGAAGGCCTCTCGTTTCATGACGGGTCATCTCGTCTCCTCCGATCTCGAGAGCCAGAGCGCTCCCACAGCGGTGAGCGCGGTCGTAAGGGCGCAGGCTACGGCGAGAGCCAGCGCGACATCGCCGCCTTGGGACAGCGCGTCCACGAGTGCCGTCCCGACGCGTGCGGGCTCTCCGCTCGGCAGGACGGGCAGAAACGCCGTGGGCAGCATGATGGTGGCCACGGGTGGGCAGGCGGGCCAGAACGGCACGGCCGACCAGCTGAAGGAGAGCGCCAGCTGCAGGGCCAGTGGGACGAACACGCCCGCGAGCATGCCGGCCCGCATGGTGAGCAGGAGCGTCGCCGGGATCATCCACGAGCTGACGACCGTGAGGGAAGTTGCGGCCGCCAGCATGGCGGGCACGCTTGCCGCGCCCTCGGGCACCACGGCCGAGAGCACCACGTACACGGCGAAGACGACGAGGTTCGACAGCAGCGAGAGAGCCAAGCACCACGTGACCTTCGCGCACCATGTCCGGCCAAGCGGCACGCCGGTGGAGAGCAGCGCACGGTTGCCCATGCGCGCGTCGGCGTTCGCCACCGTCGCCGCCACGAGTGAGATCGCGGTGGGCATCAGCAGCACGTACCAGTAGTTCCACGGCGAATACTGCAGGCCCAGCTGCGGCATGCGGACGGCGATGACCGCTGCGAGCAGAGGAAAGGGCAGGGCCAGAGCGAGCGACAGCCGCACCGGCGCGGCGTGCCTCGACTTCAGGGCTTCGGCGCGCACCGCAGAGGCGAAGGTGCCTGCGCCTACGGTTCTGTACCGGCTCATCGCGATCCCTCCCTCCGGCAGACCTCCATGAAGAGCGCCTCGAGGTCCTCGCCCTCATGCAGGCCGCCCTCATAGGCGAGCTTCCCGCCGACGATGATGCCCACGGCATCGGCCGTGTGCTGCACCTCGGCGAGGATGTGGCTCGACAGCAGTACCGTGATGCCCTGCTCGGCGAACCCCCGGATGATGCCGCGCAGCTCCTCGATGCCGATGGGGTCAAGACCGTTGGTCGGCTCGTCCAGGATCAGCAGGTGCGGGTGTGCCAGCAGGGCGAGCGCGATGCCCAGTCGCTGTCGCATGCCCATCGAGAATCGTCCGGCGCGCTTGGTGCCCGTGTCGGTGAGTCCCACCGTGGCGAGCACTTCGTCGATGCGCCGCTCGTGAAGGCCCAGCAGCGTGGTCCGCACCTGTAGGTTCTCCCGCGCCGTGAGGTTGGGATAGAGCGGTGGCTGCTCCACGAGCGACCCGATGCGGTAGAGGTCTTCTCGACACCAGGGCCTGCCCTCAAAGAGCAGCTCCCCCTCGGTCGGGCGCAGCATGCCCGTGATCATCTTGAGGGTGGTCGACTTTCCGGCACCATTGGGGCCGAGCAGCCCGTAGACCATCCCCTCCTCGACGTGCAGTGACACATGGTCCACTGCCACTTGCGCTCCCGCGCCCCGCCCGAACCGTTTGACGAGTCCGCGCGTCTCCAGAATGCACTCCGCCATGGGTGCCCCCTTCTTGCCTCTGAGCTGTTCGTACTGAGTTCCAGTCTGGCGACGGACCCTAAAGAAACGCTCAAGGCTCTTGGGGGCACTCCGAACGGAGGGCTACGCCCCAACGTCTGTGCCTGCACTCCTACCACAGCGGCGGAAGGCTGGCCAGCGTGTACACGAGCGAGATGATCAGCAAGGCGACGAGCCCACTGATGATCCCGTTGATCAGCATGGAGGCAACGGAGTGCCTGCGTGCGAAGCTCTCGGGATCCGATCCTCCCTCGATAATGCGGCCGGCCATGAAGTCCGCGACCTCCCGATAGCTCACGACGTTGTGGCGCTTCTTGATGACCTCGACGGTGATGGCCGTAGCCATTGCGATGCCCATGGCAAGAAGAAATATGATCGCGCTTGGCACGATCTTTGACACATGCGTTGAACTGGTCTTATGCGACTATGATCCCGGCTTTGACAAAGTGTCTCCTCATCAGGTGCAGCGCGATCACCGAGCCGACGAGCGCCGTGAGAGCCGTGAGCGCGACCATGGCTCCCCAGACGGGCCACGAGAAGAGGGCAAGGTAGCGCTCGAGCAGCTCGTCGGTCAGGCGAAGCATCTCCTGACGCTGTGTCAGGTATTGCACGCTCGAGTAGTACAGGGGGAAAGTGTAGCCCGCAGACTGGATGGTGCAGCCAACGACATAGGCCGAGACGAGGATTCGTCTGCTTCCGTACCTGCCCCATGTCGCGATGAGCTCGGCAACGGCCCACCCGACCAGGGAGAGGGCAATGCCGACGAGGTTGCCCACCATAAGGCCCGGCAGGACGTTGACAGCCCCCATGATGAAGATGGTCCCCGTCCTCTTCACCTTGGCGGCGAGCAACAGATGGGGGGTGGCGGTGAACAGGCACACGATGGGGATGTTTGCGACGGTTCCGATGACCGTCATGCCCGCAATGCCGCCTATAACGAAGAATATGGCGAGGGTGATTGCGGCGAAGATGCCGATGGTGACGAGATCTCTGGTGCCCACGAAGACCACGGGCTTCCTGCTCTTCTGCATGATGCGTTCCTTTCGTTCGTCTGTGATGGCCGCCCCCGTTAGCCGGTCGATGTCTGAAGCCACACGAGCATCGTCCCCCACGATAGGGTCAGGATCGCGAGGGCGGCGTCTGCTGTCGAGAACCCCAGCGGGTAGATGCTGGCGGGGCCGCGCACTTGTCCGAGTCCCCTCGTAAGCCCCGAGGCCGAAAGGTCGTCCGCCACCCGCGTGGCGTGCATCAGCAGCGGGACGACGACCAGCTCGACCAACGCACCGGGATGGACGAGAAGCCATGAGGCGGAGTCGATGATTCCTCTGGTCCTCAGGCTGTCGATGAGCGCATGGGCATCGGAGTGGATAGTGGGCGCGAAGCGAAGCATCACCATCAGCGGCAGCGTGATGGCCCGCGGCGCATGCATGCGCGCAAGGGCGGCACCGATGCCCTCGAAGGTCGTCGCCCGAGAGACGAACGCACCGAGCAGGACAAACACCAGCAGCTTCTGCGCCATGTAGGAGAGCATGACGAGGGCGACCGAGGCGGGACCCCCAAGCATCCAGGCGCCCCTGGCCATGGCTTGCGCCGCGAAGTAGGCCACCACGGCGACCAGCGTGGTGCCGACGCTGCCAAAGATCAGGCAGAGCAGGACCGCGAAGGCAAAGGTCGCATGCGTCGAGGTAGGCTGGTTGGCCACGATGGCGAGGGTCCCGATGACGCCCACGACAAGCAGCACCGTACGGGGATCGACGCGCCTGCTCATGTCGCGCCTCCCTCTCCCCAGCTCCCAAGGATCCGCGCATGTCCGCGACTGTCCAGAGGCAGGTCCTCGGTGACGGTGCCGTCCGCGATGACCCACACCCGCGTCGCCGTGGCCAAGAGGAACTCGGGATCGTGCGATATCAGAAACACCGCACGCCCGTCTTTGGCCAGTTCGCTGACGAGCTGGCTGACGGCCATCATGCTCTGCCGGTCGAGCCCACTCGTCGGCTCGTCAAGAAAGAGCGCGTCTGCTTGGGCCACGCACGCACAGGCAATGGTCAGACGCTGCTTCTGCCCGCGGGAGAGCGCCTGGGGGTGGACGTCCTCAAGCCCCTCGAGGCCGAGGCGGGCAAGGATCTGCCGGTGCTCCGGGCCTCCGCGCCTCCTGCCCAGCGAGAGCTCCCCAAAGACGGAATCAGAAAAGAGCTGCTTGTCGGAATCCTGAGCGACCAGGACGACCCGACCGAGACGTTCGCGAGGGCGGCAGACCTTGCCGTCCAGCAGCACCAACCCACTTGACTCACGCTCAAGGCCGCAGCACAGGCGTGCGAGCGTCGTTTTGCCTGCCCCGTTCTCCCCGACGACGGCAATGACCTCGCCGCCTTCGGCCCGCACATTCACGGGACCACACGCGAAGCCTGGTGCCTCGCCGGCTCGCATGCGCCTCCGTCCGTACGAGAAGCACAGGTCGCGCAGTTCAAGGATGGGAGCGCTCGCCAGCCGTCCTGCCATCGACGTACGGGCGGACGCCTGGAGGGGGCGCAGGCCAGCGAGCGAGAGAGGCCTTAGGCCCGCATCCGCAAGACGCCTGTCATCCAAGGCGAGGGCTTCGGCCCGCGTGTAGTCTGCGGCGACTCGCCCCTCGTCGAACACGATCAGGCGGTCGAGCAGTTCGGCGAGGTAGAAGAGCCGGTGCTCGAGCACAAGCACGGTCTTACCCTGCGCCTTGAGGGTCCGCATGACCTTGGCGAGCGCACGCGTTGCGTCGAGATCGAGATTTGCCGATGGCTCGTCGAACAGGTATACGTCAGGGTCGGTGGCGTAGCAGGAGCCGATCGCGATTTTTTGGAGCTGTCCACTCGAGAGCTCGAAGAGGCTCCTGCTCTTGAGATCTCCCATCGACATCGCCTCGTAGGACTCTTCGACGCGCACGAGCGCCTCGCTGCGTCCCATGCCCCGGTTCAGGCAGCCGAAGGCGATCTCGCTGTCCGTCTCGGTCATGAAGAACTGCGAACGGGGATCCTGGAACACCGTAGCAAGCATGTTGCCGATTCGCCCGACGTCCATTCCGGTGACGTCTCTTCCCATAAGGCGGATCGTACCCGACAGCTCACCCTCCCAGAAGCGCGAGGCGAGGCCGTTCAGGCAGCGAGCGAACGTCGTCTTGCCCGAGCCGCTCCTGCCGGAGATGACCACGAGCGACCCGCTCTCCAGCTCCAGATCCACACCCGAGATGGCATCGGTTGTCGAGCTGGCATAGCGAAACCCGAGTCCTGTGCACGAGATGGCCATCGGCCGGCTCACAAGCGCCTCCCAGTCTCGTCATGGCTGGATTCGTGGGGAGGGCTGTCCGCCCCAGGCCACTTTCCGACGCTTCTCTCCCAGAGCCTTCGATATCGTCCATCTGGTACGGTCATGAGCTCGTGATGGGTGCCCCGTTCCACGAGCCGTCCTTCCGAGAGTACGAGTATCTGGTCTGCCGAGCGCACGGTGGCGAGATGGTGGGCGATGACCAGGACGGTCCGGCCCCGCGCCAGCGCGGAGATGGCATCCTGCATGAGCGCCTCGTTGACGGGGTCCACGTTGGCGGTCGCCTCGTCGAGCACGACGATGGGCGCGTCCTTGAGGAAGGCCCGCGCCACCGAGAGACGCTGCCTCTGTCCGCCGGAGAGGCCGACGCCGTTCTCCCCGAGCATCGTGTCGTAGCCGTCAGGCAACGTCGTGATGAAGTCGTGGATGCGTGCCGCCCGCGCTGCGGCGATGACGTCCTCGTCCGTCGCTTCGGCCCTGCCCATGCGGATGTTGCCGGCCACGGTGTCGGCAAAGAGGCGCACGTCCTGCATGACGATGCTCATCTGGTCCAGCAGGTCGTCGTAGTGTAGGTCACGGATGTCGGCCCCACCGATCCTGATCGAGCCGTCCTTAACGTCCCAGAACCGAAGCAACAGGTTGACCACGGTGGACTTACCCGCTCCGGAGTCGCCGACCAGGGCGCAGAGGCTGCCTTCCGGCACGAAGAAGCTCACGTCCTGCAGGGCGGGGCGGTCTGGGTCGTAGGAGAAGCCCACATGCTCGAACGCGATGCTATGGTCGTGCGGGCGCGCTGGATGCTTTGGTTCCGGGACCGATGCGGCCCCCGCGACCTTTTGGATGCGCCCGAAGGAGTCCTTCGCCTTGAGGAAGTTCGCCCAGTGACTCTCGAGCGCCAGATAGGGTTTGTAGAGCTCGGGGGCGACCACGACAAAGACGAGAAAGGAGAAGGGAGCAAGCTCACCCGTGCGCACCAGCACCAGACCCCCTATGATGGCGACCAGAAGCGCTCCGTCAACGATCAGGTTGTAGACGGACAGCACGAACGCGCGATTGTGCGACGCCCGTGCGCTCGCCTCCCCAAAGTCGGATACGGCCCCCGCGAGCAGCTCGTCGAGCGTCGCGCACCGTGAGAAGGCCTTCAGGAGGGGCATGCCTCGCACGTACTCGACGAACAGACTGGCCATGCTCGCGGAGGCGTCTCCGACCTCTGCCTCGAGACGCTCGCCGTGCGCGAGTCCCACCACGAGCCAGGCAATGCCCACAGGGAGGGTGGACAGCATGAGCAGGGCCATGCGCCAGTCGAAGAGGGCGCAGCCGACAAGGATGACCAGCGAGACGATCACGTCGGCGAGCATGCGCGTCCAGAGATGCCCGACGATCAGCTCCATGTTGTCCACGTCCTTGTGGACGATCTCGCTGATCTCTCCCAGCCGCCCCTTCGTGTAATAGCCCAGCGAGAGGGACTTGAGCTTGTGGACGATGCGCGAGCGCACCTCAAAGGTCAGGTCGAAGCCCGCCTCGTGCTTCTGCTTGTCCGCGACGATTCCCGCGAACGTCTTGACCGCAAGGAGGGTGGCGAGCGCGCCGCAAAGGACGACGATGTCAAGGGCGCTCCTCAGGGCAGCCTCAATCGCGAAGAGAGCTACAAGCATGATCGCAACCCCGCAGAGGGCCGAGACGGCAAACCCCATCACGCTGAGGGCGATCATGTGTCGTCCATCGGTAGTGAGCGTGTGCAGTACCTGCGTGATCATCATCGTCCCCTCTTGATGTCCCAGGTGTCGACCAGGTGCTGGTCGGCAACCATCTTCTGGTATGTCGCACAGCGGGCAAGCAGCTCCTCATGGGAGCCGGCGTCAACCACCTGACCGGCATCCATGACCACGATCTGGTCGGCGCTGGCGACCGTTCCCAGGTGGTGGGCGATGGTCACGATCGTCTTCTCTTGCCCCAGCTCGTCGATGGCCGCCTTCACGAGTGCCTCGTTCTCTGCGTCAAGCGCGCTGGTCGCCTCGTCCAGGATGACGATGGGGCAGTCCTTCAGGATCGCCCGGGCGATGGAGAGGCGCTGGCGCTCGCCGCCCGAGAACCTGCTTCCCGCCTCGCCGGCGAGTGTGTCGTAGCCCTGCGGGAGGGTCATGATGAAGTCGTGGATGCGCGCCTTTCGTGCCGCCGCGACAACCTGATCGAAGCTCGCGTCCTGGCTCCCGATGCGGATGTTCTCGGCAAGGCTCAGGTTGAACATGAACACATCCTGCTGGACGATGGCGAACAGGGACGTCCACTCCCGCTCCGGCACCTCCTTGGGGCTGACGCCCCCGACCGACACCCGGCCCTCGTCCGGATCCCAAAAGCCCATCATGAGGTACGCGAGCGTGCTTTTCCCGCACCCTGAGGAACCGACCAAGGCGGTCGTGGTCGCCGTGGGGCAGGTGATGTTCACGTCCTGCAGGACCGTCCTGTCCGTGCCGGGATAACGAAAGCCGACATGGGCAACGACCAGGTCGCCTCCGTCGGGCGCGGGGGCTTCCTGCGGTCGTTTGGGCACGGACGCATCGAGGATGGTGGCGATGCCCGACATGGCCCGCTCGAACATGACGCGGTAGTGCTGGAGCGTGGCGGTCTTTGTCACCGACGAGGTAAAGGCGCCGGCGAGCACGAGGGCGACGATCAGTTGCTCCACGCCGATCTGGCCAGCCTGCAGGAGCCAGACACCGACTGCGACGACTGCCGCGAGCCCCGCCTCCATGCACAGACTGATGAGCCCCATGGGAACGGAGATGGCGTTCATGGAGTTCGTCACCCAGGTGACGTAGTCGGAGGCCGCCCCAATGACCTGCTCGGTCTTGTCTTCGCTCTTGCCGAACGCCTTGATGACCGGGATCGTGGACACGTACTCGGTCAGGCGCTCCTGCATCGTCGTGGTGTGGCGCGCGACGACCTCAAACCCCTGTGCCCACGCCGGTGCCGAGATGCGCCTGGTGACCAGCATGGCTGGCAGTCCACAGACCATCGCGAGCGCCAGTCGCCAGTCAAGGGCTGCCATGGCGAGTCCCACCACCACCGGAAGGGCCGTTGCCGACATGGTTTCGGGCAGCCCGTGGGCGAGGTAGACCTCCACCTGCTCGACGTCGTTTTTCACGATGTTCGCCAGGTCGCCCACCTTGCGTGTCTGGAAGAACCCGAGCGGCAGCTCCCTAAGTTTGGAGATGATGTCCTGCCGCAGGTCCGAGAGGCATCCATAGGCGACCCGGTGGGCCTGCCAGGTCGCCAGGTACGTCAGCCCCGCCTTGGTGGCGAGCACTCCCGTGAGCAGGACGGCGGCCCCTCCTATGTCAGCCGTGTCGAGCGTTTTCTGCCACATGCTTCCCACAAGCCACACCACGACAAGCGGCGGCACGAGGCCGAGGGCAGTGCTCGCACACGTCATAGCGTTCGAGAGGCGACTTTTGGACTTCACACGGTTGACAAGCTCGCTCTGGGATTTCACGGTCGTCCCTTCAGAGAATAGTGAATAGTAATTCGGTATTCAGAGCAAAAAAAGAGACCTTGCGTGTGAGGGTCACCCTGCGCCCTCATAACGAGTTCACGCCCTCGTAGTAGCAGCCGACGATCAGCGCGAGAAGCTCCTGTGCCTGCGCGGCATTCTCGTAGTGTCGTGCAACCTCAAGCAGCCCCTCGACGAAGTTGCAGGCAAGCACGTGGGGGAGCAGGGCGGGGAAGGGTCCCTTCCCATCCATCTCAAGCTCGCGTTCGATGTGGGCCCGGACGGATTCGATGAAGTCGTCTTTAGCACCCTCGTAGGCGGTGCCATGGCTCTTGTCCATGAGCAGCACGAACTCGCGGTGGTGCTCGAGGATGACGTTGATGCGCTCCTCGGTCACCGCTTGGTACTTGTCGAGTGGCGAGCCGTCCCTCAACGCCTCCTCCTCGCGCGCCATCTCCTCGAAGTCCATGGGCAATGTGGAGATCACGGCTTCGAACAGGCTCTCCTTATTCTTGAAATAGGAGTACACGAGACTCGTCGAAACGCCTGCTTGACGGGCGATGTCGGAGAGGCGTGCGTCGGCGAACCCGCTTTTGTAGAAGATGTCGGAAGCTGCGGCGACGAGACGGTTCCGTACTTCCTCTTTCAGCACTTGAGGCATGATCGACTTCGTTCCAATCCCAAATCCCAATTCGATAATGAATAAGTTAGCCACAGGTTACCTACGTTGTCAAGCGTGCGAGGTGGTGACCGCCGCAAGATGCGGATCGACTTGCAGGCCGAGATTCGTATCGGTCACCTTACGGACCCGACCTGCCTGCACCGACGGAGTGCTCACCATCACCTGGGGCTCGAGGAGAGGACCCATTCGGCGGGAGCTCTATGCCCTCTTCGCGACTGATTCGTGGACGTGAGAGGGATGCGGCCGCCGCCCTCAAATCCGCGTACCAAAACAGGCGAAGAAAGTCGTTGACAACTATTACGGTACCCGATATATTACGCTTAGCGATATAACGGTAACCGTATGAGAAAGGAGTGACCGTGAGCAGAGCCGCGAGCGGAGGCGCCTTGACCGAGGCGACGTTCTACATCTTGCTTCGCCTGCACCGTCCCGCACATGGGTATGCCCTGATGAAGGACATCGCCGAGATGACCGACGGGCGTGTCTCCCTGGGCGCGGGCACCCTCTACGGGGCGCTGGACGCCCTCCAAAAGAAGGGGTGGATCGCACCGACGGGAGCGGGGACGCAGGGCCGCAAGAAGGAGTACGCGATAACGGACGAAGGACGGCAGGCGTTCGGGCGCGAGCTTTCTCGCCTGGAGGAACTGATCGCAGACGCACGGGAGATGAGCAACTCATGAAGATCGCAATGAGCAAGTCGTTCGTTGACACCAACAAGGAGAAGGAATGGCTGAACGAGCAGGGGCAGAAGGGCCTCATGCTCATCGGGTACAAGCACGGAACCTACGAGTTCGAGGACGTCTCTCCCGCGACCTTTGCGTATGAGGTGGACCAGCCCGACTACACCGGTGCCCAGAGGAGGGACTACCTGGCTTTCCTTGAGGAGAGCGGCATCAGTGTCGTGGCGGAGTATGCCGGCCGTGTGTACCTGCGCAAGAATGCGGCGGATGGGCCCCTGGAGCTCTACACCGACAGCAAGGGAATCAAGCGGCAGGAGAGAAAGCGCTACGCGCACCTCATTGGCATCGGGGCGTCGATGATCACGGTGCCGCTCTTTAGCCTCGTGCATGTGGTGCTCAACACCGCCCCCGATCGCCCGGCGTTCTGGATCGCTTCCATCACCTGGGCGGCGATCGCCATCGCTGGCGTGATCCTCATTGTCAAGGGCATCGGTCGGGCGAGAGGGCGTACGCACAGCCAGAAGGACGGTCGAATCTGGGAGTGAGGCACGAAAGCATGGTGTGGCAGCCCACCTTCGCCCGCCTGCGTGGGCCAGGGTCCAGGCTTCCCGACATCCACGCCCCCGGCCTGTCCGTTCGGCCGGGGGCGTGCGCTTGCCCAGCGCTTTAGCACCCACGCTCTGTGCGCACCTCTCGCACCCCATCGCCCACAGCGGCAGTTGAGCTTTGCGATATCGTAAAGGAGACAAAAGAGGCGCCCACATCCGAGGGCGTCCGCTCGCGAAGGCGCGTGGGGAAGGAGTTGATGGCGATGGGCAAACGTCCAGGGCTTCTCATGTTGCGACCGGTCCTGCACAACAACATCTGGGGTGGCAGGCGGCTGGGGACCGAGTGGGGCTACGACCTGCCGGACGGGCCGGTGGGGGAGTGTTGGGGCATCTCGGCGCACCCGCATGGCGACTGCACCGTCATCGGTGGCCCCTACAGCGGGGCGACGCTCTCCCAGCTCTGGGACGAGCATCACGAGCTGTTCGCGGGCGCGGAGGGCGACCGCTTCCCTTTGCTGGTCAAGGTGCTCGACGCTGCCGACGACCTCTCGATCCAGGTCCACCCCGATGACGCCTATGCGCGCGTCCACGAGGATGGGTCGCTGGGCAAGCACGAGTGCTGGTATGTGCTCGACGCCCCTGAACAGGGGCAGATCATCGTGGGGCAGCGAGCGCATGACCGCGCGGAGTTCGCCCGGATGGTCGAGGCGGGCAGCTGGCAGGAGTTGGAGAACCGCGTGCCCATCAAGCCGGGGGACTTCTTTGACATCACGCCCGGCACGGTGCACGCCATTCTGGGCGGAACGCTCATCCTGGAGACCCAGCAATCCTCGGACGTGACCTATCGCGTCTATGACTACGACCGGCCCCAGGCCGACGGAACCCTGCGTGAGCTGCATCTGCGGCAGGCGATGGACGTCATCGACTACGGTGCGGCGCCACCGACGTCCGGCGCCATCACCGCCCGCGAGAAGGACGGGATCACCACGCTCATGAGCTGTTCGTACTTCGAGGTGCTGCGTGTGCGAGTGCGCCCGGACGCGCCGGTGACGCTTCCCCAGCCGCATCCCTTCCTCTGCCTATCCGTGATAGCGGGCACCGGGACCGTCTCGACGCCGGCGGGCAGCTGGGAGATGGCCAAGAGCACCCATGCCGTGGCGCCCTGCGGCTGCGGGGACCTTGCGCTGTGCGGAGACATGACCCTCATCTGCAGCTACGTTCCCACTACGGCCTGAGGCGGTTCGCCCTGGCCCGCGTGCGCCAGGCCCGCAACGGATACAATCGAAGAATTGACACCACTGCCAGCAGAAGGAGGCCTCCTGTGCCAGACCAGACCTACCCCATGGGCATCAAGAAGGTGGGATCATCCCTCTCCGTGGCCACGCATATCATTCGTCATGAGGACATCAATGGCTTCAACCGTCTCTTTGGCGGCCGGCTCATGGAGTGGATCGATGACGTGGCGGGCATCGCGGCGCGCCGTCACGCCGGGATCGGCATCACCACCGCCGCCGTCGACTCGCTCGAGTTCAAGAGCGCGGCCTGTCTCAACGAGATCGTGGTCATCGAGGCATGGGTGACCCATGTGGGGCGCACTTCCATGGAGGTGCGTGCGGACAGCTACGTGGAGGACCCGGCCACCGGGGAGCGACGCATGATCAACCATGCCTACCTCACCGAGGTCTGCGTGGACAGCGACGGGAAGCCCGTGCCCGTGCCGTGGGGGCTGGTCGCCACCACCGAGGAGCAGCATGCCGAATGCGCGGGCGCCCGCAAGCGCGCGGAGATCCGCAGGATGCGTCGGGCCGAGGGCATCTAGCGGCCACGGCATCTTCCGGTGCCGGGACGCTCTCGCAAAGGGTCAGTCTCCGTCGGCGTTGATCCTGCCGATGCTCTCCCTAGAGAGCATGCAAGCGATCGACGCACCCAGCACAACGGCCCCGACATGCCGTACCAACAGGGACTCATACAGGTGCAATCCCGGCGCGATGTGCCCAAGGATGTACACCAGCAGGGGAGAAAACATCATCAGGAGCGACACGATCGCGACAACAGGGTTTCCCAGAAGCCGTGCGACGGTACGTGTGGTTGTCCGGAAATGCCCTATCAGCTCGTTATAGGCGACCACGCTCGGCGTGACGAGCAACGAGCAGGAAAGAAGTCCCATGGGCACTGCGACATAGGACAGGATGAGCGAGTACTCCGGTCGAAACGTCATACGTATTTCTTGAAGAAAGATGCGCAGATACATGATGTAGTAGGCGAGCGCGGCGATGAGGGCGACGAAGGCGATGCCCCGTACGACACGCTCCCTTCTCATGAGGGGGTCTCCGGTGATTCCGCGTCTGTTGGCATCCATTGCGCTGCACCTTCCTATGCCGTCCGTGTGTCGGTCAAAGAGAGCTTACGTGCGTCTGCGGTCGATCGGGAATGCCCGAATTTAACAGATGGAAGAAAACATACCACCTAATTCGAGCTGGCTCAAGCGATGGCCAGCGCTTATGCTACGCTTCGCATCCATACTCGACCGTCCAAGGGGTTCTCTCGACCCGCGCGCGAGGCTAGGCGATGCCCAGCGAACGATAGGCGGGGTTGCGCAGCTTCTGCAAACAGAGCGCATATTCTCCCAGGTAGACGCGTTGATGATAGTCATCCACCACATACAGGGGTGGAATCAGCTCGTCAGGCAGGCCCAGGAGCGGGCCGCCGTTGAGCCCAGCGTGCAGACGCTGGTCCAGCCCCGCGGGCGCAGCCGCGAGCGCACGGCGCAGCTCGTCCATGTCATCGACGGTGTCAACGGCCAGATAGATCGCCTCGGGGGAGATCAGCGAGATGACGCTGAGCGAGACGTTCCGCGCGATCTCGAACATGCCCTCCGCGCTCCAGAGCTGGTCCCCATAGCAGGGATCGTAGGCGAAGAGGCTCTCGTAGTACTTGGGCTCGCCCGCCAGGTTGCGTCGCCCCTTGAGCAGCGTCCCATCGATGACGGTGCCCAGGCCTCCCGCGATGTGCCCGAATTCATGGCGATAGAACACGATGCTCTCGTAGCGGTCCTGTCCCACGTAGCAGCCCACGGCGGCGGCGTTGCAGTTGTTGTCCACCGAGGTCCTGATGCCAAAGCGTTCGTGGATGCGGTTTCCCAGGTCGTAGGTGCCGTCAATGACGCCAGGCAGGCTCACCATGCCGTGGTAGGTGACCCCCGGCACGGCGATCCCGATGATGTCGAGGTCGGAGACGCTCACGCCGCGTCCGTCCACGGTCTCGAGCAGGTCCTCCACGTCGCGGTAGTCGAGCCGGGGCTTGCGCACCGAGCCCCGCGCGGTCAGGACGCCCCGGTCGTAGAGGTGGTAGCCCAGCCGCGAGTAAGTGCGCATCGTGAACAGCGTGATGATGAGGATGCGGTGGTCGTTGGAGAGGTCGCGGGCCACGCGGGTGGTGTCGGGGAAGGCGTCTGCGGAGGGGTGCACGTCGCGCAGGGCGTGCGTGAGCAGGCGCAGGGCACCGGCCGCGTCGTAGCTGCCAAAGATCTTGGCGGGGATCTCGAACACCAGGGCGTCGGGGTGGGCGGCTGCCAGCACGGAGCGCTGGTGGCTCACCTGGGGTGCCAGCAGCACGGCGGCATAGCGCTCGCCGCAGGCAAGCGCGCGCTCCACCGACATCGCCGTGAAGTCGTAGTCGAGCGCGAGGCTCCGCGCGAGGTCGTTCATCTTGTTGGCAAAGAGCGTGGTGGTGAGGGCGGAGGTGCAGCAGAGCAGCACGTGGGTCGTGGTGTGCTCGGCTTCGTCGACGAGGGCCTCGGCCATCTCGCCAAAGAGCTCCTTGGCGCGGTCGAGGTCATCGAGCAGCACATGGAGGAAGAAGGTGGCCTCGCCGTCCGAGGCGCGCACGATGCGGTACTCGGCGATCTCCCGGCCGTCCCGGTAGGGGTACAGGTTGACCTCCCCGATGGCGACGCCTGCGTCCAGGCGATAGTGCGCGTCATCGAGCCGCCGCGGCGTGACGCCATGCACCTGTTGGCGGAGCAGCCACTCCCGGAAGGCGCGACCGATCTGCTCCATGGACGTCCCCTCTCGCCGGCCTGTGGGCGTGTGCCTTCCAGCTTATGTCAGCGCGTGCAGCTTGGCACGGATGCGATCGGCGACCTCAATTTGGCGCTCGGGAGCGGTCTGATAGGCGCCGTCGACAGAGAGGATGCCGCGCCCGATCATCACGATCTCGGGTTCGCAGGCGAGGACGTCGTCGAGGTTGCCTTCGTTGATGCCGGTGCCCAGGGCGAGACCGGAGTGAATGAGGTTGCGCTTGACGGCCGCCGCCCGTTCGAGTGGGCGCAGCTGGAAGATGGAGCGACGCACGGGCTTCATGAGGTCGTACTCGTGCTCCATGAGGTAGCCCGTCGAGACATGGCAGTATCTGACGCCCAGCTTGTCGACATCGGCGGCGCGCCCGCCCAGGTTGCGCACGCCGTCGAGGTCGCACATGATGGCGCCGTCGTACTCGCGGGCGTGGCGGACCATCTGCGAGATGACCTCGTCGGGCGCGTAGCCCAGCACCGTGACGATGGAGGCGCCGGCCTCGAAACAGCGCCTGGTGATGCCGGACCCGCCGTGGAAGACCTTCGCGTCCGCGCAGAGCCTGACCTGTGGGTGGGCGTCGTGGATCTCCCTGACGAGGTCGAGGCCAAAGGTGACGAGCTCGGGGTAGCCGATCTCGATGATGTCCACGTGGTCGGCCAGGCGGTCTGCCGCGCGGATGAGCTCGTGCCGCTTGCCGTGGTCAAAGGTCAGCTGGAGTTCTGCCATGGTCGGTCCTTTCTCGGGCGGACACGGAGGTTCCCGGCCCCACCTCAGGTGAGTCCCGCGATCGTCGGGCACGCCTGCCTAGCTGAAGAGCCGCTTGTCGTTGCCACTGGGAACCCGGAAGAAGACCACGCCGACCAGCGCCAGCGTGATCAAGACGAGCAGAAACAGGAACATCGTCGGGTAGCCGGCGGTATCCACTAAGCGTCCGCCGACGTTGTTGGAGATGATGGTCCCACAGTTCTGAAAGGCCTTGACCAGGGCGAGCCCGGTGATCTGCTGGCGCGGGTCGACGATGGTGTTGACGACCTTCATGTTGGTCATGATGTTGAGGATCGCAGGGGGATGCTTGCACAGAAACGTGATGGCGATGACGACGGGGAAGGGCAGGTTCAGCGCGAACGGAAGCACCTGGATCGCAGCCAGCCCGAACGCGACCAGCAGCAGCGTCTTGTTGCCGACCCGATCCATGAACCGAGCCGAGAACAGCAGCAGCGGGAGCTCCACGATGACGGCGATCGCCAGCACCGTCGAGGCCGTTGCCGCCTCCATGCCCAGGTGGTTGGTGAGCGCCGCCGGGGTGAACGCATAGGCCGCGCCCACAACCGCGGAAAAGAGCATCTCCAGCACGAGGTAGTACAGGAACTTCTTGTTGGTGACCAGGTCCTTGGTGGAGACCGGCTCCAGGTCCTCATTGAGGTTTGCCGCCTCGGTCTCGGCCAGGCGGGGCTGGGTGCCCCAGAACCCAACAAGGGCGATGAGGATGGCGATGATCACGCCGACGTAGGGGGCCTCGGGACCGATGCCGTCGTAGATGATGCCGGTGAGCTGCGTGCCCACGGCAAAGCCGATGGTGCCCCACGCACGCACCGACCCGTAGGAGTAGGGGCTTGAGGTGGCCATGCGCTCTATGACGGGGTTCATGCCGTTGATGAGCAGGTTCAGGAGCGAATAGGCCCCCACGATGATCCAGAAGCCCGGCGCGACCACGAACAGGGCCGCCGAGAGGCAGGTCAGAGCGAACATGACCATGTTGACGGGCCGCATGCCAAAGCGGTCGGTAAGCCCGCCGATGATCGGCTGGGTGAGCATGGCCGCCAGCGAGGCGATCGAGACGAGCAGGGACACCTGGCTCGCCGAGTAGCCCTTGTCGATGAGGTAGACCGAGATGAGCGCCGAGAACAACGCAAAGGCCAGATCATAGAAGAAGAACAGGATGACATAGCTCGCATAGCTGTTGGTGTACCTGGCGAGGAGTCGCTCCACGGACGCTCCTTTCATACGTGGGGGATCTCATGGCACGAGCTGTGTGTGGTGGCGCACAGGCGACCGTGCGCCGCGGCCGCCTTGCCCCTCCGATCGAGGGTTCGGACGCTAGATGAGCCCCAGGTGCTTGAAGGCGTTGAAGAGGCCGTCGTCGTCCACGTCATCGGTGACGTAGTCCGCCGCCGCCTTGACCTCGGGGCCTCCGTTGCCCATGGCCACGTTGAAGGCGCAGAGCTCGAACATGGAGAGGTCGATCTTCGCGTCACCAAAGGAGATGGTGTCGGCTTGATCGGCACCGAGAAACTCGAGCAGCGTCTCGATCGCGTGCCGCTTGGTGATGCCCTTGGGCCCCAGGTCGCCGAAGAGCGCCTGCTCGTCCTTGCCACCCCAGGTGTTGGCCTCCATGTCGGGAAACTCGCTGCGGCTGTCCAGGTGGTCCTGGTAGCTGGACAGGATGAAGCTCACCTTGTTGACGTCGTCGCGGTAGAGGTCGTCGGTGCGGATCATCGAGTTGACGAAGTTCTGTCCGGCGGCCTGGGCGGCCGCGTCGTCGGCACCCTTGCCCTTGGCGTAGCGGTACATGGTCGCCGGGGCCTGGACCTCGAACCAGTGGTTGATGTACATGCCGCTGTTGGCCTCGAGGTAGAATCCCAGCTCGCGCTCGTTGCACCAGTCCACGATACGAGTGACCTGCGCCACGCTGAGCGCCTGGTGCATGACCACCTGGCCGTCGTCTTCCACGTAGCCGCCGTTGGCTCCGATCATGCCGTCAAGCTCGGGAAGGGTGCGCTGCTCGATCTCCGCCTTGGAGCAGCCGGTGCAGATGTAGACCTTATGGCCCCTCGCGCGTGCCCGATCGACCGCCTCGATGGCGGACGCGGGACAGATGGCGTCATAGTTGATGAGTGTGCCATCGACGTCCAGAAACACGATCTTGCCCATGAACCCTCCCTTGTACGGCATGCCTTTGCCTATGCTAGCATGCCGCTCAAGGGAGGGCCGTATCGTCCTGTCGCCTGGTCTCTAGTGGCGCTAGGTCTACTCGGTGGTGTCGGAATTGCTGTTGCCGTCCTCTTCGGGTTTCGCGGGCGGCTCGCTGCCGGTGTCTCCCTCGGGCTTTGCAGGCGGCTCGCCGCCCTCACTGGGGGCACCACCCTCGCCTGGCATGCCGTCAGGAGCACCGATGCTCTCGGCGACGGCGAACTCGATGGGCTCACCGCTGCTCGCAGTGCCCTCCGTGTAAACCTCGCCACCCACCGTGAGGGTGTGCCCGTTCAGGTCGATGGCGTCAGCGTTGCAGGTGAGCGTCGTCACGTAGGAGTCGCCGCTCAACACCCACGTCGACCCGCTCTCGATCTCCACGTACACGGAGCCTTCGTTGGCTGTGT
>JAWRIT010000099.1:0-11590 GCA_040268355.1 Atopobiaceae bacterium | reverse complement strand
CGTTGAGGCCGTCGTAGTCCGTCGAGTAGTCGGGCACGGCGTCCTCGGTCACGGTGTAGACGATCTCGTGGCCGTCGGTCGCGTCGTAGCGGCGCAGCCCGGTGAAGGACCAGGCCCAGCCGTCGTCGGCGGTGACGGTCGCGTTGGCGACCTCGGTGCCGTCGACGAGCAGGCGGATGGTGATGCTCTCGGGCCTCACGCCATCGCGGTTCTCGTCGTCGTCCCAGGTCTTGGTGCCCTCCAGGTCGATGGTCTCGTCGTTGGTGTTGGTGATCGTGAAGCCAGTGGACGCCTCGCCGGTGATGTCGGTGGAGTAATCAGCGACCGGGTCCTCGGAGATGGTGTAGACGATCTCGATGCCGCCGTCGCGATACTTGGGCAGGCTGGAAAAGACTCCGGACCAGCCATCGGCGGCGGTGAGGGTCAGCGTCTTGCCGGTGTCGTTGCCGTCAGCCAGCAGGTGCACCGTGACGGAGTCGCGCTCGGGGCCGACCCAGATCTTGGCCACGGGAACGAAGGTCTCCTCGGGGGTGTGCGCGTTGGTGATGGTGAAGCCGGTTGAGGCGTCGCCCTCAGTGCCGGCGTTGTCATAGCCGGTGGGGACGCTGGTCTCCTTGACCGTGTAGACGATCTCGGTGCCGTCGGCGTCGTAGCGCGCCAGACCGTCAAAGCTGGCAGTCCAGCCGTCGGCGGCGGTGAGGGTGCGCGTGATGCCGGTCGGGTCACCCTGGGCGTAGAGCTCCACGGTGATGGAGTCGGGGCGGATGCCGTCCTGGTTGTTCGCGTCGTCCCAGGCCTTGGTGACCGGGATGCTCACAGTCTCGTTATTGCTGTTGGTGATCGTGAAGCCGGCGGCCGCGTCACCAGTGATCTCGGGGACGTAGTTCGCGACCGGATCCTCGGAGATGGTGTAGTCGATCTCGGTGCCGCCGTCCCGATACTTGTTCAGGTTATCGAAGCTGCCAGTCCAGTTGTTGCCCTCGGAGAGGGTGAGCGACTGGCCGGTGTCGTTGCCGTCAGCCAGCAGGTGGACAACCACGGGCCCAGCCACGGGACCGACCCAGGTCTTGGTGACGGGCACGGAGGTCCTCTCGGGCTCGTGCTCGTTGGTCACAGTGAAGCCATCGGCCGCGTTGCCCGCTATCCCAGCGACGACGTAGCCGGACGGGACGTCCACCTCCTCGACCGTGTAGGTGATCTCGTTGCCGGAGTCGTCGTAGCGTGCCAGCCCATTGAAGGAGCCGCTCCAGCTATCGCCAGAGAGGGTCAGCGTCTGGCCGGTGTCGTTGCCGTTGGCAAGGAGACGCACGGTGACGGAGTCCGGACGCTTGCCATCGCGGTCGCCATCATCTTCCCAGGCCTTGGTGACCGGGATGCTCAGGGTCTCGGTGTTGGTGTTCGTGACGGTAAAGCCGGATGCCGCGTCGCCGCTGACATCGGAGCGGTAGTTCTCGATCTCGGCTTCCTTTACGGTGTAGACGATCTCGGTGCCGCCGTCACGGTGCTTGTTCAGACCGGTGAAGGAGCCGGTCCACCCATCGGCGGCGGTGAGGGTCAGCGTCTTGCCCGTGTCCACGTCGTCGGCGTAGAGACTGACGGTGACGGAGTCGCGCTCGGGGCCGACCCAGGCCTTGGTGACGGCCACGGAGACCTGCTCGGGGGTATGGGCGTTCGTCACGGTGAAGCCCGCGTCCACATCGCCCTCGATCCCAGAGACGACGTAGCCGGACGGGACGTCCACCTCTTCGACGGTATAGGTGATCGGATCTCCGGAGGCGTTGGTGCTCTGCAGGTCGTCGAAGCTACCAGACCAATCGTTGTCGGCCGAGAGGGTGATCGTCTTGCCGGTGTCGTTGCCATCGGCCAGAAGACGCACGGTGACGCTCTCGGGACGCGCGCCGTCGCGGTCGCCATCGTCGTCCCAGCTCTTGGTGACGGGGATGCTCACGCTGTCGCGCTCGTTGGAGATCGTCTTGATGGCCACCTTGTCGGAGTTGAAGTCCTCTGGGGTCACCCTGACGGGCTCGCTCAGCTTCACGTATCCCGACGGGGCGTCGACCTCTACGAGCTCGTAGGTGTCCTTGAGCAGGCCCCTGATGGTCGCCTCGCCGCCTCCGTCAGTGGTCACGGTAGCAACGACTGCGCCGTTCGAGACACGCACCACATCGAAGGTCGCGCCAGCAAGGGGCTCGGCGTTCTCGTCCTGCTTGAAGATGCGGATGGAATAGACGTACCCCTCGGCCGACCCGCCGGCCTCGTAGTAGGTGCCCTCAGCTGATGCCTTGTGGGTATAGACCTGGGAGCCTCTAATCGACGCATCGTTGCGCAGCACCTCTCCATCCACCAGGTCGTAGCTGGAGATAACGTTGTAGCGCACGGAGAGCCCGTCGGTTGGGGTGATGTCGCCCAGATCGATCGAGAAGCCGGTCCCGTCCGCATTCATGTTGATGGTGTACTGACTGGTCACATCCCTGGCGTCTCTCAGCATGAAGTCGCCATGAACGACCTCCCACGTGCCCTTCCTGATGAGGAACGAGTTCGGATCGATGGTCAGACCGGCGCCGCTCACCTGGTCCTCGAGGTAGGCATCGTTGATGGTCGTGCGCACGGTGTTGATCATGAGCATGAAGGTCATGGACCTATTGTTTGCGGAATCAGTCTGGAACCCGCTCTTGGAGAGATATCTGCCGGTCGGATCGGGAATGCCGATGAAGTGGATGTCTCCGCCGTGAACTATCGTGTTACCGACGCGGATGTCCAGCGGGATGTTCTCTTCGCCGTCGACCTTGTTGCGGTCGATCTGCACGTAGAAGTAGAAGCTGCCGGTCACGTCGGAGTGATTCGCGGGGTAATCTGTGTAGGTGAGCGTGATGGTCTTGGCGGAACCGTTGATGACGGCGGTCGCAACGATGTTGCCGTTGGAGTCGGTGATGTTGAAGCCCGCCGTCTGGTTGAACTTCAGCTTCTCCGGCAGCGTGATGGTCGTCGTGTCACCCACGTTCACCTGTCCATCGGGCAGCGCGAAGTTGGCCTTCAGGCGGAACACCTGCCACTGGCTCACGTCGCCAACAGGGCCGCTGCCGTCCTGCAGCAGCGCCTCGATGCTGGTGATGACGTTGTTCTGCGCCGCACGCAGAGCTGGGGCCTTGAGCGGACCGGCGCGAGTGGACGTGGCCTCAGGCTCGCCGTTCGTGGTCTGCTGGTCGCCATCCGTGACCGCAGGCTCATCCGTGTTGGCTCCGCCCTCCGCCGGGCCTTCGGGCTCAGTGGCCGCAGGTGCGTCGTTCTCGGCATCGTCCTGCGCGTCGGAGCCAGCGTCAGAGGCGTCAGCCGCCTCCTGCTCGTCATCAGCCGTTTCGGCTGCGCCCGTGTCGGCAAGCTGCTCGGCCTCGGTCGGCTCGGCGTCGTTGTCCAACGCGTATGCCAGACCAGACACATTCAGATTGCTCAGCACCAGTGCCAGGCCAAGCAAAACCGAAAGCACCTTATTCGTTTGCGTCCGTCTTCCCATGGCTTATCCTCCGTCTAACCTCTCCTCGACACGTGTCCAAACACGCAAAACAGGCGTTTCTCGCGCTGTGACTCTCTGGCACACACGCTACTAACGCCTGGTATCTAGCTAAATCTGCCCGAAACCTTAAAAACTCTTTTGACACTGTAGTGCTGTGAGATAAACCTGTCAAGGCAATTCGTCACAGGAACTGCCGGTTTTTCCGGCCATCGGCAAACCATGCGTTTTTCGCCATAGAGCACTGCTTTTGCAGGTCCAGGGCAAGGGCGAGGCACCCGATTGCCAAATTGGCATGTTCGTTCGACAGGGGTAGTATGACACATGGTCCAAAGGTGCCCACTGGGACAGGGGGTCAAGGACGCTTTGACACCGGCGGCCCTTCCTCCGTGTCCGTGTGACACAGAGGTGCTTCTTCCTCCGCATCCCCGAGCCGAACTGCCCCTGGCGTCCGGCGCCGAGCGCACCTATCTTTCATTGCTTCCGTTCTGCCTGAGGCACGACAAAGGGGGCGGCCATCGGGCGTCGTGGTCAGAGATTGGACTTTTGCGGTGAAATTCCGCGACCTACGAAGTACCAGACGGAAAAACAGCAGGAAAGAAGGCGGAGATACTCCGCAACGCCCAAATAAATGCCGCAAAAGTCCAATCTCTGACCACAGGGGCCCTACGGAGCGAGGCTCACATCGGCACGCAGCGGCCCAGCGCACATTGATGCGCTGGGCCAAGGTCGAACTCGGGCGGTCCTGATGGCCACCTTCGCCATCCCCCATGTGTATGTGACACGGAGGTGCTTCTTCCTCTGTGTCGGGGCGGAGAGAGTCGGCTACCCGCCGAGGTAGGCGCGCTTCACGTCATCGTCCACGAGGAGCTCCTCGCCGGTACCGGTCTTGACCACATTGCCGGTCTCCAGCACGTAGGCACGATCGGCGATGGAGAGTGCCATGCTCGCGTTCTGCTCGACCAAAAGCACCGTGGTGCCCATCTCGTTGAAAACCTTGATGATGTCAAAGATCTCCTGCACCAGAATGGGAGCCAGACCCATGGAGGGCTCGTCGAGCATCATGACCGTCGGCTTGCCCATCAGGGCACGGCCCATCGCCAGCATCTGCTGCTCGCCGCCCGAGAGGGTGCCCGCACGCTGGTGGCGTCGCTCATGCAGGCGCGGGAACCGCTCGTAGACCACTTTGCGCATCTCATGGGCCTCGTCGTCGCTTCTGGTGAACGCGCCCATGTCGAGGTTCTCGCGCACCGTGAGGTCCTGGAACACGCGCCGCCCCTCGGGGCAGAGCGCGATGCCCTTCGAGACCATCTTATGCGCGGGAACGCCCACCAGGCTCTCGCCCTCGAACTCGATCGAGCCGCTACGCGGCTTGAGCAGGCCGGCCACCGTGTTCAAGGCCGTCGACTTCCCGGCGCCGTTCGCCCCGATCAGCGTGACGATCTCGCCCCGCTCGACCTCGAACGAGACGCCCTTGACCGCATGGATGGAGCCGTAGTACACGTTGAGGTCAGTCACCGAAAGCAGCGCCATGCTGGGCCTCCTCGTCCTGCCTGCCGAGATATGCCTCGACGACCTGCGGATTCGCCTGGATCTCCTCGGGGGTTCCCTTGGCGATGACCTTCCCGAAGTTCAGCACCACGATGCCCTCGCAGATGCCCATGACCAGATCCATGTCGTGCTCGATGAGCAGCACGGCGATCTGGAACTCGTCGCGGATGCGCACGATGGTGTCCATGAGGTCCTCGGTCTCGACCGGGTTCATGCCCGCCGCCGGCTCGTCGAGCAGCAGCAGCTTGGGGTTCGTGGCGAGCGCGCGCACGATCTCGAGCCGGCGCTGGGCGCCATAGGGCAGAGATCCCGCCATCTCGTTAGCGTGGTCGGCCATATGGAACACGTCGAGCAGCTCGAGCGCCTTGTCGTGGAACTCCTTCTCGGAGAGCCAGTAGCGCGGGGCGCGGAAGATGCCGCTCCACATGCCGCACGAGACCTGGTTGTGCAGGCCGATCTTGACGTTGTCCTCCACGGAGAGCGAGTCGAACAGGCGGATGTTCTGGAAGGTGCGCGCGATGCCCTCGCGCGAGACGCGCGCCGTGTCCATGCCGGCGGTGTCCTGGCCATCGAGCAGGATGGTCCCCCGCGTGGGCTGGTAGACCTTGGTGAGCAGGTTGAAGACCGTGGTCTTGCCCGCTCCGTTGGGGCCGATGAGGCCCGCGATCTCGGTCTTGCCCACCATGAGGTTCAGGTCCTCGACCGCCTGGAGGCCACCGAAGTCGATGCCCAGGTGGCGACACTCGAGCACCGGGGTCTCGAGGGCGTCGCGCTCGGGCACGAGGTACTCGTTGGGCGGGGCCACCATCTTGGTGCGGCGCCGGCGCATGCGGGCGGACTGCAGCGGCCCGGCCTCCGTGACCTGCTTGCTCTGGGCCTTGTACGTGCCGCGTGACTGCGCCTCTCCACGACCGCCACGCGAACGAATGGCGTGGGTGGCCTTCCCGTCGCGCTCGTCACGCTCGTCGGCTGTCGGTCGCTCCTGCTTGGGGTCGTCCTCGCGCGTCATCGGGCATCACCTCCCTCTGTGGTCCCTGTGGGTAATTCGTCGTCATCTCGTCGGGCAAAGCGCTCCCTGATCCCCTGCAGAGCCCTGCCCACCTGCTCGCTGTTGGTGACCAGCATGACCAAGATGAGGACGATGGCGTAGATGAGCATGCGGAAGTCGCCGATGAAGCGCAGCTTCTCAGGTAGGACCGTGAGCAGCGCGGCGGAGATGATGCCGCCTCGGATGTTGCCCATGCCGCCCAGCACCACAAAGACCAGAATGAGGATCGAGGTGTTGAAGTCGAACTTCTTGGGCACGATCGAGGAAAAGTTCATGGCGTAGAGGGCGCCGGCCATGCCCGCCAGCGCCGCGGCGACAACGAAGGCCATGAGCCGGTACTTGGTGGTGTCGATGCCCACGCTCTCGGCGGCGATGCGGTTGTCGCGCACAGCCATGATGGCGCGCCCCGAGCGGCTGTCCACCAGGTTGGTCACCACAAAGAGCGTGAACAGCACCAAAAGGAAGCCGGCAGTGAACGTCGAGAGCTTCTCGATGCCCACGGCCCCCTGCGGGCCGTTGATGAGCACCCTGCCCCCGTCCATGCCCAACGACGCGGTGTCGGTCAGAGAGAAGTGCAGCGCGCCGTCGAAGCCCACGTAGAGGTTGTTCAGGAGGTTCTTGATGATCTCGCCGAAGGCGAGCGTGACGATCGCCAGGTAGTCGCCTTGGAGGCGCATGACGGGCACGCCCACGAGCACGCCGGCGAGCGCGGCGACCACACCTGCCACGACCATGGCCAGAAGCAGGCGCAGCGGGCCGGACGCCACCATCGGCGCCAGCACCTGTGCCGCCACCAGACCCGTGAACGCGCCGACGCTCATGAAGCCGGCGTGTCCCAGCGAGAGCTCGCCGGAGATGCCCACCACGAGGTTCAGCGAGATGGACAGGCAGATGTACGCGCAGATCGGGACCAGCAGCCCCACCATCGAGCTCGAGATGGCGCCCGTCGAGGCAAGCAGTTGCATCACCACGAACGCCACGATGACCAGGCCATAGGTGACGAGCGTGGAGCGGCCGTACGTGCTGAGCGTTTCGAATCTCTCCTTCATGGCCTACACCTTCTCGTGAATCTGTTTGCCCAACAGGCCAGCCGGACGAATGAGCAGCACCACGATGAGCACCGCGAAGACGATGGCGTCAGCGAGCTGGGTGCCGATGTAGGCCTTGGCAAAGATCTCGATGATACCCAACACGATCCCACCGAGCGCCGCGCCGGGAATGGACCCGATGCCCCCGATGACCGCCGCCGTGAACGCCTTGATGCCCGGAAGCGCACCGGTGGTGGGCATGAGCGTGGGATAGGTGGAGCACAAAAGCACGCCCGCGATGGCCGCAAGCCCGCTGCCGATGGCAAACACCATGGAGATGGTCGTGTTGACATTGATGCCCATGAGCTGTGCGGCGCCCTTGTCCTCCGAGCAGGCGCGCATGGCCTTGCCCATCTTGGTGCGCGAGGTGAACAGCGTGAGGCCCACCATGACGAGCACGCCGACGAGCACGGTGACGACGGAGAGCGGGCTCACGGTGAGCTGCCCGCCGAGGAGCTTGATCGAGGGCGCGTCGATCACCGAGCGGAAGGCCTTGGGGTCGGCACCCCAGATGAGCAGGGCCGAATTCTGCAGGAAGTAGCTCACGCCGATGGCCGTGATGAGCACCGCCAGAGACGGCGCCTCGCGCAGGGGCTTGTAGGCCAGCCGTTCCACCACGATGCCCAGGCAGGTGCAGCCCACGACGGAGAGCGCGACCGCCACGACCGGCGAAAGGCCGAGGTTGTTCATGGAGATGAAGCAGATGTAGCCACCCACCATGATGACGTCGCCATGGGCGAAGTTGAGCATCTTGGCAATGCCGTAGACCATGGTGTAGCCCAACGCGATGATGGCGTACACGCTGCCCAGGCTGATCCCGTTGATCAGGTTCGTGAGAAAGCCCACGGTCCCTCCTTACATACACACTCGCTCGTTCGTCACAAGCCCTAAAACCATATGCCACAAGCCATAGTAAAAGATCCTCAGCTACCGGACGACGGAGACCACCGAGGCGATGGTCTCCGTCGCAGGGCCAAAGGTATGTGGCGCTCGCCTACTCCTCGTCGAGGGGCATGTACACGCCGTTCTCAATGACCATGCCCTTGGGGGTCTTGGTGACCTCGCCGGTCTCCGACCAGCTGGACTCGCCGGTGAGCCCTTCGTAGGCAAAGCTGGCGTCGACGAACTGGGTGGCGAGCGCGTCGCAGATGGCGTCGGTCGCCATGTCGGGGGTGATGCCGGCGGCCTGGATGGCCTGGGCGATGGCCTTAACGCAGTCGTAGGCGTCGGCCGCGAACTGGTTGGGGTTCTCGTTCGAGCCGGCGGCGGCCTTGTACGCCTCGTTGAACGCCTGGGTGGCGTCGTCCTCGGCGGTGGCGACGAAGGGGGTCAGCAACATGACGCCCTCGGCGAGCTCGGTGTCAAAGCCCTCGAGCGTGAGGATGCCGTCCATGCCGTCCACGCCAAAGAAGGTGGGCTCGAAGTCCTGCTTCTTGGCCTCGGAGAGAATGAGCGAGGCGGGCGTGTAGTAGATGGGCAGGAACAGCAGGTCGGCGCCAGCGCTCTTGGCGTCGCCCACCTGCACGGAGAAGTCGGTCTGGTCATCGGTGAAGGTGGTGGTGGAGACGATGTCGAGGTTCAGCGCATCGGCCTCGTCCTTGAACTTCTGGTAGATGCCGGTGGAATAGGCGTCGGCATTGTTGTAGATGATGGCGATCTTCTCGCCGAGGCCCTTGGTGGAGATGTACTGGGCGGAGGCGGTGCCCTGGTTGGGATCGGTGAAGCACATCTGGAAGACGTTGTCCTTGCGCGGGTTGTCGGCGCCGATCTCCTCGCCGCCGATGACGTTGACCGAGGAGGCCGACGGCGTCAGCTGGAAGATGCGGTCGGCGTTGGTCTCCGTGGAGACGGCCACGCAGGGAGTGGTGGTCGTGGTGCCCACCAGGGCCTGCATGCCCCAGTCCTTGAGCGTGTTGTAGGCGTTCACGGCCTTCTCGGCGTCGTGCTCGTCGTCCTGCCAGTTGAGCTCCATCTTGATGGCGCCCTCGGCGTTGACCTCGTCGATGGCCACCTGGGCCCCGAACTTGGTCGCGTTCCCGTAGATGGCGGCAGCTCCCGTCACCGGGCCGATGCCACCGATCTTGAAGGTGTCGGCGGAGGCGTCAGTTGACGCATCGCCATCGGACGAGCCACCGCACCCGACGAGGGCGGCGGAGGCGGCAAACGACGCGGACAGCTTGGCAAAGCTGCGACGGGACAGGTTCTTGGGGTTCATTGCGGTCCTTTCTCTCCTCAAGACTGAGGCCCTGAATGCATGCTGGTACTCTACGGGTTGCGCACGGCGGCCCTGACGGTCCCTCACGAAGATTTTCATCACCGTAACATCGTTTTCATCGCCGTAACATCGCTGTTGTCCAGACACGACAAAGGGGCGGACAGGAAGGGAACGTGCCATTCCCAACCTGTCCGCCCCAGCGCGTAGTTCGGTGAGGTGTGCGCGACCCCCTATGCCTGCGCGGCGAGCGAGGCAGGCGCGAAGTGGCGTCCGCGTGGACGCGCGCCCGTGTCGCCCCGCAGGCGCTTTCCCCGGTGCGCGTTCGTGCCGCCCTCGATGACGCGCAGGTAGTTGTGCGCCATGCGGCGAACGACCCGGGACTCGTTGTGCGAGATCTCGTCGTGCAGCAGGTAGTCGATGTAGGTCTCGGTGTCCACGACCTCGGGACGCCCCGCCGGGACCCGGAAGGGGATGAACCCGGTGGAGTCCTCGATGCCGTCGGGGTCGTCGATGGAGGCCGGGCCGCCCACGACGTCCTGGAAGACCGGCGTCTCCTCCCGGATGGTCTCCCCCATCGCGGCAAGCGCTTGCTCCCACACGTCCTCGTGCTCCAGGTCCTTGGCGCTGCGGCGCTCGGGGAACACGCCCCGGTCGACCTCCGCGACGCGTTCGGTGATGTAGGCGGTGCGGGACTTCTTGCCTTCCCGGACCGCGGCAGGCTCGCCCGCACCAGCCGTGGGAACGTCCGCCACCCGGGCGGGAGCGTTCGCCGCAGGCGCGGAAGCGGTGCCCGCAGGCACCGGAGCGCTCGCCACGGGCGCAGCGGCGCCTGCCTCGGGGGCGGAGGTGTCGAGCTGCACGTACTGGTCGGTGTCCTCAAGCTTCGCACCGATGCCGGTGATGCTCGCGAGCACCGGGGCCAGGGTCTGGTCAAACCAGGAGGGCGTGACGTCGGCGACGGTTCCGTCCGCGCGGGTGATCCGAGGGATCGACCACAGCGCCTCGGGGCTCAGGCGGTCGGCCAGAACCTCGCGCACGGAGCTGGTCCGCTGGGCCATGCGCTCGCGCAGGGTGGCCTTGCGAGCACCCGCCGCCCGCATCGCACGGGACCGCGACGTGGAGGCGGCCTTCTCGGGATTTGCGGCGGCCGACGGTTGCGCGGCCTCGATGACGGGCAGCTGCGCCAGGGCCCGCTCACGAGACCGGCGTGCCTCAGCGCCGGATGGGGCCTCGGCATGGGCGCCCACCTGCTCCTGCCGGCGATGCTCTGCCTGCCGGAGCGCTTCGACATCCGCCTGACGTGCCGCGACGGCGGCGGCAAAGTGACGCCCCCGCACCGGCTCGACGACCGCGACGCCCGACTCGTCGTGAGCCGCCTGACGTGCGGGCGTCTCGGGCGTCGCCTGCTCCTCGGCGCGAACGGCAAAGTGACGGGCGGCACGGCGGGCGGGCGGGGTGTCGACCACCGTACCTGACGCATGCCGCGCAGCGCGGCGGATGGCAGCGGAAGGCTCCCGCCGCTCGCCTTGTGCCAGGTTGGCGCGATCGATGGTGACGCGACCGGCCCTGAGTCGCTTGAGGCTGCCGGTCGACTCTACGTCACCATCGTTCCCGCGAGAGCGCAGGCGACCGAGCGACCAGCGCTGCGGGCGTGGCTCCTGCGCATCGGACACCTCCGTCATAGGGACGCGAACGTCCAGCGGTGCCGAGGGCGTCCGCGCCGCGCGCACGCGCGCGACCTGATCGACGATCAGCGAGGCAGCACCGGCCACAGCGGCACCGGCGGCGCATCCCAAGACGAACTGAAGCAGCACCGAGTCGGCCACGACGTCGATCAGGCCGCCTTGCGGTGCGGCAACCGCCACCGTCGGCACGTTCCACTCGGCCAGACCCAAAAGGCCGGCCAGCACCGCAGGGTGTCCGCCGTTCCCACTCATCCTCGCTACCTCCCCATCAGAAGACCTGCGCACGGCCTACACCGACAGGAAGCACGCCCGTATGCGAGCGCATGAGAAACCATATGCTGTGATCGGGGCGGCGTGCTTCGTTGTATGTGTGTATGCCGTCATGACCGATCGCCGGTGCACCAGCACCAAACAATTAGAGACTCTACCGGCAAGCCCCAAATTATGCAAGAAGAAAAACGCGTCACGCTGGCCGGCACGGGGGAAGAGGTACCT
>JAWRIT010000098.1:0-11988 GCA_040268355.1 Atopobiaceae bacterium | reverse complement strand
TGGTAGTCGTCGTTTGCCGCGGGCGGCACTTGGAAGTACAGGTAAGCGACGAGGTTGTAGCTGGTGTCGAGGGCCGCGAGCTTGTCGCCGAACTCCGCCGTCACCTCATTGAGGCGCACGTCCTCGCCGTCGCGCACCATGCACGAGAAGAGCGACTTGTTGTGCGACGTGTTGTCTGGGTCGAAGCGTGCCGCCTTGGGATAGGCGAACACGGTCAGACGGGCGAAGTCGATGCTGTCGTGCAGGCGCACGCTGACGTGCGCGGAGGTGTCGGCGAGCGAGAAGGCGCCAGCCGCGGCGCCTTCGGCGTGAGGTGAGTCCATGGTCACGCCGCAGGCGTCGATGATCTGCTGGCGCGTTGCGACCTCGGACTCGCCCTGCGCAGCACCTGCCACCACCGCAGGGGCGGACTGGGCGACGATGGTCCAGCCGTCAAGCACGTAGGCGATGACGGAAGAGCCGGCAACGAGCTGGGCCGACCCGACAGAGAAGGTCCTCTCGCCGTCCCCGAAGGCAAAATCGGGCACATCGGCGGAGTTGAAGAGCCACTCACCCTCCCCATAGGGGGGGAGCGGGATCGGCGGCAAGTTGGTCGGCCGTGAAGGTGGAGACGAAGAGCCGCGCGCCCTCAGGCACGCCGCTCGCATCGACCGTGATGGTTTCCGTCTCGGGCGTGAGTTCGCCAGCGATCGAGATCGTGGTCTCGCCCTGTGCCGCAGCGGCGACCTCTGCCGCACCGTCATCTGCCGCCCATGCCGGTGTCGCCGGCATGAGGGTGGTGACGAGCGCGAAGGTCAGCGCCGCCGCCATGAGGCGCTTGCATCCAAGGTGCATGTTGCTCCCTCCTGCTATAGGGGTGTGATGGCCCTGCTCAGAGGACCATTTCCGAATGATTGCATGAGCTGGTACCAATTTGACGGAACGACCTTAGCAGCTTCCCCAAGGGCGAACAAGACCGAGCCAGGGAGCACGGACGGGCACCCTGACCATGCCGGCTCGTCCGCCGCGCCACAGGCGAGCGTGACCTGTGGGAGAAATGGTTCTGAAACACAGCGACTACCAGCTTCGATGTACCAGCAGCCTGTAGGTGAGAGCCACGCTAACCACCCTCCCATCGAGTGCGAGACCCGCATCCTCTTACTGTTTTGAGAGATCTCTAACGCGGCTGGTAGAGGTTTCATGTGCTCATGACTGGATCGCGCATGAAACGGAGGAAGAGGCACGTATGTGTCGGTTCGCACTCGAAACGGGGGTATGACACGGGGGAAGAGGCACGTGTGTGTCCGCACCGGCGCGGGCCTGGTTCCGCGTGGCCCGTGGCTAGAGATCGGACTTTTGCGGTGAGAATCCGCGACTTGCGGAGTAGCAGACGAGAAAACAGCAGGACGGGAGACGGTGATACTCCGGGACGTCCGAAAAAACACCGCAAAAGTCCGATCTCTAGCCACGGCACTCCCTCACTGCGTCCCAGGCAGGGGAAATGGCACAGAGGAAGAGGTACTTGTGTGTCGCCGGCGCAGGGGAAGAGGTGCCTCCGTGTCATCGGGCGCCATCTCCATCACGTCCATGTGGGTTCCCGTCCGAACCAGACTTGGTCCGACGTTTCGCCCGCATCTTCGGAAGTGTTCCAGGCATTCCCTCGCAACCTCTCGCGAAAGAGCTCCTACTGCCCGCCTTGCTTCTTCGGGCCAATCGGGAGCGCCACGGGTGGGGATCCGAAAGCCGCGCGATCCCTCTGCGCTTTTGATGTGAGGCCGTGCGCTCCGAGTGCGCCCTCCGCTCAATTGATAGAGTAGGTAAAAAAGCCACACGGGGCGTATGGATGCGCCCCTCTTGTTGTCTAGGGAGAAATACCATGCCCGGACTGTTTGCCAGACTGCTTGCGCACGGAGCCGATCGACAGCTCAGGGAGCTTCGTGCCATCACCGACCAGGTCGGAGCCCTTGAGCCGACCGTCCAGAGGATGAGCGACGAGGAACTTGCCCGCCAGAGCGCGCTGTTCAAGCAGCGCTACGAAAACGGCGAGTCGCTCGACGAGCTTTTGCCCGAGGCCTTCGCTGTCGTGCGAGAGGCGTCCCAGCGGACGCTGGGGATGCGTCACTTCGACGTGCAGATCATCGGCGGCATCGCGCTGCACCGCGGCATGATCGCCGAGATGAAGACCGGCGAGGGCAAGACGCTCGTCTCCACGCTCTCGGGATACCTCAACGCCATCTCGGGCGGTGGCGTGCATATCGTCACGGTCAACGACTACCTCGCTAAGCGCGACAGCGAGTGGATGGGGCAGATCTACCGCTTTTTGGGGATGTCGGTCGGCCTGCTGCAGAACGGCATGCGCCTCAACCTCAAGAAGCCGGCCTACGCCGCGGACGTCACCTATGGCACCAACTCGGAGTTCGGCTTCGACTACCTGCGCGACAACATGGTCACCCGCGCGTCGATGCGCGTTCAGCGCGGACACCACTACGCCATCGTGGACGAGGTCGACTCGATCCTCATCGACGAGGCCCGCACGCCGCTCATCATCTCTGGGGCCGGCACCAAGTCCGCGAGCACCTACAAGGACTTCGCCCGCGCGGTGCGGGGACTCATTCCCAACACCGACTTCGAGATGGACGAGGCGAAGCACACCATAGCCACGACGGAGCGTGGCCTGGCAAAGGTCGAGCGCGCCTTGGGGATCGACGACATCTACGCGGACATGTCGGGCCAGCTCGTCAACCACCTGCAACAGGCCTTGAAGGCCCAGTACATGTTCCATCGCGATCAGCAGTATGTGTTGGTCGACGGCGAGGTCAAGATCGTGGACGAGTTCACGGGCCGCATCATGGAGGGGCGTCGCTACTCCGAGGGCCTGCACCAGGCCATCGAGGCCAAAGAGGGCGTGCTCGTCCGTGAGGAGAACCAGACGCTGGCGACCATCACGCTGCAGAACTACTTCCGCCTCTACGACAAGCTCGCTGGCATGACGGGTACCGCCATGACCGAGGACGCCGAGTTTCGCGAGATCTACAACCTGCCCGTGCAGGCGATTCCGTCCAACAAGCCGGTCATCCGCGAGGACCACGACGACCTCGTCTACCAGACCATCGACAACAAGTTTGCCGCCGTGGCGGCCGATGTCGCCGAGCGTCACGCCCAGGGTCAGCCGTGCCTGGTGGGCACCGTGACGGTGGAGAGCTCCGAGCGCCTCTCGCGCATCCTCGACAAGCGGGGCATTCGTCACCAGGTTCTGAACGCCAAGTTCCACGAGCGCGAGGCGCAGATCGTGGCCCAGGCCGGCCGCGAGGGCGCCGTGACCATCGCGACGAACATGGCAGGCCGAGGCACCGACATCCTCTTGGGTGGCAACCCCGACTTCATGGCCGAGGACCTGCTCCGGGAGCAGGGGGTCGACCCAGACGAGGCCACGTCCGACCAGCGCTCCTCGGCGCTCGCCGAGGCCCGCGCGGTGTGCGAGACCGAGCGCGAGCACGTGATCGCCGCCGGCGGCCTGTGCGTCATCGGCACCGAGCGCCATGAGAGCCGCCGTATCGACAACCAGCTGCGCGGCCGTTCCGGACGTCAGGGCGACCCGGGCGAGACGCAGTTCTACCTCTCGCTGGACGACGACCTGATGCGCCTGTTCGGCGGCGATAGGATGGATCGCATCTCGGCGATGATGACCCGCTACGACATGCCCCCCGACATGCCCATCCAGGCCAAGATGGTGACCAAGGCGGTCGAGAGCGCGCAGCGCAAGGTCGAGGAGATCAACTTTGCCATGCGCAAGAACGTCCTCGACTACGATGACGTCATGAACAAGCAGCGTCAGGTCATCTACGAGGAGCGCAACAAGATTCTGGACGGCAAGGACCTGACCGAACACGTGAGCGACGTGACCTACGACACCGTCGAGCGCACGGTCACGGAGTTCTGCTCCGAGGATATCGACCCCAGCGACTGGGACACCGAGGGCCTGGAGCGCTGGATGCGCGAGCTCACGGGCAAGAAGGACGTTCCGAGCGTCAGCGAGGACGAGGATCACGCGGAGCTCGTCGATGTCGTTGACGGCTTTGTGAGCGACTGCTACGACGAGAAGTCGGAGCGCCTCTCGGACGAGGTCATGCACGAGCTGTCGGCCCAGGTGATGCTGCGTGTCATCGACACGCGCTGGATGGCCTACCTCCAGGAGATGGACTACCTCAAGACCGGCATCGGCCTGCGCGGGTTCGGTCAGCGCGACCCGCTCGTGGAGTACAAGAGCGAGGCGTACGCGGCCTTCACCGAGCTGGTGAACACCATGTACGAGGACTTCCTGCGCACGATCCTGCGCATCGAGCTGGTGCAGGCTCCCCCCGCGCACGAGGAGGACGCCGACGTGGAGCCCGACGAGCTGCGCGGCGCGAGCTACTCCGGGCCGAGCGAGGTCGACGGCGACCAGGGCGGCACGAGGCGTGCCGCAGTCCAGTCCGGCGCAGGCGACGCCCAGCGTGCGGGTCAGCAGCCCGGCCAGTCGACGGTGGCGACCTACCGCAAGGCCGATGACCCCGACCCTTACGTCAATGTGGGCCGCAACGAGCCGTGTCCCTGCGGCAGCGGCAAGAAGTTCAAGAACTGTCACGGCAGGAACCGCTAATGGCGGTGACCGCAGAGCAGATCACGGCCTTCTCCGAGCGACTGGACGAGGTCGAGGAGTACCTGCGCATTGATGCCCGACGCGCCGAGGTGGCCGAGCTCGAGCAGCAGAGCGCGCAGCCCGGCTTCTGGGACGACGTCGACGCCGCCCGCGCGACGATGGCGGCGCTCTCGGAGGCACGTGACGCCGTGTCGGGGATCGACGCCGCCCGTCAGGAGCTGGGAGACGCCCAGGCGGCCTTCGAGCTGGGCAGCGAGATGGGCGACGAGGACCTGCTGGCAGAGGCCGAGCGCCTGCTCGACAAGCTTGCCGCCGACCTCACCGAGCTCGAGCTCGCGAGTTGGTTCACCGACGAGCTCGACCACGGGGACGCCATCGTCACGGTGACGCCGGGACAGGGCGGCCTCGAGGCGCAGGACTGGTGCGCCATGCTCTTCCGCATGTACCAGGCCTACTGCACCCGTCGCGGATGGAAGGTGACCGTGAACGACGCGCCGGCCGGGGAGGCCATCGGCCTGGACCGGGCGATGTTCACGGTGAGCGGCCACAACGCCTACGGGATGCTGCGCGCCGAGCAGGGCGTGCACCGCCTCGTGCGGATCTCGCCCACCGACGTGAAGAAGCGCCGCCAGACGACCTTCGCGGGCGTCGAGGTGCTGCCGGTGCTGCCCGATGACATCGAGGTGGACATCAACCAGGACGACCTGCGCATCGACGTGTTCCATAGCCATGGGCACGGTGGCCAGGGCGTCAACACCACAGACTCCGCCGTACGCATCACCCACCTGCCCACCGGCATCGTCGTCACCTGCCAGAACGAGCGCAGCCAGCTGCAGAACAAGGCCTTCGCCATGAGCGTCCTGCGCGCGAAGCTCTACGAGCTGGAGCTGGAGCGCCGTGCCGCCGAGATGGAGGAGCTGCGCGGCCCCAAGCATGACATCGCCTGGGGCAACCAGATCAGGAGCTACGTCCTCTACCCCTATCAGATGGTCAAGGACCTGCGCACGGGCGTGGAGCGCGGCAACGTGGACTCGGTGCTCTCCGACGGCGATCTCGACGAGTTCGTGGTCGCCTACCATCGTTGGCTGCTCGGCTCCGAAGCCTAACTCGTAGCGTCCTTGGCACACGACCTTTGGCGGCGTGCCCGCGAAAGCCCCTAATACGACGGTCTCTTATGGTCTTTTGGGGCGCGCGCGGCGTGCGTGCGGGAGTGCCCTTTCCTCTGCTACCATGGGATCTGTTTCTATCGGTTCGCTATGTCGAAGAGGAGCTTTTGTGGCTAACCACTTTCGCAGCAACGAGCGATCTGAGGACGACCTGGATCAGGTCACTGCTCAGCCGGCGACAGGTGCGGGCACACAGGACGATATGGAGGCTGCCATAGACGCGGTCCTCTATCCCAACTCGTCCCAGGCCACCGCACAGGAGCACCCTGCCGTGGCAGAGGAAGACCTTCCTTCCGTCCCCACAGAGGAGGAGCTTGGCTCGTCGTCCCAGGGCGTCAACGCGTCCTGGAGCAGCGCGGCACCTGCGGTGTCTCGCGAGGGCACGCCCACCATCTCGCTCAAAAACGTCACACACATCTACCCGTCCCAGCCCAACAAGCCCGCGCTCGAAGACGTCAGCATCGACATCTACCCCGGTGAGTTCGTGTTCGTCGTCGGTCACTCCGGGTCCGGCAAGTCGACCTTCATCCGCCTGCTTACCCGCGAGATTCGGGCCAGCAAGGGCCAGGTGCTGGTCGCCGGTCAGGACCTGACCAAGATGCGCAACTGGAAGGTGCCCTACCTGCGGCGTCAGATCGGTTGCGTGTTCCAGGACTTCAAGCTCTTGCCCGACAAGACGACCTACGAGAACGTCGCCTTCGCGCTCGAGTGCATCGGCAAGTCACGCACGGTCATCGAGACGCAGGTGCCCGAGGTGCTGCGTCTGGTCGGCCTGTCCGAGAAGATGGACAACTTCCCCGACCAGCTCTCTGGTGGCGAGCAGCAGCGCGTGGCCGTGGCCCGAGCCATGGTCAACCGCCCGCCGCTTCTGGTGTGCGACGAGCCCACGGGCAACCTCGACCCGGCCATCTCGCTGGGCATCATGAAGCTGCTTGACCGCATCAACCGTGCCGGCACCACCGTTGTCATGGCCACCCATGACCGCGAGATGGTCGATTCCATGCGCAAGCGCGTCGTGGCGCTTGAGGCCGGCCATATCGTGCGCGACCAGGAGAGGGGAGGCTACGGTACCTATGTCTAACATCGGCTATTCCATCCGTGAGGCACTGCACCATTTCCGTCGCAACTGGTCGACGGTCTTTGGCGCCATCGTGACCATCTTCCTCTCGTTGCTCATCATCGGCGTGTTCGTGCTGGGCTCCGCTATGGTTACCAACCTCGTCGGCGACGTCGAGGATCGCGTCACCATCCAGGCGTTTCTGTCCGACGACGCCGAGCAGATGACCGTCGAGGCCCTGGCTGACAAGGTCAGGGGCTGGAGCAACGTCGAGACCGTACGCTACAAGAGCAAGAACGAGGCCTTGGAAGAGTACAAGGAGACCATGAGCAACCGCAACGCGGCGGATGCCGTGGCGGCCCTTGACGGCGAGAACCCCGTTCCTGCGTCGCTGGTCATCAAGCTGGACGACCCGCAGCAGGTCGAGACCGTCGCCAACAAGCTCATCGAGGACGCGGACTTCGCGACCGTGGCCGACGACCCGGAGGACCTGGGCTCGTCGGTGCAGTATGGTCGCGAGACGGTCGAGCGGCTCTTCAGCGTGACCAACTACATCCGGTTTGGAGCGCTGGTGCTCGTTGGCCTGCTCACGTTCGTGGCGTTCGTGTTCATCAACAACACCATTCGTCTGGCCATCTCGGCCCGTCGGCGCGAGATCGCCATCGAGCGTCTCGTCGGTGCCTCGAATGCCTTCATTCGTGGCCCCTTCGTCGCCGAGGGCGTGCTTGAGGCGCTGATCGGCTCGCTGCTGGCGATCGCGGCCCTGCACTTCGGGATGGGAGCGCTCGTTCCGCGTCTGGAGAACAGCCTGCAGTTTTTGTCCTTCGGCCTGCCCGTGCGGGTCATGCTCCAGACCTACGGCGGCCTCATCCTGGGCGGCCTCATCCTGGGTGGCTTTGGCTCCTTCATCGCCATGAGGCGCTACCTCAAGGTCTAGCCACAGGGGCCGAGCGACCGGAAAACCGAAGCGATGCGACGAGCGACCCGGTGCCGACGCGCCGGGCCGCTCGTTTGTCATTCGGGCGACGTGACGCGAGCATGCGATCGGCACGTCGTTATCCTGGAGAGGGAAAGGGATGGTCGCATGACACGCAAGCGTCCGCATCGGGGCAACACGCGGCGGGGGAGGACGAACGGTCCCCGCAGGCGGCCACAGCAGCTCATCTTGGGTACGATCCACATCACCCGTCCCGACGCGGCGCGGGTCGAGACCTCCGAGGGAACCTACGTGGTCGCTCGTGGCTCCATCCACGGGGCCATGGATGGTGACGAGGTGCAGATAAGCCTTGAGCGCCGAGGGGGAACCGAGCGCAAGGCGGTCGTTCGCGCGGTGGTGCGACGTGCGACGAGCACCTTCTTGGGAACCTTTTCGCCCGCGGGACCGCTCGGTGCGGTCATGCCCTTGGACGGGCGGATGAGCCGCGACTTCTTCGTGCTGCCGGAGGACACCAGCGTCGAAAGGCTGGGGGTCGCGGAAGGGGACGTGGTCGAGGCGAGGATCTTGGACTATCCCGGCAGGGACACTGCCAGGGTGGTGACCCTCGAGCGACGCGTCGGGGCGGCCGGTGAGCTCGACCTGCTCGTGGAGACGGTCATCGCCTCCCATGGGCTTGCCACGGCGTTTCCCCCGCGTGTGCTGGAACAGGCCGAGGGCCTGCGCCTCGACGTGGAGGCGGCGCTCGCGCAGCCGGGTCGTGCGGACATGCGGGACACGGTCGCCTTCACGATCGACCCCACCGACGCGCGGGACTTCGACGATGCCGTGTCGGCCGTCGTGGACGGACAGGGCGGGTACACGGTGATGGTGCACATCGCTGACGTGACCCACTACCTGGGCTGGGACTCACCCATGGACATCGAGGCGCGCCAGCGCACCTGCTCGGTCTACCTGGTGGACCGCGTGCTCCCGATGCTGCCCGAGCGACTCTGCAACGAGCTGTGCTCACTTCGCCCGGACGAGGACCGGCTAGCCATGAGCGTCACGCTGCGCCTGAACGAGCGCTGCGAGGTCACCTCGGCGCAGATGACGCCGTCGGTGATTCGCTCGCGAGCGCGGCTTGACTACGCAGGCGTTGACGCCGTGCTGGAGGGTCGCGCGGCCGCCACCGAGCTTCCCTGCGAGCTGCCGGTCGCAGAGGAGGTCGCGGGGATGATCATGCTGCTCGACCGGATCGCCCAGGCGCGCCGTCAGCTGCGTGCGCGGCGCGGTTCCGTGGACTTCGAGACGCGCGAGTCCAAGGTGACGCTCGACGAGAAGGGGCGACCCGTTGACGTGGTGGTGCGCGAGCGGACGCGCGCCACGAGCCTCATCGAGGAGGCCATGCTGATGGCCAATGAGGCCGTGGCCGACCTGCTGGCCGCCTCCGATGTACCCGCGGCCTATCGCGTGCACGAGCGGCCCGCGCCCGAGAGCCTGGCGGAGACGCTGCCGGCCCTCCACGAGCTCCGCCTGTTGGAACTCGGCGAGACGGATCGGCTGGTGGCGGGCGACCCGTATGTGGTGCAGGACGTGCTCGAGCGGGCCAAGGGAGCTCCCGGGGGCCTGCTCGCGAGCGAGCTGCTGCTGCGAGCCCAGAAGCGCGCCATCTACCTGCCGCACAACGAGGGCCACTACGCGCTGGGAGCTCGGGCGTACTGCCACTTCACCTCTCCCATCCGGCGCTATCCCGACGTCATCGTGCACCGTGCCCTAAAGGCGCTGCTGTCACGCACGAGTGGCTCGAGCGAGCAGCGCGAGGTGGCGCGTGCGTTGCCCCAGCTCTGCCGGACCTGCTCCGAGCGCGAGCGCGTGGCGGACGCGGCGGCTCGCGACTCGCAGAAGGTCAAGATGGCCGAGCTCTTTGCCGGACGCGTGGGGGAGCGCTTCTCCGGGGTCGTCACGGGCTGCGAGCGCTACGGTCTGTTCGTCATGCTCGACGAGACTTGCGCCGAGGGCCTGGTCCCCGTCCGTTCGCTGGGCGACGAGTGGTTCTTCTTTGACGAGCGGCACCGGGCGCTTGTGGGCGAGGAGAGCGGGCAGACGTATCGACTGGGACAGCACATCGTGGTGGAGGTGACGGGGGCAAATCCTGCACGAGGGCAGATCGACTTCCGTCCCGCCGTCCCGTCGCGGCCGGCAGGGCAGGGCGAGGGATGACCGAGTGCCCCTGGCGCACGTGCGGTGGGCGAGGATGGGGCAAGCTTGGGTAGACTGGAGGACAGACGATCGCCACACGAAGGAGCACCATGAGCAACACCACCCTCTCAGACGAACTGCTGCGGGCTGAGGGCCTGCTGCTGCAAGGCCAGGCGGAGCAGGCGCGTGACCTGTTGGCGCGATATGCCGAGGACGCCGAGGAGTACGTTGACCGCAACTGTCCCACGACCGACGAGCTGCAGTGGTTCAGCTTCCCCACGATCTTCGAGCGCTTGGCGTACCGCCGGGTCGAGGGGGACCCGCGCGAGCTGCGTGACGTGGGCGAGCCGTTCGACCGCCTCTACGCTGACTACGCGCTGGCGTGCGTGCACTGCGGTGACTACGACGCGGCGGCCGCGGCCCTCCGACAGGCGATCCGCTGGAACCCCATGGGATGCGAGCATCGACTCAACCTGGCCGACCTCTGCCGCATCGCCGGCGATGTGCAGGAGTACCTGGCGCTTTCCTTCTCGGTGTTCGAGCGGGCGAGCGAGGCGACGCACATCGTGCGGGCCTTCGTCAACTTCTCCGGATACTTTCAGACCTCCGACCAGCCGCGCGTGGCTGCGGCGGCTCTCAGGATGGCCCGACGCATCGACGCGGACGACGCGGCGCTCGCCCCGATGCTCGATCAGGCTGCCGGCACCGAGGCGGACCCGGACTCCCTGAGCGACCAGGAGGCGTCGGAGCTGCTCGCGGCAGAGGGCCTGCCCGATGCGGCCAACGCGGAGGTTGCCATCTGCCTGCTCATGTGCGCGGGTGACGCCGCGGCGGCAGGCGAGCGCAACGTGGCGACCAACCTCACCATCCGCGCACGCGACCTGGTGGGCGAGCAGGCGGCCATGGCGCTGCTCCAGCTCATCAACGAGGAAGGAGAGGAGGGTGGTGACCATGCCTAGGGGTGCATCGGGCAAGGAGGTTCCCGGAAAGCGCGGGAAGAAGGTCATTGCCCGCAACCGTACGGCACGGCACGACTACGCCATCGAGGAGACGTTCGAGGCGGGCATCGTGCTGACGGGGACCGAGGTCAAGAGCCTGCGTGAGCGCTCCTGCCAGATCAGTGACGCGTTCTGCATCATCCGTGCGGGCGAGGTGTGGCTCGTGGGAGCGCACATTCGCCCCTACTCCAACGGCGGGGTGTGGAACGTCGATCCCGACCGGCGGCGCAAGCTCCTGTTGCATCGCCGACAGATTGACACCCTCGACGGACGACTGCGGACCAAAGGTCTGGCGCTCGTGCCACTTGAGTTATATTTTGATGAGCACAACCGCGTGAAGCTCTCGCTTGGCCTTGGTCGGGGCAAGAAGCTCTACGACAAGCGCCACGACATGGCCAGGCGGCAGAGCGACAGGGACATACAGCGGGCGCTCAAGGAGCGCAATCGCTGACACGTGACCGCTGGGGGGCGGTTCGACCGGAGAGGGGTAGGACATGGACGTGACGGCTCTGTACAAGCTCTCGTCGGGACTGTATGTGGTCTCGGCTGCGGACGGGGACGGCTATGGGGCCTGCGTGATCAACACGGGCCTGCAGGTGACGAACGAGCCACTGCAGATCCAGGTGGTGGTCAACAAGCAGAACCACACCGAGGGCGTCATCGAGCGGGCGGGGCACTTTGCGCTCACGGCCATCACCGAAGAGGCTGACATGCCCTACATCGGGCGCTTCGGATTCCGCACGTCTGCGGACTTCGCTAAGTTCGAGGGCATTGCGTGCGAGCGGACGCCCCTGGGTGACCCCTACACGCCCACCTGCTCCGCCTGCGTGATCGCCTGCGAGGTGGTGCAGACGCTCGGCGTGGGAACGCACATGATCTTTGTGGGGGAAGTCCGCGACGCCCAGACGCTCTCCGACGTGCCGCCGATGACCTACGCCTACTACCACTCGACCCTGCGCGGCAAGACGCCGCCCAAGGCATCGAGTTACCTAGGGCAGTCCTGGCAGGTGGCGCGGCAAAAGGGGCACGGCGTT
>JAWRIT010000097.1:0-4661 GCA_040268355.1 Atopobiaceae bacterium | reverse complement strand
GCGGGGCGCGGACGGAGGGCTTCTTCCCACCGTCCGCGCCCTTGGCGCTCGCATATCTTTTCGTTCGTCGGCGCTCGCCCTGACGGCGATGGCGACCGCACTGGACCAGCCCGGCTTCTCGCCCTGGTGGCCGCGCTAGGCCAGTCCGGCGTCTCGCATCTCCTGGATGATGGCGATGCCCGAGGACGTCCCGAGCCGCGTGGCACCAGCATCGATCAGCGTCCTGGCGGCGTCCCAGCTACGAATGCCGCCGGCCGCCTTGACGGCGACCTCAGGGCCACAGTGCTCCCTCATGATCCGCACGTTCTCGACCGTCGCGCCAGCGGTGCCAAAGCCCGTGCTCGTCTTGATGAAGTCGGGTCGCACCCGCGCGGCGATCCGGGCGATGTGTGCAATCTCGTCGCTATCGAGGTAGCAGGTCTCAAAGATGGCCTTGACGCAGATGCCGGCCGTGCGGGCGACGGCGACCATCTGACCCATCTCGTCCTCGACAAAGGCCCAGTCGTGCATCTTCGCCCGCCCGACGTTGATGACGTAGTCAAACTCTTGGCAGCCGTCGTCGATGGCGCGCGTGGCCTCGGCGACCTTGGTCGCAATCGTGGTCTGCCCGAGCGGGAAGCTGATGGCCGCGCCGGTCAGCACGTCGCTGCCCTTAAGCTGGGCGCGGCAAAACGCGACCGGATAGGGATTGATGGCCACAGACTTGAATCCGTAGGCCTTGGCCTCGTCGCAGAGCCTGACAAAGTCCTCGTCGGTGGCGTCCGCCTTGAGGTTGGTGTGATCGATCATCCCCGCAACGTGCTCGATGGTGTACATGCGGACCTCCCTCGCATGCCGCGCGCTACTCGGCCTTGAACGGCTCCAGCGCCGCGAGGACGATGTCGTCGGCCTTGCGGCAGAGCTCGTCGGTGGGCGCCTCGGCCAGAACGCGCACCAAAGGCTCGGTGCCACTCGCTCGGACGAGCACGCGTCCGTTGCCCTCGAGGAAGCGCTCCGCCTCCTGCGTGGCGGCGGCAACCGCAGGCGAGGCCATGGCCGCATCACGGTCGGTCACGCGCACGTTCACCAGCAGCTGCGGATACAACTTGACCGGACGCACGAGCGTCGAGAGCGGCTCCTTCTCGGCACGGATGGCCTCCATGATGCGCAGCGAGGTCATGATGCCGTCGCCGGTGGTCTCGATGTCGCCAAAGATGATGTGTCCACTCTGCTCGCCGCCCAGGCTGTAGCCCTTCTCGCGCATGCAGGCGGAGACGTACTTGTCGCCCACGTCGGTCGTCTCGTACTTGATGCCGATCTCGTCGAGCGCCTTGAAGAAGCCGAAGTTGCTCATCACGGTGGGCACGACGGTGGACTTGGCCAGGCCACCGTGCTGGTTCAGGTAGCGGGCGCACACGTACAGGATGAGGTCGCCGTCCACCACGCGACCGCGATCGTCCACCGCCAGGCAGCGGTCGGCGTCGCCGTCGTAGGCAAAGCCCACGTCCAGGTGGTTGCGCAGCACGTAGCTCTGCATCTCCTCGATGTGGGTGGAGCCGCAGTTCACGTTGATGTTGAACCCGTTCGGGGTGTTGTTGAACACGTAGACGTCCGCGCCCAAGGCGTCGAACACGGGCTTCGCCACGCTGGACGCCGCGCCGTTGGCGCAGTCGAGCCCCACGCGCACGCCCTGCAGGGAGAAGTTCGCGCTGCCGATGAGGTGGGCGATGTAGCGATTGCGCCCCTGCATGAAGTCGACCGTGCAACCGATCTTCTCGCCGGTGGCCAAAGGAACGTCGATCTCGCCGTCAATGAAGCGCTCGACCTGCTCCAGGACCTCCTCGTCCATCTTCTCGCCCTTGTGGTTGACGAGCTTGATGCCGTTGTCGGTGTAGGGGTTGTGGCTGGCGGTGATCATGATGCCGCAGTCGAAGGCGCCATCCGCCGTGACGTAGCTCACGCCCGGAGTGGGGATGACGTGCAGCATGTAGGCATCGGCGCCGCTCGCAACCAGGCCGCTGACCAGCGCAGACTCGAACATGTAGCTGGAACGGCGCGTGTCCTTGCCCAGGACGATGCGGGCCTTGCGGTCCTGACGCGCCCCGTAATACCACCCGACGAAACGCCCGATCTGGTAGGCGTGCTCGACGTTCAGGCCCTCGTTCGCGCGACCTCGAAAGCCATCGGTGCCAAAGTACTTCATGCGCAGCTCCTTGCTCGGACGATTGTACCAGTGGGTATATCTGCACAATCTTACCAACGGGAGGCCCCTGTTTTCCTGAGTCGCTGGCATTTGGTCGGAAACAGCGCAGCCGGCGTGAGCGGCACGGGCGGCGTGAGCGGCTCCCGACAGGCTCCCGTCACCGACAGCCCTTCGCACGAAAGAAGCCCCGCAGGATCTGGTCCTGCGGGGCTTGAGGCACGAGATTGTGCGGCAGAGCTTAGCGCTTGGAGAACTGCGGACGCTTGCGGGCCTTCTTCAGACCGTACTTCTTGCGCTCGACGGCACGAGAGTCACGGGTGAGGAAGCCGGCCTTCTTGAGGTCGGCACGGTAGTCGCCTGCGTCGAGCAGCGCGCGGGCGATGCCCAGGCGCAGCGCGCCGGACTGGCCGTTGATGCCGCCACCGGCGCAGTTGGCCAGCACGTCAAAGCGACCCTCGGTGTCGGTCACGCGGAACGGGGCGGTCGCGTTGTCAACGAGCTGCTGACGGCCAAAGTATGCGGCGGCGTCGCGGCCGTTGATCGTGACCTTGCCGGTGCCAGGAATGAGACGGACACGGGCGACGGCCTCCTTGCGACGGCCGGTGCCCATGTAAACTGCGGTGTTGTCGGCCATCGGTTACGCCTCCACTTCGATCTTGACGGGGTTCTGGGCCGCATGCGGATGCTCGGGACCAGCGTAGACCTTGAGCTTCATGCCCTGCTTGCGGCCGAGGGTGGTGTGCGGCAGCATGCCCTTGACAGCGTGCTCGACGACCCACGTGGGCTTCTTGGCCATGGCGTCCTTGTAGGACTCGAGCTTGAGCCCGCCCAGGTAGCCGGAGTGACGCCAGTAGGTCTTGGCGTTGGCCTTGTTGCCGGTGAGCACGACCTTGTCGGCGTTGACGATGATCACGAAGTCGCCGGTGTCGGTGTGCGGCGTGTACTGCGGCTTGTCCTTGCCGCGCAGGATCGTGGCGGCCTTGGTGGCAAGACGGCCAAGGGTGAGCCCTTGAGCGTCAATGAGCACCCACTTGCGCTCGACCTCGCCAGGCTTGGCGTATTGAGTCGACTTCTTCACTTGACTCCTCCATGTGCGTACGATGTGCGACAACCCCTGGACTGGCCGTCGCGCGGGTGTGCTTGTCAGAGAGTACGGGGCTCTGCAAAAGCAGCCTTATGAGTGTACCGCAACCAAACGGGCTGCCGCGCGTTCTTTTCTCAGCTCACAAGCTGTGCAAATGTGGAATGGCGGGCGCCGGGTGCAAGGCGTGCCACCCCTACCCTTCGCGCCCGACGAAGACCCTCACGTCGGCCAGCTTCTCTGTGGCGGCCGCTCGACCCTGCAGGTAGAGCTTGAGCAGCGAGGCGCCGTCAGCGCCGGAGTTGCTCACCTCCACAGGACACGGCGGCTCGATGACCAGCGCGCGGCCCTGCTCCTCCAGCTCGAACAGCTGATTGCGCGATGCGTTGTAGCGCTCGGCGCGGGTGGCCAGCGCCTCGGTGTAGTAGGGATAGGCGTCGTAGCGCCTCGAACGCAGGTAGATCCACTCGGTCGCGTCGGACTTCACGTAGTCGCGCTCGCGGGTGAGCACCGCAACGACCCGTGACGCGGGCTCATGTCCCGCGACCGTCGGCGCGCCGTCCAAGCCAAGGGCCACCGCGAAGGGAATGGAGTCCGCCGTCCCTCCATCGAGGTAGTGGTGCCCATCGATCTCCACGCGCCTCGAGACGAGCGGCAGCGACGCCGAGGCCCGCACCTTCGCCACGTCCTTGGGAAAGCTCTCGCAGGGGAGGTACGCCGGCTCGCCAAACACCGTGTCGGTCGCAACGACATACATGCGCATGGGATTGTTGTTGAAGGTCTCGTCATCGCAGGGGTCCAGGTGGTTCTGGACTTCGTCGTACATGAAGTCCCCGCCAGCCATGTCGCCGGTCGTCGCCCACGACCACAGCGACATGAAGCGGCGGTCGTCGCGAAACGCCAGAATGACGCGCATCGCCCGCCCGATCTGACGGCTCTTGTAGCTCACCGCATTGAGCGCTCCGGCCGACACGCCCCATACGCTGCCAAAACCATAGATGCCGTGCTCCATCAAAACATCGAGCACGCCTGAGGTAAAGATGCCCCTAAAGCCGCCGCCCTCAAGAACGAGCGCCGCCTCGTCGCCTGCCATAGCTCCTCCTCCGACCATTCGTGAGACTTCCCCATGATAGCCATGTCGCCCCGTTCGAAAGGTGGTAAGCTGCACACGTCTTGCCGTAATGGGGCGGCAGGCCTATGGAGAGGGGGCCACTATGGCCGAGGAAACCTATACATTCCGTTGCACCGTCTGTGGCTGGGAGGTCACCGTCGACACGCCCGAGCTTCCCGATGACTTCGTCTGCGAGGTCTGCGGTGTTGGGCCTGAGATGTTCGAGCTCGTCGAGGAGTAGCATCCAGGCAGCAGTCGATTGCCACTGCACACAGGGGCCGGGGAGG
>JAWRIT010000096.1:0-8429 GCA_040268355.1 Atopobiaceae bacterium | reverse complement strand
CCCCCCCTCGCCCGTGGACTCGACCAGCACCTCGCAGCTCTCGTCCAAACTCACGCTGATGGCGGAGTCGAAGGGGTCGGAGATGGGAAAGTCGCGCTGCGTGCAGCCGGGCATGAGGTCCGTGCGAAAGTGCAGGCCTTCGACCGTGGCGCTCTCGTCGCCCACCTGCGTGATGCCGACGTCTGCCTGGATCATCTGGAACATGCCATTGATCGAGGGAGCGTAGAGGAACAGCAGCGAGTTGCCGCGCTCGATCCAGTGCATGAGGTCCGTGACCGACGTTCCCATCCGCCGCATGTCGGTGACGCAGAGCACGGCCCGCGTGTGCCCCTCAAGGGCGGAAGGCTCGAAGTCATCGACCTTCACCAGGTCATAGGCCACGCGCATCTCGTCGAGCACCTCGGTGATGCAGGCGCTCCCCATGGTCCCCATGGTGTCGTCCTGGTAGATGACGAGCGTCTGCGCGTCCGGAGTCGCGGTCATGCCCGCCGCGGCCGCCGCCCGGTACTCCTGAGCGTCAAGAAGCCGCAGGTTCTGCGTCTGTCCGGCAGAGGTGACGCCACGACTCCGCGCCACTAGGATAGCGAGCATCAGCAGGCTCGCCACCAGGCCGCCGCCCAAAACGAGCAGCTTCTGCCTGCCGCCCACGACGGCACGCAGCCAGCTGCGGATCGATTCGCCCACGCTCACACGCCATCCCTCCAGAAGTCCACGTACCGACGGTTCTCCGGTGACACGTAGACGTTGTGCTCGTCAAGCGCCCGCAGGACCTCGTCCAGCGTCGCGGTGTCGCGTTCTGCGATGGCCAGCCTGAGCAGGCACAGATAGCCGCTCTCGGAGTCCGGGTGGTCGACGACCAGCCGCTCGGCCGCCGTCCGGGCGCGGTCGTGGTCCCCGAGCTCGATGTCGGCCAGGGCCTGTGCCTCCAGGCGCGCCAACGGCACCTGGCCCTTCTCGTCGACATGGTCCAGCAGGTCACGGTAGTGGCGCAGTCGGACGGTACGCTCGTCATGGGCGAGCAGGCCGCTGGCGAGGTACGCCTCGTCGAGCCGCAGGTACTCCTCGACGATCTCCGCCGAGCCGTCCGCCCGCTGCCACTGGCGCTCGAGGGCCCGCAGTCGCACGTCAAAGCTCTTTCGCAGCTCGACGAGCTCCGTCACGGCGTAGTGCACCACCTCGGTGTCGGTGTTGGTGGCCGCCTGGTGGAGCTGCTCGGCCAGCCCGTCGGTTCCCGCATAGAGGACCTCCAGCATGACCTGCCGGCGCCTGGTCGGCTCATTGACCAGCATGACCTCTTCGATGGGCACGACGTCATCGGCGTCGACCGTCTCGCGGCCCGCCAGGCGTGCGTAGGTCTCGTCGGGCGGCGTGCGCTCCAGGCCGAGTCGCTGCCCCTCCACGAGCGGATGCCACCAGTCGCCGGCGTGTGCGAGGGCGACGCAGCAAGGGCCGAACACCGGCACCAGCAGGACCGGCAGGGACAGAAGGTCCCTGTCCCCGTGCGTCCCCCTCCGGTAGAGGTGGACCAACAGGCCACAGCAGGCGAGGTGGACGACGATGAGGGCGACGGCTGCCATCCGCGCTCACTCCTGCAGCTGCGCGTTGCGCAGGAAGATGCCGGCGATCTCGCCCAAAAGGCGGAACTTGTTAGTGAACCACGTGGTCATGTGCTCCGTCTCGCCCTCCCAGAGCGCCAGCAGGAACGCCGGCTCATCCGCGGGCCCCGTCGTGTCGCCACGCTGCGGGTCACCCGCGCGGCACACGAAGAAGGGGCGCCGCTCGTCGAAGTCCCGGTTGACCCAGACGCCGTGCTCGTCGCACGAGGCCAGGTAGCTCGCGAGGTCGGCGGCCGACAGCTCCTCTGAGCAGGCGGGCGTCTCGGTGGAGCGGCTGACGGCCCGTGCGCCGCCCGCCTCTCCATCGAGCTGATAGACAGAGACCTGACGCACGTCGAGGGCCTCCTCGAGCACCTGCACGCACTGGTCGCACACCTCGGCGACCGTCGGGCGGTCGAGCGCCTTGACCAGGCGCGCCACCTTTCCGTAGCTATCCGTGAAGCTCCAGATCTGCCGCCGGTACGAGTCCTGGTTGGCCAGCGACTCCTCGTAGGCGTACTGCAGGACCAGGAGCCGGTCGCGCATGCGCGCAAGCTCGAGGTCCTTGCCAGCGAGCTGCTCGCGGTGCGCGTCTGACACATAGCCACACACGCTGCCCACGGCCAGGTAGGTCACGAGCGGCACCCAGTAGCTCGCGTTGAAGAGGACCGTGAGGAGGCCGACGCCGTCGCCTTGGTAGGCGATGAGCGCCATGGCGCACTCAAGGGCGGCCGCAAGCAGGCCGAAGCGCAGGCCAAAGGCCGTCGCGACGGCCACCAGGAAGGCGAGGCGCACGTCCACCACCTGGAAGTAGACCGAATGAGCCGTCACGGCGCTCGCCAGCTCGCTCAGCAGGAAGAGCACCACGATCTCGGGATACGGCGAGGTGCGGCGGGCGACGTCCGCGAGCACGCGCACCAGGCGGCTCGCCCCCCGTACGGGCGATCGGGCGTCGCTCGCCCGGCGCTCCAGGAGCTGGCGTGCCTGCTGCAGGGGATCTCTGACGGCGACGAAGCCGTAGGCCGCTCGCAGCTCGGGAGAGCGGGCGGGCGTCACCCGCTCATGCCGCGCGCCGCCAAAGGCCACCGGCACGTCCGGCATGCCAGAGGCGAGAACGTCGGCCAGATCCTGATAGGTCATGGCGAAGCCGCTCACCACCGGATAGGCCGCCGAGACGTCGTCGTGCTCGTTGGTCACGTACCACAGCAGCGGGAGCAGGTCGTCGGTCGAGAGCAGCTCGAGATGGCTTTCGGGCGTGCCAGCAAGCGTCACGCCCGCCTCGTGCTGGCCTTCGGCGGCGAGCCTGCCAAGCAGCGTGTCTGCGCCCGTCCCCACGAGCTGCGGAAGTCGCAGCACGACCAGGCGCACCGCGTCACCGGCGGCGTGGGAGGCCATCTCCTCCATCTGGCGCAGCCCGAGGGCCGCGATCTGTTGGTCGGCGGAAAGCTGGGAATCGGGGCGTTGGCCTTCCAGGGAGGTGAGCAGCACGAGCTTGTCCACGTGCGCCTGCGCGCACTCCCTCAGCACCCGAACGACGCGTTCGGGCTCCTTGGGGTCGTAGCGACCCTCGTCGACGCTCTCTGAAACGTACCAGACGGCCGTGAAGCTCTTGGCTGGAAACAACGCCGTCAGACCGTCGAGATTGTTCCCGACGTGATGGTAAGTGAAGGAGTCGAGGCGGTTCTTCTCCTCGTCACGCTCCTCCCCCAGCGAGGCCATGGTCACACGGAAGCGCTCGGCGGTTCTGCGGACCTCGTCGAGCCCGAGCGCACGCGTGTTGCCAACAATCAGTATTGCTTCCATCTCGGGCGCTCCCCCAGCGTTCCGCTCGGGGCCAGATGCAGCCCCGATTGCGTTGGGTGACATCAAGATCCCGAGGTGTGCTACCTGGTTCGGATAGCATATGGAGTTGATTGTTCCTCAAGTGTGCCTCTTCCGTGCCCGCGTCGTGTCATGCCAAATTAGACATGGATAATACTCTGTTAAATCCTTGACCTGCCCTGCCCTCTGCTGCGGCTCAAGAACGGCCGACACGGGGGAAGAGGCACCTCTGTGTCACCCATGCGGGCGTGACACGTAAGTCCCTCTTCCCCTGTGTCGGTCCTGGGCTACAGCGCTGCGAACACCAACCGAAGGGCGTCCTGATAGGAGATGTCGGCGGACATGGCGAGCGCGACCACGCTGTCATGCTCGGGGTAGGCGCGTGTCGAGCCGCTGGGCAAGGTCACGACCTTCACCTGCACAGCCCCAAGCTCGGTCTCAACCGTACGTATCTCGCGCGGCAGGGCCGTGCGCCACTCGGGGCAACGGCGAATGCCGATGGTGGTCGTGTGCTCAAAGATCAGCTCCTCGAGCGCGGGTATCGCCGCCTCCGAGCACAGCACCTCCATCTGGTAGCCAGGACGGCTCTTCTTCATGTAGACGGGCAGGTAGTGCACCTCGAGGGCCCCCGCGTTGTAGAGCAGCTGGGAGAGAAGCCCCAGCGCCTCGCCCGTGCAGTCGTCCACCTCGGTCTCCAGCTTCCACAGGTCAGGTGTGCCGAGACCCTGAGCCTGCGGGGCGCTGGGCGCGTCAGCGACCTGCTCGATGATCAGGGCGCGCACCGACGAGGGGGGATCATAGGCCCGCTTGCCGGAGCCGACGCCCGTGGCGACGACGCGGTAGCGCGCCGGCGGTTCGTCCATCGTGCGGATGGCGGCGGCGATGGCGGCGCCCGTTGGCGTGACGAGCTCGCCGTGCTGGTCGCGCCGCTCGAACACGAGCCCGTGAGCGGCGGCGATGTTGGTGACGGCGGGAACGGGCACGCTCAGCACCCCGTGGGCGCTGCGCACCCGGCCATGCCCCTCGGCAAGCGGCGTCACGTAAGCCTCCGTCACATCGAGGTCGTCGAGGCAATAGGCCACCGAGACCACGTCGACGATGGAGTCCACCGCGCCCACCTCATGGAAGTGGACCTCCTCGAGGGGCAGGCCATGGGCGCGCGCCTCTGCCTGGGCGACGATGTCGAAGATGCGGTGCGCCGTCGCCTTGGCGCGCGGCGAGAGGTCGGCGGCATCAATGAGGCCCGCGATGTCGGCCGGGGAGCGGTGGGTGTGGGCGTGAGCGTGCCCGTGATGGTGATCGTGCCCATGATCGTGGTCATGTTCGTGATGGTGATCGTGACCGTGGCCATGTCCGTGCTCGTGGTGGTGATCGTGGGCATGGTCCTTCCCGCCATCAAGGCCCCCGTAGAGGTAGGCCATGTCGTGATCATGCGAATCGTGCTCCTCGTCGAGCACCACGTCGAAGTCGCAGGCATCGATCTCCGAGACCAGCTTGCGCGTCACCACGATGTCAAAGCCGTCCACGTTCAGGCTCGCCAGCGCCCGACGAAGGCCCGCCTCGTTGGCCCCCAGGTCGAGCAGGGCGCCCACCACCATGTCGCCACTGATGCCGCTCGAGCATTCAAGATAGAGCGTCTTTCCCATGCTAGGACTCCTCGTGTCGCGTGTTGTTCAGACCTGCGTGATCGATGAGCGCGGCCTGGAAGCCCGCACCAAAGCCGTTGTCTATGTTCACGACCGAGACGCCGCTCGCGCACGAGTTGAGCATGGCGAGCAGCGCCGCGACGCCGCCGAGCGAGGCGCCATAGCCCACGCTCGTGGGGCAGGCGATGACCGGGCACGGCGCCAGCCCTCCGACCACGCTTGCCAGCGCCCCCTCCATGCCGGCGATCGCCACGATGGCGCTGGCGTCCTGGATGTCGTCCATGTGGGCGAGCAGGCGATGCAGCCCCGCCACGCCCACGTCATAGAGACGTTTGACGCGGCTTCCCAGCGCCTCGGCCGTGAGCGCCGCTTCCTCGGCACAGAAGAGGTCGCTCGTTCCTGCGCAGCAGACGGCGACGTATCCCCTCCCGTCAGGCTCAGGCAGGCCGCCTACCAACGCGATGCGTGCCTCGTCGTGGTAGACGAAGTCGTCGGCGTCGGACGGCACGAGGCTCGTGCGGACCGCCTCGGCCTTGGTGCCGCTCAGGCGCGTGACGAGCACCCGCCGCTCGCCCGCCGCACGAAGCGCCCGCACGATGCCCACGATCTGCTCCGCCGTCTTCCCCTCTCCGTACACGACCTCCGAGACGCCCTGGCGCACGCCTCGGTGCAGGTCGGGCTTCGCGTATCCTAGGTCCTCAAAGGGAGCGACGGCCAGGCGCTCCTCGGCCTCGTAGGGCGTCAGCTCCCCCTCTGCCACGGCGCGCAGCAAGTCCTGCAGCTCACGTCTGTCCATGGATCCTTCCCCTCTGTCAGATTTTCCTATTGTCGCATGTCGAACGGGGGCGTGCCGGGGGCGGAGTTTAGCATCTGTGCGAACGTGGCATACTGGCATAGAGATATGTGAGGGGGCTTCCGTGACGAACAACTTGCGGCGCGACCTTGCGGACACGCAGGCGCAGGCGCGTCTCGATCAGCTCAAGGAGCATCTGGGGCAGCTGGGATCGGTTGCCGTGGCCTTCTCGGGAGGAGTCGACTCGACCTTCCTGGCGGCCGTCGCCCACGAGGTGCTGGGCGAGCGCATGATGGCCATCACCTCGAACGGCCAGGTCGTACCAGCCCGCGACATCGAGCGCACCCGGGCCTTCTGCGCCGAGCGGGGCATCGCGCACGTCGTCGTCGACTTCGACGAGTTTGCCGTTCCCGGCTTTGCCGAGAACGAGCCCGATCGCTGCTACCACTGCAAGCGGGCGCTCTTCACCCTGATGTCCGAGGTCGCCGCCGCACGTGGCATTGCCACGCTGGTGGACGGCTCGAACAAGGACGACGAGGGGGACTATCGGCCCGGCCTGCGTGCCTTGGACGAGCTGGGCATCGGCAGCCCGCTGCGGGAGGTGGGCATGACCAAGGCGGAGATCCGCGCGCTTTCCCACGAGATGGGCCTTCCCACCTGGGACATGCCCTCGGCAGCCTGCCTCGCCTCGCGCATCGCCTATGGGGACGTCATCGACAGCGTCAAGCTCAAGCGGGTGGAGCTGGCCGAGGCCTACCTGCATGACCTGGGCCTCACGCAGCTACGCGTGCGGGTCCACGGCACAGACGGCAAGCTGGCGCGTCTCGAGGTGGAGCCCGACGCCATCCAGCGACTCGCCACGCCCGAGCTGCGCTCGGCGGTGGTGGAGCACCTGCGCGGCCTTGGCTTTGCCTACGTGAGCCTCGACTTGACCGGCTTCCGCTCGGGCGCCATGAACGAGGTGCTCTGACGCGGCAGGCAGCGGTGGCAGGCGAGACGGGGCGACCGCGCGGCAGCGGCGGGCCAGCGGGGCGGCGCACTGACAGCCCGGCTGATCGGCGGCGCTCAGCGCCAGCGCCCGCGCAGGTAGGCCGCCACGCCACCTTCGGCGGCAGGCGGAGCGATGTGATCCGCCAACGCCTTGACCTGCGGCTCGCCATTCTCCATGACCACGCCGTCCCCTGCTGCCTCGATCATGGTCACGTCATTGTGGTTGTCCCCGAAGGCGATGGTGGCCCCCACGTCCCAGCCCTGGTGGGCGCAGAGCCAGGCGAGCGCCGCCCCCTTGGTGGCGTCCACGTGCATCGTCTCGTAGTTCGAGGCACTCGTCTGCACGTAGTAGAGCTCGCCGGTGGCATCCACCGCGTCGTGGATGGCGCGAGCGCCTGCGTCGTCCTCAAAGAACAGGCTCAGCTTGGTGACCGGCCCTATCGTGGGAAGGAACTCCGGCACCGTGGCATCGAGGAAGGTCCGGTCGCGCTTGAGGTAGGCCCGCAGGCCCTCGGGCACGTCGATCACCTCGAGCAGCGCCCGACGCGCCCGCTCGGCATAGGCCCGACCGTCCGCGAACACGTCAAAGACCACCGGCAGCCCGCCCAGCCGCCCGTAGAGAAAGAGCACCTGGTCTGGGCTGATGCACACGGTGCGCAGGTCACGCTCGGCGCGCAGGTCGTAGACGACGCCGCCGTTGCTGGCCACCACATGCCGCACGCTCCGGTGCTCCCGCAGCTCCCGAGGCACCCCGTTCACGTGACGACCGGTGCAGGGGACCAGCTCGATGTCCCTCGCCGCCAGCTCGTCCATCACGGCGAGGTTCTCTGGTGGGATCGACTTGTCGGGGGCCAGGAAGGTGTCGTCCAGGTCCACGAACACCGCAGCTATCTCGCCCATGCCCTACGCCTTCGGCCCACGCTCGAACCAAGCGAGGGTGGCGGCGCGCAGGCCCTGCTCGCCCACGTCGAAGCAGGCGACGCTGCCCTTGGGGAAGGCCAGGGGCGTGCGTGCGAGGTCCGTGGCGACGTCCTCCATGAAGGGAATGTGCCCCACGGCCACCACCACGCCCTCGGCCGCACCGAGCTCAGCATAGAAGATGTCGTCGTCCTGCTCGTAGAGCGACCGATGGAGCTCGATGGCCTCGCGGGAGATCCCAAGCGCGTCGCAGACGATCTCGGCCGTTTGACGCGCGCGCAGCGCATCGCTCGACCATACCTGCAACTCGTCGAGCTCCCCCGCGAGCGGCGCGAGCATCTGGGGATAGGCGTCCTGCAGGGCCTTGCGCCCGCGCGGGGTCAGCTGGCGTTGGGCGTCGGTCTCGCCGAGCCTGCGGCTGTCGGCGTCTCCGTGGCGAATGAGCACGAGCTTGCGAATCATGGGGATCCCTCCTCCGAAAGCGGACGGCATCCTCATCCTAGCGCATCGCCGCGCACGGGCACTGGCCTGCCGGACTGGTCGCGAGCCGGAGAACCGACGCCGGCCTGTGGCTAGCTCGCCATGGGTCGCAGCCGCACGTCAAAGCGCGTGCGTCGTTACAGGAAGCGGTAGCTCACCGTGCGCAGACCCCACTCGTCGGCGCTG
>JAWRIT010000095.1:0-7484 GCA_040268355.1 Atopobiaceae bacterium | reverse complement strand
ACCCACACAGGCATGGGATCCAAGCCTCTCACCTGCGAAAACTCACCAGAGCCATTCTAAGGGCCGTTTCGTGCGAAAAGGTCCTGGAGCCCCATCTCCACTCGTGCAAGCGTCTACAGGCGCTCTCAGCGCGCCGCCTCTCCAGGCTGCCTGGCAGTTCCAACCGGTGCGGCAGGCGGCGTGCGCGGTGCCCCTTCCCCGTAGGAGCCGTCTCAAACAAACGGCGCAAAGCGAGGACGACTGGGGAGATTCAGCCGGTAAGCACACCACAGGCGAAGGGAAAAGGACGGCGACACTGACGGCAGATGCATGCGGCACCTGTCAGGGACGAAAAACGCAAGCCTTGTGTCCGCATTAGGCGACGCTGTGAACGGCGTCGGCGAGCTCGCGCACGGCGGCAGCCACCGGCTCGACGCACTGCTCCCCCAGCTCACCGATCATGCGCACGATGGCCGAACCCACGATGGCGCCGTCACTGACGGCGGCCATCTGCGCCGCCTGCTCGGGCGTGGAGATGCCAAAGCCCACCGCGCACGGAAGCTCCGGCCGCACCTCGCGAATGAACGTCACCATGCCTTCGATGTCGCTCGTTATCTCGCTGCGCACGCCCGTCACGCCGAGCGAGCTCACGATGTAGACGAACCCGCGCGCGTCGGCCGCAATCTCGCGGATGCGCTCGTGCGAGGTCGGAGCGATGAGGCTTACCACATCCAGCCCCTCTGCGGCGAAGACCTCTGCGAACTCGGGTTTCTCCTCGTGTGGGACGTCAGGCAGGATGACGCCGGCCAGACCCACCTCGCGCTCGCGGGCGGCAAAGCGCTCGATCCCATAGGAGAAGACCACGTTGGCATAGGTCATGATCACCAGTGGTACGGTGCAGCCACTCGCGCGCAGGCGGGCGACCATGGCAAAGACGTCGTCGGTGGTCACCTGGTTGCGCAGGGCACGGACGTTGGCAGCCTCGATGACGGGCCCCTCCGCCATGGGATCGGAGAAGGGAATGCCCAGCTCGATCAGGTCTGCCCCCGCCTCGGCCAGGGCGACCACCAGCTGTTCGGTTACCTCTATCGTGGGATCGCCCACGGTGATGAAGGGGATGAGGGCCTTGCCGTTGGGACTTGCGGCAAAGGCGTCCTGGATGGTTGACATGCGTAGCTCCTCTCAGTCGAGCATCGTGCGCAGGGCGACGGATCGCGGCCCTTCGCGCGGGCGTGGGTTACTCGTGCAGGTCGTGGCCGCGGTAACGGGCGATAGCGGCCACGTCCTTGTCGCCTCGGCCCGAGAGCGTGACGATGATGATCTGATCGGGCCGCATGGTCGGTGCCAGCTTGATCGCATGGGCCACGGCATGCGCGCTCTCGATGGCGGGTATCACGCCCTCGGTGCGGCTCAGGTACTCGAAGGCGTCCACGGCCTCATCGTCGGTCACGGCCACGTATTCCGCGCGACCGCTATCGTGCAGCATGGAGTGCTCGGGTCCCACACCCGGGTAGTCGAGCCCCGCGCTGATGGAGTACACCGGCGCGATCTGTCCGTAGTCGTCCTGGCAGAAGTAGGTCTTCATGCCGTGGAAGACGCCTACCCTGCCGGTGCTGATCGTGGCGGCCGTCTCCCAGGTGTCCACACCGCGACCGGCCGCCTCGCACCCGATGAGCCGCACGTCCTCGTCATTGAGGAAGTGGTGGAAGCTCCCGATGGCGTTGGAACCGCCGCCCACACAGGCAACCACCACGTCGGGAAGGCGCCCCTCGGCCTCGAGGATCTGCGCGCGAGCCTCGCGCGAGATGACCGCCTGGAAGTCACGTACGAGCATGGGGAACGGATGCGGGCCCACGGCCGAGCCCAGGCAGTAGTGGGTGTCGGCGATGCGCCTCGTCCACTCGCGGAAGGTCTCGTTCACGGCATCCTTGAGGGTGCTCGTGCCGCTGGTGACGCCCCGCACCTCGGCTCCCAAAAGACGCATGCGGTAGACGTTCAGCGCCTGGCGCTCCATGTCCTCCACGCCCATGTACACCACGCACTCCATGCCCATGAGGGCGGCGGCCGTGGCCGTGGCCACGCCATGCTGGCCGGCCCCGGTCTCGGCGATAAGCCGGGTCTTGCCCATCTTCTTGGCCAACAGCGCCTGCCCAAGCACGTTGTTGATCTTGTGGGCGCCGGTGTGGTTCAGGTCCTCGCGCTTGAGGTAGACCTTGGCCCCTCCCAGGTCGGCCGTCATGTTGGCCGCATGGTAGAGCAGGCTCGGCCGACCCGCGTAGGAGTTCAACAGCTCGGACAACTCGGCGTTGAAGGCTGGGTCGACACGGAGGTGATCGTAGGCCTCCTCCAGCTCGACCATGGCCTCCATCAGCGTCTCGGGAATGTACTGTCCGCCGTGGATGCCATAGCGGCCCCGCGACTGTGGCGAATTGCTCATGATGCGCTCCTCACTGCGGCCACGGCGGCCGCCATCTTTGCTGGATCCTTTACGCGATCGGTCTCGATGCCGCTGCTCATGTCCACGCCCCAGGGACGTAGCATCCGCACGGCCTCGGCCACGTTGTCGGGCGTAAGGCCACCCGCCAGCACGAAGGGCCGCCGGGCGCCAAAGCCCTCGATCAGCGTCCAGTCGAAGGCCTCGCCCGATCCCTGGCCCGCGTCGAGCAGCACCATGTCTGCTGACGAGCGCAGCGCTCGCTCGACGTCGGCCTGCGAATGGATGCGGAAGGCCTGCCACACGGGCGCCTTGAAGCGCTCGCGCAACGTGGCGAGGTAGTCCTCGTCCTCGTGGCCATGCAGTTGGGCGATGTCAATCAGGCCCTGGCTCGCAAGCTCCGCCACCTCCTGCGGCGGCTGGTCCACCAGCACGCCCACGCGAGCTATGTCCGCATGCACCTGACCTGCCAGCTCCCGCAGGCGCTCCTTCCCAACCGAGCGGTGCGAGCGTGGGAAGTCGATGACAAACCCCACGTAGTCGGGGCGGACGGTGTTGACGGCCGCCAGATCCTCGTCGCGGAACATCCCGCAGAGCTTGATCCGTGTCTCGCTCATCGGGCGGCTCCTCTCAGCTCGGCGAGGGCCGCACGACGATCGCCGGCGCGCATGAGCGTCTCGCCGATGAGCACCGCGTCGATGCCAGCCTCCTCAAGTCGGGCCACGTCCTCACGCGTGCGCACGCCCGACTCGCTCACAAAGAGCCGATCTTCTCCCACCAGCGGACGCAGGTCAATGCTGCGCCCGAAGTCGACCGCAAAGGTGCGCAGGTCTCGGTTGTTGACGCCCACCACGCGCGCACCGGCGGCCAGCGCCCGGGGAACCTCGTCCGGCTCGTAGGCCTCGACCAGCGCCGAAAGGCCCAGCCGGTGGGACAGCGCAACGCAGCGTGCCAGCTCATCGTCATCCAGGATGGAACAGATGAGCAGCACCGCCTGAGCGCCGATGCAGGCCGCCTGGTAGACCATGAGCTCGTCGACCACGAAGTCCTTGCGCAGGACCGGGATGCGCACCGTGTCGGCCACGGCCGAGAGATGCTCGTCGCTGCCGCCGAACCAGTCCGGCTCGGTGAGGCAGCTGATGGCCGCCGCTCCCGCAGCCTCGTAGTCACGTGCGATGGCGCACGGGTCGTAGTCCGCCGCGATGACTCCCTTGCTGGGGCTTGCCTGCTTGCACTCGCAGATGAACGACATCCCCGGGACGCGCAGGGCCTGCTCGAAGGGGAAGTCCGGCTGGCCCGCCCGATCGAGGGCCCGCTCAGCGGCCGCGACGATGCGCGCGTCCTCGCCCCGCGCCCGCAGATCGGCCACGCGCTGACGCGTGCGCGCCGCGATGCGCTGCAGGATGCTCTCTCGCTCTGCCATGGTCATCTCTCGCTTTCGTCGTGCGTGTGGTGGAGCGCGCTCGCCGTCCCCACGCTCCTATCGGTTCGAACCCTCGATCAGGGCCTCCAGCATGCGGGTCGCCGCGCCGTTCTCGATCTGCTCACGGGCCAGGGCGATGCCCGCGTCGATGCTGTCCACCTTGCCGGCCACATAGAGCGCGGCGCCGGCGTTGAGCAGGGCGGCCACCCGCTTGGGCCCGATCTCGGCACCCGAGAGGATCGCACGCACGGTGGCGGCGTTCTCCTCTGGCGTCCCTCCCAAAAGGTCGGACTTCTCGCAGGGCTCGAAGCCGAAGTCCTCGGGACGGATCACAAAGGTGCGGTAGTAGCCGTCGCGCAGCTCGCAGACCGTCGTGGGCGCCGAGAGGCTGATCTCGTCCATGCGATCCTGGCCGTACACCACAAAGGCGCGCCTGACTCCCAAACTCGACAGCACCTTGGCGATGGGCTCGCACAGGTTCTCGTCATACACGCCGAGCAAGAAGTGCGTCGGCCGTGCGGGATTGGTGAGGGGCCCCAGGATGTTAAACACCGTGCGGATGCCCAGCTCGCGGCGGATGGGTCCCACGTAGCGCATGGCGGGGTGATAGCTCTGGGCAAAGAGGAAGGCCATGCCCGCCTCGTCGAGCAGCGTCCGGACCGTATCGGGACCCTGCTCCAGCTTGACGCCAAGGGCCTCCAGGCAGTCGGCGGTGCCACACTGCGAGCTGGCCGCACGATTGCCGTGCTTGGCGACCTTGGCCCCCGCCGCCGCGCAGAGCAGCGCCGCCGTGGTGGAGATGTTGAAGGTGTTGGCGCGGTCGCCTCCCGTGCCGACGATCTCCAGCACGTCGGTGCACGCATGCTCGACCGGCGTCGCCAACTCGCGCATGGCCGCCGCGCAGCCGGAGATCTCGTCGATGGTCTCCGCCTTGGTGCTCTTGGTCGAGAGCGCGGCCAGGAAGGCGGCGTTCTGGGTGGGCGAGGCCTCGCCGCTCATGATCTCGTTCATCACGGTGTAGGCCTCGTCGTAGGTGAGGTCTTCCTTCATGACGATCTTCTCGATGGCTTCCTTGATCATGGTCTGTTCCTCTCTCTGGGCTGCTAGCGCCTGCCAGCAGCCGACTCGATGACGGACAGGAAGGCGCGCAGCATGGTCGAACCTTCCGGTGTGAGAATGCTTTCGGGATGAAACTGCAGGCCAAAGGTGGGACGACTGGTGTGCGCGACGGCCATGGCCGTGCCGTCCGCTGCCTTTGCCACCACGCGCAGGCAGCTGGGCAGCGAGTCCGCGTCAGCCACCAACGAGTGGTAGCGGCCCACCTGCACTTGCGACGGCAGGTCGGCGAAGAGCTGGCAGGAGGTGTCGAGTGTCACCTGGCTGGCCTTGCCGTGCATGAGCTGCGGCGCATGGGTGATGCGGGCGCCGAACGCCTCACAGATGGCCTGGTGCCCCAGACAGACACCCAGGATGGGCACCGTGCTGGAAAGCTCGCGCACCACCTGCTCGCAGATGCCCGCCTCGCTCGGGCGTCCTGACCCCGGCGAGAGCAGCACGGCATCGGGCGCGAGCGCCGCGAGCTCGGCCACCGTCAGTGCGTCGTTACGCACCACGCGCAGCTCGGAGGCGCTGAGCGAGCCCACCAGCTGAACGAGGTTGTAGGAGAAGCTGTCGTAGTTGTCGATGAGCACGATCACAGCAGGCCTCCTTCCGCCTCATGCAGCGCGTCGATGCAGGCGCCCGCCTTGTTCAGGCACTCCTGGTACTCGCGCTCGGCCACGCTGTCGGCCACGATGCCCGCCCCAGACTGGACGCACACCTCGCCGTCCTTCTTGTAGGCAAGGCGAATCCCGATGCACAGGTCGAGGTTGCCCGCAAAGTCCAGGTATCCGATGGCCCCGCCGTAGATGCCACGCTTGGCACCCTCGAGGTCCTGGATGATCTGGCAGGCCCGCAGCTTCGGTGCGCCAGAGAGGGTGCCGGCAGGCAGGATCGAGTCGATCACGTCCACGGCGTCGCGATCGGTCGCGAGCCGCGCCGAGACGGTGGACCCCAGGTGCATCACGTGGCTGAAGCGCAGGACCTGCAGGTACTCGTCCACGGTCACGCTGCCGAGTTCCGCGACGCGCCCGAGGTCGTTGCGACCCAGGTCAACGAGCATGTTGTGCTCGGCGAGCTCCTTGTCGTCCGCCAGCAGCTCGCACTCCAAGGCCTCGTCGTCGGCTTGCGTGGCGCCGCGCGGACGCGTGCCGGCGAGCGGATAGGTCTGCAGCCGCCCATCGGTCAGACGCACCAGAGTCTCTGGGCTGGCGCCCGCGATCTCCACGTCATCGCTGGTGAAGTAGAACAGGTAGGGCGACGGGTTGGTCGTGCGCAGGACTCGGTACACGTCGAGCAGGCTGCCCTGTGCGGGTGCGGTCACGGGATTGGAGAGCACCACCTGGAAGATGTCGCCCTCGCGTATGTGCTCGCGGGCCGTCTCCACCATGCTTGTGAACTCCTCGCGCGAGAAGCGCGGGGTCAGCGGCCCCTCCAGGCGCAGCGGCTCGAACTGGCGCCGTGTGCCTGTGCGCAGCAGCTGCTCCATCTGGTCGAGCTGACCGGTCGCCCGCGCGTAGGCCTCCTCGATCGCCCCGTCGCCCTCCTGCGCCTCGTGCGGGTCACCCACCTGCACGTTTGCGATCAGGAGCAGCTTCTGCTGCCAGGAGTCGAAGACGACGAGCCAGTCGAAGAGCATGAGGTCCACGTCTAGGAAGTCCTCGTGCCCCAGGTCCGGACGCCTCAGGCAGGGCTCGGCGTACTTGAGGTAGTCGTAGGCGAAGTAGCCCACGAGGCCGCCGCAGAAGGGCGGGAACCCCGGCAGGCGCGGCGCGCGATGGGCGGCGAGCACCTCGCGCAGGTAGGCACCAGGATGCTCGACCTGACGGGTCTCGACCACCGAATGGCCCGTCCCGACCTGCGTGCGCACCCGCAGCTGGCCGTTCAGGCACGTTATCTCCAGTGAAGGGTCGAATCCAAGGAAGGAGTAGCGGCCCAGACGCTGGTCAGGCTCGGCACTCTCCAGCAAGAACACGTGGTTCGAGGCGGCGCGCAACGACCGCAGGGCCTCGATGGTGGTGAAGCCGTCGGCAAAGAGCTCGCGCATGACGGGTATGCGGCGGTAGTCGCCGCTCGCCGCGATGGCGCGAGCCTCCTCGAGCGTGGGCGTGGTATGTGATCTGCCCATCTGCCTCCCCCTCTCTCGGAGCGGCAACAAAAAACCGCCCCTGATGACAATGCATCAAGGACGGGCCTGGTAAAACGGCTCGCGGTGCCACCTTGATTCGCGGGAGAACCCGCGCCCTTGGCAGATGCCCTCACACCACCGCGCACGATCTGCGCTCGAGGTGCCAGCACACCCTGGCACGTGACGTGTGCCCTACGTCGCAGCCTACTGGGATTAGCGTCCGTTCGGTGCGCCCTCCGCGGCCCATTCAATGCCCCGCATCTCGACCCGGCTCACACCATCCCGGGCTCGCTCGTCGCGCGTGTGGCATCTACCTTCCGCGTCATTGGTTTGGTCGTGCTCTTCAGTTGGAAGGTACTGTATCACGTCACGCCACCCAAAGGCGAGCGTCGTTTTTCAACTAGAAATCTTGTGCCGCGCGG
>JAWRIT010000094.1:0-12228 GCA_040268355.1 Atopobiaceae bacterium | reverse complement strand
CCCCCCCCCTGGGGGAGGGCGAGGTCGTCTTCGACAACCTCAACATCCTCGACCGTGCCTACCGGGGCTTCCACTGCGCCGCCTACACGCTTCTGGGCGAGGGCTGCGTCTGGCCCGTCATCAACGGCGCCGCCTTCTACCTCGACGACTTTCCCGCACCGGTGCCCGAGGGCGACAGCACCTTCGTCAGTAGGGACTACGGGATGAGCGTCGACGACTTTCTGACCAGGCACTGGTGGCGTGACGTGTCGAGCCTGTCCGAGCGCTACGGCATCCGCTACACCGGCGTCGTGATCGAGCAGTACTCGGCGCAGGTCCAGGGCCCCTTTGCGCGCAACCAGACGACCGGCCGCTTCCGCTACTTTGGGGGCATGCTGCTGCGCTCCGGCGGCGAGATCGGCTTCCATGGGTACAACCACATGCCGCTCGTGCTGCGCGACTTTGACTTCCAGAACCAGTACGCGTCCTACGTGCAGTGGGAGGGCTACGACGACATGCGCCAGTCGCTCGTCGAGCTGGACGGGTTCTGCCGCGCGCTGTATCCCGGCGAGCAGTTCCGCGTGTACGTGCCGCCCTCCAACGTCATCTCCGAGGATGGCATTCGCCTGTTGGCACAGGAGTTTCCCGAGGTCCGTGCCATCGCCAGCGTCTACATCACCGAGGAGGGCGGCGTCGAGTACGGCCAGGAGTTCGCCGTCACGGACGACGGCATCGTGCAGACCCCGCGCATCATCTCGGGCTACCTCCTCGAGGACTTCAGCCGCCTCACGGCGCTCTGCGAGCTGACGATGCATGGGGCAAGCTCGCACTTCCAGCATCCCGACGACACGCTGGACGAAGACCGGGGCGCCGCCTTGGGCTGGGAGCGGCTCTTTGGCAACTTCGAGGACTATGTGGCGTGGCTGAGCGAGGCGCTGCCGCAGGTGCGCATGCTGACCGGCAGCGAGTTCGCGGCGGCGGTGCAGCGCTGGCGCGCCGTGTCCGTGCGGCAGGAGTGGGACGAGGACGCGCTGCGCCTCTCGCTTGCTGGCTTTGTGGACGAGGCGTGGTTCTACCTGCGGCTGAACGACGCCACGCCCGCCGGCGTCGAGGGTGGCTCGCTCACGGAGGTCGGAGACGGGCTCTACCTGGTCGAGGCGACCCGTCCGGAGCTGACGGTGCGCCTGGAGCGGCTCGGCGGTGAGGCGTCATGAGGGTCTGCGTCATCCTCGAGGGGTGCTACCCCTACGTGACCGGCGGCGTCTCGTCGTGGATGCACAGCTACATCCAGGCCATGGACGAGGTCGAGTTCGTGGTCGTGGCCATCGGCGCCGATCCAGAGCAGCGGGGGCGCTTCCGTTACGAGCTGCCGGGAAACGTCGTGGAGGTTCGGGAGGTCTGCCTCACGGACGCCTTCGCCTCCGCGAGCGCCCACGCGGACGCGCCGCTTGGCCCCGACGAGCATGCGGCCATGCGCGAGCTCGTCCGCTGCGGACGACCCGACTGGGAGCTCGTGTTCTCGCTCTTCCAGAGCGCACGGCTCACGCCGACGGGCTTCCTCATGAGCCAGGACTTCGTGGGGATCGTCGAGGAGCTGTGCGAGAACGAGCTTGCCGACGTCGCGTTCGCCGACTACTTCCACACCGTGCGCTCCATGATGCTGCCGCTTCTGCACGTGCTCGCGCAGGAGATGCCCCCAGCCGACGTCTACCACGCCATCTCCACCGGCTACGGCGGCATCATGGCGCGCCTGGGCGGCTGGCGCCATGGCAGGCCCTACCTCATCACCGAGCACGGCATCTACACGCGCGAGCGCGAGGAGGAGATCCTGCGCGCGACCTGGGTCGAGCCGGTCTTCAAGCGGAGCTGGGTGCGCTTCTTCTACCTGCTCTCCGAGGCGGCCTACGATGGCGCGGCGCAGGTCACCTGCCTGTTTGACCGGGCGCTCGAGACCCAGGTCGAGATGGGCTGCGCGCGCGAGCGCTGCCGCGTCATCACGAACGGCATCCACGACGAGCTCCTCTCCGGCATCGGACCCAAGGAACCGAACGGGCACGTCGACATCGGGGCCGTGCTGCGTATCGCCCCCATCAAGGACGTGCTGACCATGATCCATGCGTTCGCCGAGCTCAAGCGGCGCGTTCCCACGGCACGGCTGTTCATCGCGGGCCCACAGGACGATCCCGCCTACGCGCACGAGTGCCGGGCGCTCATCGTCCAGCTGGGCGTGCGCGACGTGAGCTTCGTGGGCACGGTCGACGTCGCGCAGTGGCTCGGGAGGTTCGACTTCACGGTCCTGACGAGCATCTCGGAGGGCCAGCCCCTCTCGGTCCTGGAGTCGTTCGCGGCCGGACGCCCCGTCGTGACCACCGACGTCGGCTGCTGCAAGGAGCTGGTCAGCGGCATGAAGCAAGGGGACGACCTGGGCGTGGCCGGGCTCTGCGTGCCGCCGATGCAGAGCCACCGCATCGCGCGGGCGATGGAGACCCTCTGCCGCGACGAGGACCTGCGGCATCGGATGGGCGAGGTGGGTCGCGCCCGCGTCGCGCGCTACTTCCGCCACCAGGACATGATCGAGCGCTACCGTGGCGTCTATGAGGAGGTGATGGGCCGTGGCGGGCATCGGCTTCAGCCTGAACCGGCTCTTTGACCGGCCGGGCATCCTGAGCCTCGGTTGGGCGTACGGGGTCACGGCGATGGTGGCGATCGGCCCCATCGCCTGTGGCATGCTCGCGCTGTTCGGGATCTCGACCGCCGGCGCCCTTGCGGGGCTCGACGAGCACGCGCGCGAGCTGACGACCAGCCTCGTCACCTACAGCCTGCTCTTTGCTCTGCTCGAGACCTCGTGCAGCTCCATGGTGCTCTCGCGCCACATCTCCGACCTGCTCTTCCTGGAGCGTCCGCAGGAGGTGCTCCGCTCGCTGCATGGGGCGCTGTCGCTCATGCTCCCTGTCGCCGTGCTCGTCTTCGGCGGCTTCCTCTGCCTGTCGGGCGTGGGGGTGGGGCATGGCATCCTGGCGCTCTGGCTCGCGCTCGTCATGGTGGTCGTGTGGACCGAGTCCCTCTACCTCTCCGCGATGCGCGACTACCGGACCATCGTCTACGCCTTCGTGGTCGCCTGCCTGGCGGGGTTCGTCCTCGCCCTCGTCTTCGTGGTGCTCGGGGTGACCAGCGTGACCACGCTCATGCTCTCCACCATCGCCTGCTTCGGCCTGCTCATGGTCTGGTACTATGCCGCGCTGCTGACCGCCTTCGGAAGGGCGGACCGCTCGTTTGCCTTCGTCAGCTGGTTCGATCGTCACGCCCGCCTGGCGCTCACCGGCCTGCTGCTGCACGTCGGCCTGTTCTCCCACATCCTGCTCAGGTATCTGGGGCCGCTGCATGTCGTGGTCGATGGCCTGGTTCGCAGCGCCCCGGCCTACGACGTGCCGGCGCTGGCGGCCTACCTCTCGACCTTTGCCAGCAGCGTGAGCTTCGTCGCGCTGGTGGAGGTGCGCTTCTTTGGCGCCTACGACCGCTACTACACGCTGTATCGGGCGGGTGGCACCCTGCGTGGCCTGCGCGGCGCGTGGCGCGAGATGGTTCGGGTGGCCCGCCTTGAGCTGCACGCGTGCTTCGTGCGGCAGGGCGTCTGCACGCTGCTGTTCTTTGCCGTGGGCCCGCTCGTGCTCAAGGTGTTCATACCGGGCATCACCGAGCTCTCCTGCGACGTCTTCATGATGCTCTGCGTGGGCTACGGGCTCTATGCCATGGGCAACTGCATGCTGATGCTCCTGCTTTACTTCGAGGACTACGACGGGGCGCTTCTGGCGGCGGTGCCCTTTGCCGCGATCACCACCGTGCTCACCGTAGGCGAGAACCTGCTCGGCGCGACCTCGCTCGCCGGCCTGTCGTTTGTCGTGGGTGCCGCCGTCTTCTTCGTGGTGGCGTGGCTGCGGCTCGATTGGTGCTTCGACCACCTCGACTACCTGCTGCTGGGCAGGCAGCCCCTCTCTGTCGCGTTGGAGCGGGGTCCCCTGGCGCGGCGTGCCGAGCAGCTTGAGGAGCTGTTCGACCGGTGTCTGGCGGCCGTTCGCGCGTCGGGCGAGCGGGATGGCGGCACGGACGCGGCGGAAGAGGGGGAGCGATCATGAGGCTGCATAGGGAACTGGTGGCGCCGATCGTCTCCGCCGCGCTTGTCGTGGGCATCGTTGCCTTCACCATCGCCGCCAACGCTGGCATGGCGAGCCTTTCCGCGGATGGCGTGTCCGCCTCTGCCGCCGAGCGCGAGGGGACGAGCGTCGCGCACGTGGTCGACGACGAGTCGGCCGGCTTCCGCGACCGGAAGATCCTCTACGAGAACGACGACGACACCTCGGTGGAGGTCATGTACCTCACGGTCATGGGCGGCAACGCGGCTGACAACACCAACCACAGCTGGGCGGAGGTCAACGAGCACGGCACCGAGTGGTACGACGAGCAGGGCATCGAGCGCTACAACGTCGAGGGGATCCTGCAGGTGGGGGACGAGGACGGACCGGTGGCGGGGGCCTTCGGCTTTGGCGAGACGGCTTCGAACTGCACGGTGCAGGTGCGTGGCCAGACCTCCTCGCGTGCGGACCAGAAGAACTACAAGGTGCGCATCAAGGACGGCAAGGGCACCTGGCGCGGCCAGCGCACCATCGCGCTCAACAAGCACGTGAGCAACGCGACGCGCTTCATGAACAAGCTGAGCTATGACCTCATGAAGCAGGTGCCCGAGCTGATCAGCGCCCGGACGCAGTTCGTCCGCCTCTACGTGCGCGACCTCACGGCGGGGCCAGACGCGACCTTCGTCGACTACGGGCTGTTCACCCAGGTCGAGCAGATCAACCGCACCTACCTCGAGAACCACGGCCTCGACCGCAATGGTCAGCTCTACAAGGTCACGTTCTTCGAGTGGGACCGCTACGACGCCGTCAGCGCCGCCGAGGACCCCGACGCCTTCGATGAGCGCGCCTTCGAGAGCTACCTGGAGACCAAGGGCGACGACGACCACCGCAAGCTGCTGCGGGCCATCGATGCCGTGAACGACTACACCATCCCCATCGAGGAGGTCGTGGCCGACCACTTTGACGCGGAGAACCTCTGCTACTGGATGGCCTTCCACATCCTCACGGGCAACTACGACACCGGGGCGCGCAACCTCTATCTCTACAGCCCCCTGAACTCCGAGCGCTGGTACGTCATCTCCTGGGACAACGACGCCTCATTCAGGCGCGCCTACTACCGCGTGGTCGCGCGGGGCGTCAACGGCGTCTCCTGGGAGCGGGGCCTGGCGCAGTTCACCGGTCTGCGGCTCACCAGCCGCATGCTGAGGGAGCCCGAGTACCGCGCGATGCTGGTCGATGCGGTGCGCGACCTGCGGCAGCACTACCTCACGAACGCACGCGTCTCTTCCATGGTGGCCAGCTACGCCGGCGTGGTGAAACCCTACGTCATGCGTGAGCCGGACGCCGGGGCCGTCACCAGCGAGCAGTACGACGAGCTCGTCGCGTCGATCCCTGCGGAGATGGAGGAGAACTACCAGTACTTCATGGAGAGCCTCGACAACCCCTGGCCGTTCTTCGTGGGCGTGCCCTTCATCGAGGGCGGCAGGCTGACCCTTGCCTGGGACGCCGCGTGGGACCCGGCGGGCGAGGACCTCACCTACCACTATCGGCTCAGCTCGGACGTCTATGGGCGCGACGTCATCGACGAGGGCGACACCGTGACCCCCATGTACACGCGTGAGCCGCTGCCTGCCGGCACCTACTTCCTTTCGGTCAACGTGACCAACGAGTCGGGCCTCACGCAGGACTGCTACGACTACTACCTCCTGACCGGGGTGGGGAAGATCTATGCCACGATTTGCTTTCGGATCGGAGAGGACGGGATCATTGAGAACATCACAGAGGGTGGGGCCGAATAGGGTCCTTTTGCTGGTGGTGGCCATCGCCGTGCTCGGCGTGGCCATACCGCCGGTGGTGGCGGGCATCGTGGGGCGGGGACGCACCCAGCAGGTGGTGGTCCAGCGATCCGACGCCCACACCACCGTGCACGACCTCGACGCGCTCTACGCCACCGATGGCACGGACGAGATCAAGACGTTCTACCTCGACGTCCGCCGGGGCGCCGGCAGGCGCGACCACAGTTGGGCGGAGGTGAACCTGCATGACCTCGCCTGGTATCGCGACCAGGGCATCGATCCCTACGAGTGCGAGGGGCTGCTGCAGGTGGGCGACGACGAGGGACCGCTCGCCGGCAGCTATGGCTATGGGCAGACCACCGCGAACGTCAGGGTCCGTCTGCGCGGCATGACCGCCTCGACCAGGGCGCAGAAGAGCTATCACGTGGAGGTCCTGAAGGGCAGCCCCACCTACGAGGGGCAGCGTGAGCTCGTGCTCAACAAGTACGTGAGCGATCCCACCCGCCTCACGACCCGCCTCGCGCTGGGCCTCATGAGCGAGGAGGGGGACCTCTTCAGTGCGCGGACGAGCTTCGTGCGGCTCTACGTGCACGACAGCACGGCGGACGAAGATGACGGCACCTATCACGACCTGGGCATCTATACCCTGTGCGAGCAGGTCGACAGCGACTACTTCTCCAATCGCAGCCTAGACGACCAGGGCACCGTCTATGAGGTGGTCGACTTCGACTGGGACCGTCACGCCGACACGATCCTGCCGGCCGGCAGCGCCTCCTTCGACGAGGCGGCCATGGACGCGCTGCTCGACGCCAAGGGCACGACCGACAACGAGGCGCTCATCGACCTGCTCGAGGCGGTGGGCGACACGAGCACGCCCATCGGCGAGGTGCTGGACCGCTCCTTCGACCGCAGGAACCTCTATGCCTTCATGGCCTTCCACATCCTGACCGGCAACCCCGACGTGCGGCGGGGCGGGTACTACCTCTACAAGCCACGCATGCTCGAGCAGTGGTGGCTCATCTCGGGCGACAGCCGCCACGCCTTCAACTCGCTCTGGCGGGGCCTGCGCGACCCGCTTTACGAGCAGTCGTGGCGGCAGGGCATTCACCTGCTCTCCGACACCGTGCTGTTCGAGCGCGTCCTCAAGGACGACACCTGTCGCGAGGAGCTGCGCCAGACGGTCGAGGCGCTCTACGCCGGGACCCTGAGCGCGCAGGCGGTCGACGCGCGGGCGCAGGAGCTGAGCGGCCTTTCCGCGGACGCGCTCTACGAGCTTCCCGACCGGCTGAACATGCGCCTGGTCCGGCAGGACTACCAGGAGGTCGTGGACGCGCTGGGGTCCTCGGTCGATGACTACTACCAGGCCTTCGAGCGGAGCATGGACGCCCCGTGGCCCTTCGCGCTGAAAGAGCCCACGCGCGAGGGCGACCGGCTCACCTTCTCGTGGGAGAGCGCGTGGCTGGCGGGCGACGCGGAGCCGCGCTATCGGGTGCGCCTTGCCTCCAGTTGGACCTTCGACGAGCCGATCCTCACCGAGGACGACCTCGCCGACACCTCGATCACGATCGCGGCGCCCGGGCCTGGGCAGTACTTCCTCGAGGTGGTCGCCTACGCCCCCGACGGCAGCTCCGCGCCGGCGACGACGCTCTTCTACAACGAGGACGGCTACCCCGTCTACGGCGTCGCCTGCTTCTACGTTCGTGCGGGAGGTGAGGTCGATGTCTCTTCCTTCGATACCGAGACGCTTGACTGAGCCACTGGTGGACCGCGAGCTGTCGCTCGCGCAGCGCTACCGCAACGAGTGGAAGTACCTCATCTCCTATCCCGAGGCCGACCTGCTCAAGCGCCGGCTCACCAACTACCTGCGCCTCGACGAGCACACCTCCCGCGGCAGGTACAAGATCCGCAGCCTGTACTTCGACGATCTGTGGGGCAGCGCCTTCGAGGAGAAGATGGCCGGCATCGAGTCGCGGCAGAAGTGGCGGGTGCGCGTCTACAATCTCTCCGACGACGTCATCAAGCTCGAGCGCAAGAAGAAGCGGGGCAGCTACATCCACAAGGACTCGGCGAGTATCACCAAAGACGAGCTCGAGCGGGTGCTCCGGTTCGACTATGCGCACCTGCTCGAACACGAGAGCCCGCTCTGCCGGGAGTTCTACTTCGAGCTCACGAGCAAGCTGCTGCGCCCCAAGGTGATGGTGGACTACGAGCGCGAGCCCTGGGTCGGCCGCGAGGGCGACGTGCGCATCACCTTCGACTACGACGTGCGTGCGGCCCTGGGCGGCTGGGACCTCTTCGACCCAACGCTGCCCACCCTCGCCGCGCTTGAACCGGGCAAGCTCGTGCTTGAGGTCAAGTTCACCGGCTTTCTGCCTGGGGGCGTGCGACGGCTGCTGACGACCAACGGACTCGAGTTCACGGCGCTCTCCAAGTTCACGATCTGCTGCGAGCGCGCCTGGCATCTGAGCGACCCCCGATCCTCTGTGGGAAAATCTGGCAAGGAGGAACAACGATGACCTTCAAGGACCTGTTGAGCGACCCAGCGGTGAGCAGCTTTCTGAGCGGACAGGGGCTCACCGGCGACCTGATCCAGACGGCGGTGATCGCCCTTGCGCTGGCCATCGTCATCGGACTGGCGATCAACCGCATCTACCGCTTCTACTTTGGCGGCGTGGTCTACTCGGCCTCGTTCGCCGTGACGCTGGTGGGCATGACGGTGCTCGCCTGCACGCTGACGCTCGCCATCAGCAGCAGCATCGTGATCTCGCTCGGCATGGTGGGCGCCCTGTCGATCGTGCGCTTCCGCACCGCCATCAAGGACCCGATGGACCTGCTGTACCTCTTCTGGGCCATCTCGGAGGGCATCACGCTGGGGGCGGGCCTGTACGTACTGGCCATCGTGGCGCTGCTCATGATGACCATCGTGATCCACGTCCTGTACTACCGGCGCGTGTCGGGCACCATCTTCATCCTCGTCACCCACTATGTGGGCGACGAGGCGGGCGACGAGGTGCTGCGGGCGCTCGGCGGCCGCACCTTCCAGCTCAAGAGCAAGACCGTCCGCGACGGCGTGACGGAGATGACGGCAGAGGTGCTGTGCACCGACGGGAGCAGCGCCTTCCTCGAGCGCATCGACGCGCTGGAGGGGGTGCGCGACGCGACGCTCATCCAGTACAACGGGGAATACAATGGCTGACCGCTGGCGCCGGCTGCGCCTGGCACTGCCGCTCGTCTTGGGGCTTGTCGCCGCCGGACTGCTCGCCTACATCCTGCCGGGACGCTACCTGCTCGCCCACACCGAATACTACGACGCGCTCACCGGGGAGCTGGACAACCCGCTCATGGGCTATGCGCCGGACGCGCGCGACGAGGAGGCCTGCGCGGACACGGAGCTCGTCTTCATCGGGCTGACCTGGGCGCAGTGGGAGCCTGAGGAGGGCAGCTACGACGTCGAAGCGCTGGAGCGGACCTTTCACACCGAGCGCTGGCGGCGCGAGGGCAAGCACGCGGTGCTCCGCTTCATGGCCGACGTGCCGGGCGAGCGGGCCCACCGCGACATTCCCGACTGGCTCTATGAGCGGACCGGCGACGGCAACTCGTACACCACCTCGGTGGGGAGCGGCTATGCGCCCGACTATGAGAACTCCTACCTGCGCGAACGTCACCAGCAGGCGATAGCGGCCCTCGCGCGGTGGTGCAACCAGGACGGATTTGTCGCCTACGTGGAGCTGGGAAGCCTGGGGCACTGGGGCGAGTGGCACACGAGCTGGGGCGAGGACCCGCGCATCCCCAAGCTGCCCGACGAGGACACCTGCTGGGACTACGTGCTCGACTACTCGGACCAGCTCACGGAGGCGACGCTGCTCATGCGTCGCGCCTACCCCATGGTCACCGACGCCGGCCTGGGCCTCTACCATGACATGGTGGGTGACGCGGCGGAGACGGACGAGTGGCAGGGCTGGCTCGATGAGGGCAGCGAGCAGGAGACCCAGGGCACCCCGCTGGTGCTCGCGCCTGCGGCGGACGCGTGGCAGCGGGCCCCGGTGGGAGGCGAGCTGGTGGGGAGCACCCCGATCGAGGAGACGTTGGGGACGGGCCTCGGCGCGACGATCGAGCAGGCGCGCAGCCTGCACCTCACCTTCCTGGGTCCCAACTGCCCGACGGACGAGGAGCTTGGCGGCGCGCGAGCGGTGCTGGCGGGCAACCTCGGCTATCGACTCTTCGTGTCGCGACTGGAGACGTCCTACGACTTTGGCACCAACCAACTTCGCGTGACCACGGTCTGGGAGAACGGCGGCGTGGCGCCCTTCTACCAGGACTGGCCGGTGACGCTTGCGATCTTCGACCGCACGGGCAAGCGCATCTGGTGGCAGAGCCTCGATGTGGACCTCTCCGACGTGCTTCCTGGCGCCTCGGTCGAGGCGACGGCGATGGTCCCATACTCGCCGGAGGTGCGCGAGGGCTTCTCGGTGGGGGTTGTCATCACCAGCCCCGACGAGCGCGAGCACGTGCGTCTCGCCATGGAGGACGTGGAGATGGGTGCAGACGGCATGCACCTGCTCTACACCTACCAGGGCCCCAGCCTCACGCCCGGGCAGTAGGAGGGCGCAGGGATTGGGGGCGTGGGCGACGGGCCCGCCGCTCCTCGGTCCGCTCCGGCTACGCCTCCGGGACCGTCTCGGCCAGCCCGGCCAGTCCATCGACCTCCCGGAGCAGGTCGAGCTTGCGCTCATGGAACATGAGCGTGCGCGCGTGCTCCACGAACGACTGCGGGCCATGCGCGCTCACGAAGCGCATGAGCACGGGATCGACCGCCAGGTGCGAGGCAAAGACGAGCATCTCCTGGCCATCCCCAAAGCAACGGTCGAGGAAGGCGAGGGCGGCGTCGAGACGGGCCACCGCATCCGAGATGTCCTCGGCCACCTCCCGGGCCGCCTCGTTGAACTGCGCGCGAGCCACCTCGTAGGCGCTCTCGTGCGTCCCCGCCTGTGGCCGGCCCTGCGTGGCCCACTGCGCCACGCCGCTGCGGACCTGCTCGAGCAGCTCGGCGGTCTGGGCGCTCACCAGCTGTGCGTGCTGGCTGGCCGAGCCTTTCGCGAGCGCGGCGGCCAGTTGCTCGTGCGCCTGCGTCGCCAGGCGCTCGGCTGCCGCGGGTCCGTCGGCCCCCAAGAGCGCGTCCGCCTGCTCGGCAAGCCGCGCACGGACTTCGCGCAGCGCCTGCTCGCGCGTCTCCACGCCGTGCACCGTTCCGCTCACGGCGTCCAAAAGCAGGTTGACCAGCGCGATTCGTTCGTCGAAGGGGGCAAGCCGCGCCCGTCGCTCGATGGCCGAGCTCGCCGTGCCGCCCAGGATCTCGCCGACCTTGTAGTCGTCTTGGTACTTGGAGAACAGCTCGTAGTACAGCGAGAAGTCCTCGGCCGTCTCGCCGTCCTGCAGGTACTGCGTCACCAGCGCCTGATCGACCTCGATCGCCTCCTGCTCGTAGGCGAGCAGCATCCGCGAGAGGTCCTCCCAGCCGCGCGCCGTCACGATGCGCGCGCCGCTGAGCGCCGCACGGACCAGGTAGAAGCTCTTGGGCTTGTTGGCCAGGTAGGTCATGATGGCCGGATGCATGCCATGGCTGGCGGCGTAGTCCATCCACACCTCCAGGTCGGGCTCGATGTCGATCCGCTTCATGCGGTCCATCATCGCGGGGTCGAAGTCGCGGGCGGCGCGGTTGTACTCGGGCGGATTGCCGGCGCAGACGATGACCCATCCCTGTGGGAGCCGGTGCTGGCCAAAGGTCTTGTACTGCAAAAACTGCAGCATGGCGGGGGCGAGCGTCTCGCTCGCGCAGTTGACCTCGTCCAGAAACAGGATGCCCTCGGTCACGCCGGTCGCCTTGATGGCGTCGTGGGTGGCGGCGATGATCTCGCTCATGGTGTAGCGCGAGACCTTGTAGCTCGTGCCCGAGAAGACGTCGTCGGCGATGTAGGGGAGCCCCAGCGCGCTCTGGCGCGTGTGGTGCGTGATGGAGTAGGACACGAAGTTGATGCCCAGCCTCTCGGCGATCTGCGCGACGATGGCCGTCTTGCCGATGCCCGGAGGCCCCATGAGGATGAGCGGGCGCTGCATCTGGTCGGGCACGCGAGGCAGGCCGTGCTCGTCACGCGAGAGATAGGCGCGGACGGCCCCCTCGACCTGTGCGGTGGCTTCGCTGATGTTCATGGGCACTCCTTGCGTCTGTTGCTGCGTACGATGGTAGCGCACCGACCCCTCCCGCCAAAACGTGGGTCGCGCCGCGAGCAGGCTGGCTGTCGGTCGCGGCGCCGTGCTCCCAGGTT
>JAWRIT010000093.1:0-17025 GCA_040268355.1 Atopobiaceae bacterium | reverse complement strand
CCCGCGGGCGTGGACTCACCTATACTGGGGACTGCTCGCCGCTGTGGCGGCATCGACCTGATGGATACGCGTTTTTTGGCATTCCTGGAGGCAGACATGGGTGAAACCCCGCTCGTAGGCATCATCATGGGCTCGCAGTCCGATCGGCCCGCCATGGAGGCGTGCATGACTCAGCTTGACGAGTTTGGTATTCCGTACGAGCTGGTCATTGCCTCCGCCCACCGCGCACCGGACAAGGTGCATGCGTGGGCAACGACCGCCGCCGAGCGCGGGCTCAAGGTCATCATCGCCGCCGCGGGCAAGGCGGCACACTTGGGCGGCGTGGTCGCCGCCTGCACGCCGCTGCCCATCATCGGCGTTCCTATGAAGACGAGCGACCTTGGGGGCATGGACTCGCTGCTTTCCATGGTGCAGATGCCCTCCGGCGTGCCCGTGGCCTGCGTGGCCATCAACGGCTCCAAGAATGCGGCCATCTACGCGGCGCAGATTCTGGGCGCGACCATGCCCGAGGTGCGCGCGCGGGTCGTCGCGTTCAAGCAGGAGATGGCAGAGGCGTAACGGGGCGCCGAAAGGGGACGGACATGGCACGGTTCACGAACGAGCAGGGCCGGGACACGGCGCGCGGACAGGCTGCCGGCAGGAGGAGCCGGCCGCGTAGGCGCCGCAACATCCTGGCGAACCTGCTCATCATCGTCGGCGTGCTGCTGCTGGGAACGGCCGCCTTCCTCTGGGGCTCCGCGAAGCTGCGCTACTACAAGCAGGACCAGATCAATAGGGAGCTCGCCGCCTACGCCGTGGTCTCAGACACGGAGTCGGACGCACCTAAGGTCGACTGGGCAGGCCTGAAGGCCGTGAATGACGAGGTGGTCGGCTGGCTGCAGATTCCGGGCACGACGATCAACTACCCCGTCTACCAGGCTGACAACAATGAGCGTTACCTGCGGCACAGCGCCACGGGCGAGTGGACGCTGGGCGGGCAGCTGTTCAGCGACTGCGACGGCACCCGGCCGGGCATGGTCGACCAGCTCACCCTCATCTATGGGCACCACCTGCTGGACGGATCGATGTTCGAGCAGGTCGCCGCGATGGACCAGCAGGAGCGCTTCGACGAGATCTCTACGGTGTGGTACGTGACGGAAGAGGCGACCTGGGAGCTGGAGCCGCTGCTGCTCTATTACACCCACGAGGCGGACCAGGAAGCACGGACCTTCACCTTCGAGTCCGACGAGGAGTTCAGGAGCTATCTCAACAAGCGCCTCGAGGCGGCCGTCACCAAGCGCTCCGACGCCGCCCAGATCATTGGGGGCACCACGCGCGTGCTCACGCTCATCACCTGCAACTACTACGACGGATATGGTCGCACGGTGCTGATCTGCGTTCCCAAGAGGGAGGCGCGAGAGGCGCTGGCGGGCGCGTAGGGTCCCGGCGTCGCTCGGGTTTGTAACCGCATGGTGCACAGCTGCATGCGCGCCGCACCGAGGCAGGTCGAGCAGGTATGATGGGACACGTCCGGGCGCTCAGGCGCCACGGTCATGGGGCCTGAGCCGACACGTGCAAAGGAGCGCGCATGCCAGACAAGAAGCAGCACATCACCTATGCCGATGCCGGGGTCGATGTCGACGAGGGGGCACGCGCGGTCGACGCCATCAAGGCCGCGGTCGCGGCGACCAATCGTCCCGAGGTCATCGGGGGGCTCGGCGGCTTCGGCTCGCTCTTCTCGGCCCAGTTCCTCAAGGACATGGAGGACCCGGTGCTGGTCTCGGGCACCGATGGCGTGGGCACCAAGCTCGCCCTCGCCCAGCTGCTCGACCAGCATGACACCGTGGGCGAGGACCTGGTGGCCATGTGCGTGGACGACATCGTGGTCGCCGGAGCGGAACCGCTGTTCTTCCTCGACTACGTGGCCATCGGCAAGCTTCGCGCCGACCATGTGGCGACGATCGTGGAGGGCATCGCGAGCGGATGCGCCAAGAGCGGTTGTGCGCTCGTGGGCGGCGAGATGGCCGAGCATCCAGGGGTCATGGAGCCCCATGACTACGACCTCGCGGGCTTTGTGGTGGGCGTCGTCGATCGTCCGCGCATGCTGGGCGCGCATCTCGTGCGCGACGGGGACGTGATCATAGGGCTGCCAAGCTCGGGCTTCCATTCCAACGGATACTCACTCGTGCGCAAGGTGGCCATCGAGGGCAAGACGGCAGAGGAGCTGCGACGTCCCCTCGACGAGCTAGATGGGCAGAGCCTGGGCGAGGCGGCCCTGGCGCCGACGACCATCTATGCGGGGGCCCTGGTGCGTGCCTTGCGCGCGGGCGCTCCCATCCACGCGATGGCGCACATCACCGGCGGCGGCATCACCGAGAACTTGAATCGCTGCCTGCCTGAGGACATCGACGCCGTCGTCGATCGGCGCGCCACCGACGGCGCGGATCCCGATGGCTTTGGCGCTGGTCCCGCATGGGACGTCCCACCGGTCATCACGTACCTGGTGCGCGAGGCTGGCCTCACGCCCGACGAGGCATACAAGACCTTCAACATGGGAGTGGGGATGAGCGTGCTGTGCGCGCCCGAGGACGTGGACCGCGTGCGCGACCTGCTCGCCGCCGAGGGGCTGACGTCGTTTGTCATGGGCGTGTGCGAGCCCGGCGAGGGGAAGGTCCGCTACCGCTAAGAGGGGGCACCTGCGACGGGGCCACCGGTGGGGCCAGAGGCCAGAGAGGAAGCAACATGAGCATCAAGCTGGGCGTTCTTCTGTCCGGAAGCGGCACCAACCTGCAGGCGATCATCGATCGCATCGCCGAGGGCACTCTCGACGCCTCCGTGGAGATAGTCATCAGCTCGCGACCCAGCGCATACGGCCTCAAGCGAGCGGAGGCGGCTGGCATCCAGACGGTGTCCCTCTCAAAGGAGCTTTACGAGGAGCCGCTGGTCGCGGACGAGGTCATCGCCTCGTTGCTCAAGAAGGCCGACGTGGACTACGTCATCATGGCCGGGTACATGCGCATGGTCCACGGCCCCATCCTGGCGAGCTATCCCAACCGCGTGGTCAACCTGCATCCGGCGCTGCTCCCCAGCTTCAAGGGCGCCCACGCCATCCAAGACGCCTTCGATCGCGGCGTCAAGGTCACGGGCGTGACGGTGCACTTCGCCGACGACCGATACGACTGCGGCCCCATCATCGCCCAGCGTGCGCTGACCGTCGAGGAGGGCTGGATGGTGGAGGAGCTCGAGACCCACATCCACGAGATCGAACACGAGCTGTATCCGGACACCATTCAGCTGCTCGCCGAGGGGCGCGTGCGCGTGCGTGAGAACGGGACCGTGGCGATCAGCTGAGGGCTGCTGCTGGGCTGGCTCACACTGCGATACCCCGTGCGACTTACGCCTGCTCCTGTAGCATTGCCTGATTGATTGCGTCATACACCGCATTGTCCTCGTGTGGGACGCAGTCCTGCACCCAGTACCACCAGAAGCAGCCACCGACGTACTCGTCGGAGGGCACCTCCATCGCATAATAGGAGCGGGCCATCTGGATCTTGCTGGATTCGGTGGCGTCGTCAGCGGTGTTACCACACTCGCCAAACCCGACTTTCGCTCCCGGGAACGCCTCCTCGAAGGCGGGGAAGACCTGCTCCCAATCCGGCAGGTAGCCCTCGTTGTCGTCCTCGTAGTAGCTGATCAGGGCAAGGTCCACGTTTTCCGTGAGGTGCTCGGGCAGGTTGAGTTCCATCCACTGGAACAGGTCCTGGTCCTCCGGCCGTGCGTAGTACATGGTCAGCGCCGTTCGTGCGCCCTGAGAGCGAATATAGTCGTTCGCCGCCTCGACCTTCTCTACGATCAGCTCCGGCTCCTGCCCGATCCACTCCACGCCGTTGATCTCGTTTCCGATCTCCCACAGGTCGGTGAAGGGCGCCAGTGTGTTGTAGGCGTCCTCAAACCGCGCAAGGTATGCCTGCTCGTCCGCATAGGAGCCCATCTCCGAGGAGTCCACCGGGCAGGCCATGACAGAGGCGACCTCATGGATTTGGGAGAAAAGCTCCTCGTAGTCTGCCACCGGAACGTCGGTAGACATGACGATGCGGACCGTCGGCTTCACGGGCATGTCCCGAATCGCGGCAACCACGGCCTCCAGCTCTACGTCCTCGTCCCAGCTGTCATCCACCGTGATGCCATACAGCCAGTCCTCCATGTCTGAGGCGTCCTGCCCCGGGGCCTCTTCCGCCGTCTCGCGCTCGTCCTCATCCACAAGGAGCGAGGCGGGAGAGGACGCCCCCTCTGCGGCTCGCTCGATGAAGCCATACCGAGCGACAAGCACCACAGCCATCAGAAGCAGCATCGCCACCATCAGAAACAGGATCGTCCTTATGATCCTCACGGACATCGCCCCCTCTAACGACGCGTTTCAAAACACAGGGCACGCAAGGCACACTCGCGAGAAAACGCGGACACGATCAGCTGGGATCGTCAGCCTTACGCTGAGCTAGGGCGACAGCGCGCCCGATCCCTTCCAGCTGAGCCCCGTCTCCCTAAACAGCCAGCTCATGTGCCATGTTCCTGACCGCTGAGAAGCCCGTCTCACCGGCCACCGGGCGCTTTCATTGTATAGGGCGGATCTGGCCTTCCTTAGCCTCTTCATACCTACGGAGGCGAGAGGAAGCCGCCCCAACCTCTTGAAAAGCCGCCGCTTTTCACTTTAGGAGTCATCTCGTGTACAGTATCACCTACCAGAATGATGGGAAATTGCTTCGACCCACGACACCCAAAGGAGCGCGCAGGCCATGAGCTCATTGAAGGCACCGTTTCGCCACGACTATGTCGGAAGCTTCCTGCGTCCGACGAGCCTGAAGAAGGCGCGGGCGGACTTCCAAGCAGGGAAGATCACCCAAGACGAGCTGACCAGCGTCGAGGACGCAGAGATCACCAGACTCGTGGAGAAGATCAAGGAGCTCGGCTACCATGTGATCACGGACGGGGAGTTCCGACGCCAGTCATGGCACCTCGACTTCATGTGGTCGTTTGACGGCGTCGGGCACCAGGTCACCGAGACCGGTCTGCCCTTCCACGGTGAGCAGGCCATGATCGACGACACCTATCTCACGGGGAAGGTGCGGCTCACAGGGGAGCACCCCTTTGTGAGCCACTTCCGCTTTGTGAGGCAGTTCGAGGACGAGAACACCGTCGCCAAGCAGACGATCCCTTCGCCCGCCCAGTTCCTGGAGCAGTTCGCCATGCCCTTCTCGCTGGAGAACACGAGCAGGCACTACCCCGACATTAGCGAGTTGGTCGACGACATCGTCGTTGGCTATCAGGAAGTCATACGGCAGCTCTACGCGGCAGGATGCCGCAACCTCCAGCTTGACGACTGCACCTGGACCATGATCGTGGACCCGAGCGCGGAACAGTTCTTCGGCGCGGGAGACGATGGGTTCGCGGAACTTCAGGAGCGGCTCGTTGACATCAACAACCGCGTCGTCGCCTCAAAGCCCGATGACTTGGTCGTTACCACGCACGTGTGCCATGGCAACTACCACTCGACCTATGCCAGCAGCGGACCGTATGACGCGATCGCGCCGGTCCTCTTCGGGAAGGAGCGGGTGGACGCCTTCTACCTGGAGTTCGACGACGAGCGCTCCGGCGGCTTCGAGCCGCTTGCCTACGTGCCGGACACGGCCTCGGTCGTTCTGGGGCTCATTACCACCAAGTCCCCTGAGCTCGAGGTCAAAGCGGAGGTCATCGAGCGGGTCCGTCAGGCCGAGCGGTATGTCCCACTTGACCGCCTGTGCCTGAGCCCCCAGTGCGGCTTTGCCTCCTGCGAGATCGGAAACAAGCTCACCGAGGAGGAGCAGTGGGCGAAGCTTGCGCTCGTCAAGGAGATCGCGGACGAGGTCTGGGGCTAGCGGGACACGTCCACTGAGGACACATGGGCTCGACCGGCGCTGCCGTTCGACATGCGGCGAGCCCCCGCGTGCCTCAAGGATCGTCGGTCAATCGGCAACCTGCACTTGCGTGCCCGCTATCAGATCGCCCTGATGCCGCCGGTCTTTCCTGAAGAGGCCCATGATCAGCATTGTGAGCAACAGCACGACCGAGATGCATGTCGCGAGGATGCTGACAGCATCGAAGTCATGGTACATGCCGCGTATCATGCCAAAATGAGCGATCTGCCATGGGATGAACTTGGTGACGTTCCTCAGCAGGGCGCTCAGAAACGTCCTGTGTTCAAAATGCAGTGTAAGCCCCACTTTCCTCTTGCCGAGGCTGCCGCCTCTATAGTCAAGGACGGAGAAGGCCAAGACGACGGGCACCACGGAAGACAGCGTTGCGACAAGTTGGGACCCCTGCTCTGAAAACTCCGGAACCGATCCAAAAACGTACAGATAAAGGAGGATGTTTACGCCCAGGAGGCAGAGCAGGTACACGGTGATGGCAAGCCAGTCGAAAAACAGCTCCTTCAGGCGCATCTTGGGGCTGACCTTGTTCGGGATGATCATACGACCGTCTTCGCCACGTGAGCCCAACGGCGCGCCAGTGCTGGTCGCCATGCGCTTTTGCTCCATTCTCTAGGATTCAAACTCGGTCCGCGCTGACCTCGACCTACGTTACCGCCCCTTTGTCTCCATCTCCCGCAATGCAGCTGTTTATCCAGATCGGAGACCTTCCTTGCGCGCTCTTACCCGCTTGGCGTAAAGCTGCAGGCTTGGCGTGTCCAGGCGGTTACCGAGCGGCAGCCCCTCAGCCCGCCTGCGGCCGAAACCGATACTTCCCCTTTCCGTGTCCGGACACAGGCTCAATGAGGCCACGTTCCGCCAGGTATTTTAGAAGCTCAGAGACCCTGGACGCCTTGATTCCAAGCGCGTGCATCACGTTCGACCGCCCAAAGACCGTCTGTCCCGGAAAGGCCTCCCTCAGTTTCATGACATGGTTTGCCGTTCTCGGCGAGAGCTCCTTCTCAATGTCCGGTTCTGGGTCAGCAATGTCCGGCCGCGAAACGTCAATGTCTGGTTTTGAAACAGCAATATCCGGCTTTCCGATCTCGTTGAACACTCCACCGATGTGCAATGCCCGGTTATGAAGTGGATGGTGCTCATGCAGTAGGAGATTGCGGAGAAACATCTCAAGGTACTCCGTCGTCTCATGGATGCCGTTCTTTAGGTCGTTGTAATTTACCCTGACCAGCGCATTGCGGAAGTACCATGCGTTTTCTGCAAAAATGTCGTTTGTTACATCGAATCCCAGCGTGCGCACGCATTTGATGAAAAACACCGCTGTCGTTCTGGTATTACCCTCACCGAACACATGAATCTGCCACAGCCTGGACACGAATACCGCGAGATGGCGAATGACCTCATCCATCGAGAGGCCCTTGTAGGAAAAGCCCCTCTCATCAGAGAGGTCGTAGTCCAGGGTGGACCGCAGCTCCGTGGCGCTTCCGTAAAGAACGGTCGCCCCATTCAGCACCCATTCTCTCTTCGTGATGTTGTAATCACGGAGGCATCCTGCACGAGGATAGATGCCGTCGAACAACTTCCTGTGGATTGAAAGGTACTCGTTTGGCGTAAAGCTGAAGGCTTGCTCGGACAGAAGCGTGGCGATTCGCGCGGAGACCTTGTCGGCCTCCTCGGTGCGGTCTCCCGCGCCGCAAGCTGGACGCTCCTCATAGTAGGCCTGTAGAAGATCGTTGGCCTCATCGAGAGATATCTCGCCCTCAATGTTTCGGATGGCAGTGCGTGTCAGGTAATCTGACGTCGTAAGCCCATCAACTGCCTGCAGGCCGATGGCCGTGTGCCATGCATAGCCCTTGTCGCGCTTTGACGGATCGGACTCTTTGATGTAGTTCCTGAACGGGTCCTGACCCACTTCTCATCTCCTCGTCACCTGAGCATGAACTCCCTCTACCATTTTGGCAGAAACGGGGACTTTCTTATTCGAGTCCGAAGTGAATCGCTGGAGAAGCCTCGTCCCTCGACAGCAAGGCTACCGTCTCAGCAGGGCACGAGAAGAGGCAGCTCGGGCACGTCCCTTTGAGCCATCCCGCCCGAAAAGAGGGAGCACTCGCAGCCCGCTCCGCCGTCCCGGCATCTCACCAGCGAGCGCATCAGCTATCCTGCGACACTTCCTACAGATCGTGAGACAGGGTGTCGGCCCTCAGCTGTCAAATCGGATCGTCTGCCGCTCCACGTCAACAGTCGCATCAACGCCAAAAGGAATGATGCAGCGAGGCATCGAGTGCCCAATGTTCAGGTTGAAGACGATGGGAAGGTCAGCTCGTCCGACAACATCGACAAGCAGGTGCCGGTATTCCTGTGCGTAGGTTTCATCCATCGGCTTGCCTGCAAGAACGCCGGAGACGTTCTCAAACACACCCGCCTCCGCAAGGCATGCGAGCGCCTGCCGGTACTTTTCCGGCGACGGCTTCTCCTCGCTGGTCTCCAGAAGCAAAATGCGCCCATTCCAGTCTGATCCGTCGGGAAACAGGTGGTATTGACGACATAGAGCCGGCATGTCACTGTATCGGTCGCCGTTGAAGAGCTCGTACAGAGAGTCGATGCATCCGCCGAGTACTTTTCCGGAAAAGACAGGAGATCCCTGTAGCAGTTCGAAACCGTGGTCAGGACGGGGAGTCAGAGGCACTCCGACCTGGTCCGGCGCAAAGCTCTTTCTCTCTTCATACCAGACGCTGCTGGGCGTGACCTCTCGGATGGTGCCCGTGGCGATCAGCTCCTCAAAATACTGCCGCGTATAGGGATGCATCTGCGGGCTCAACTCGCAGATGTCCGGGAGAAACGCCTGACCGTAAAAGGACTTCGCGCCAACCTTGTGCAGCATGAGATGGTTGATCGTGGTGTCTGAAAAGCCAAGGAACACTTTGTCCGCCACGGCATCGGCCAGCTCGTCGTGCTCAAACAGGTAGGGCAGCAGCCGATAGGTGTCATCTCCGCCTATCGCGCAGAGGATCATGTCAATGGACGGGTCGCGGAAGGCCTGCAGCAGGTCCTCCGCCCTCTTTTCAGGGTGCTCCCGAAGGTAGTCCAGCCCTTTGAGCGCGTTGGGCATGAACTGAACGCTCAGGCCGTATTCCTTCAACCTGCGCAGCCCGATCTCCACCTCGAACCTGATGAACTCTTCGCCCACGATGCCGCTCGAAAGGCTCACAATGGCTATGCGCTTGATCTGTGACGTCCGCATACTTCTCCCAGCATGGTTCCTTCACTGTCAGTACAGTCGGTCAAAGGTTGGGAAGGCGCTTTTTGATAACTTTCCCTACCTGCCAATACAACAGTAACAAGCCCGCTGCGTGCTCACGTTCTCCGACTTTTCTTTTTTACACTGCAACGGTAGGTGGAGGCGGTTCTTCCAAAGAGGATTAGGGTAGCTTCAAATTGTTTTCCTTCACTCTTTAAGACAACCCGATTTCTGAAATGCCAAAAATGGGTGAAAAAAAGAAAAGCAGCAAATCTATTTCAGACGTGCTGCTTCTGTGCCGTCGTGATGGTCAGCGGTTATTTCGTTTTCATAGGGTGAGGGCTTGAGGGCATGTAAGGCTGTCGATCCCCATTAGTCGTCTATGAGCATGGTCGAGCGAGGCCATCAACGGCGAACGCACCCCACTCATCTTGACCGCTGACTGGATCGACCGGTCTTGCTCCCTCTTAGTATTCTCTTTTCCGGTAAATATAGGCCGTTAACGGGCAAGACAAGACAAAAACAAGTAGCGCACTCGCAAGGATAATCACGCTGCATACAATAATTTGCGCTGTAGTCATTGGAGTCGGAAACAGGGTATTTATGTAGGCTATAAGCCCCATAACAATTCCAATGCTACAGAGCAAACTAATAACTAAGAACACCTCATTTCGTTCTTCTCCCCCTAAATAGAACAAAGGAAAAAAGATGGCCCCCATAAACAGGCTAATTGCGATTCCTGTAACAAATAGCAGAAGAACGTCGGTGCTTCTGTCGAAAAGAAAACCATGTAGTGTAATTGACAGAGCCACGCCAATTCCTGCGAAAACGATTCCTACAGTCACCCACAATAACAAACTCCAAAAATAGCTCTGTACTATGTCAGATCTTTTTACGGGTGCGGTAAGTTTGTATTTGCTCCACTTGGTAGCATTTTCTTTTCGCAAGCTTGCAATCGAATTGAGGGAGAAGCCAATCATAGAAAGCAGCATATAGCCAATGATCAATGAGGGGTTTTTATTGTCCATAGCAATAACGACAATGCCCAATATGAGCATGACGATTGCAAAGACTTTGACGTTTGAAAGCGTTGCATAGAAATTGTTTTTCAAAAGCCCCTTCATGCTCTTTCCCCCTTTACCATCAAAAGCATGATCTCATCAACAGAAACATGGTCGATCACGACGTCCTTGTACTTTCTCTGCGCGTCCTTCCCGTTAGCGACCAGCACATCAATTTGAAAATCACGCTTTCGATAGGCAAGAATGTCCCTGGGGTCTATCTTCAGAAACTGGCTTTCCTTGCAGCGCATAACAGCATAGTTATACACTAGATCATTTTTTGATGCGGTCATAATGAGCTTGCCATTATGAATAAAGACAATATAGTCTGCAATCTTTTCTAAATCACCTGTGATATGGGACGATAACAAAATTGAATGGTTTTCTTCCTGCACAAAGTCAAGAAAAACGTCCAGCATTTCATCACGCATAATAGGGTCTAAACCACTTGTCGCTTCGTCCAGAATCAATAATTGCGGGTGGTGTGCCAATGCAGCGGCAATCGCCAACTTCATGGTCATTCCCCTGGAATATTGTTTGATTTTTTGCTGTGCTGGCAGGCGGAAGTCCTCTAAGTATTTCTGAAACAAGGAATTATCCCATTGTGTGTAAAGCCCCGCCATGACCTCGGATAATTGCGCTGCAGTCCAGTAGGTTGGGAAATTGTCGCCGTCATAGACAACCCCTATTTTTTCTCGCATACTTGTGTCTGCGTCCAACATTTCTTTTCCAAACAGCTTTACCGTTCCGCTGTCCTTTGCGATTGTATTCAGAATGCAATCAATCGTAGTAGTTTTTCCGGCTCCATTTTCTCCAACAAAACCTAAAATAGCCCCATATGGTAGAGAGAACGTCACATCTTTCAATGTGAAGTTTGACTTTGGGAAAGTCTTGGAAACCTGTTGCAATTCTAATATGTTTTCCATGCTATTCGTCCTCCTGATAGAACAAAGCCAACAACTCTGTCAATTTCTCAAGTGAGATATTGCTTGTCCGCCCAACCTCTGCGGCAGCTTGTAAATGTTCCTCTGCGATGCGTTGCTGTTCTTCCTGATAAAACTCTTTGTTTTGCGCGGAGACAAAGCTTCCTCTGCCAACCGTGGTGTCTATGAAGCCATCTCTTTGTAAGTCTTCATAGGCTTTTTGAACAGTAATGACGCTTACATGGATTGATCTTGCCAATGATCGCATTGAAGGTATTGCCTCCCCAGGCTGCAATTCCCCACTCATTATCATTGCTTTAACCTGTGACGTAATTTGCTCATATATCGGCTTGTTGGCGTTATTGCTGATAATGATTTCCATAGATCACCGCCGTTGCTTGCAGATTGTACTTATTGTACCTGTACATTATAGCATCTGCATGCCCATAGTAAACCCTCTAAGAATCCAAGGGCTTCTACAAGGTTTATCTCTGTAGCAACACTACTGTCTCTATGTGCTTGGTGTGGGGGAACATGTCCACCGGCGTGAGGCGCTCCATGCGGTAGCCGCCAGCGAGGAGCGTCTCGAGGTCGCGCCGCTGCGTGGTCGCATTGCACGACACGTAGACGACGGTGTGCGGGGCGAGCGCCACCACGCTGCTCAGAAACTCCGGTGTCGAACCGGCTCGCGGTGGGTCCATGATGATCGCGTCGTAGTGCTCGTGGCGCGTCACGGCGTCACGCAGGAAGTCGGTGGCGTCGGCACAGGCAAAACGACAACGCCCGTCCAGGCCGTTGCGACGGGCGTTCCGCTCCGCGTCGGAAATGGCCCCCGCTCCCGCCTCGACGCCAACCACTTGCAGGCCGTCCACCTGCGCCGCCGCGCACAGGCCGATGGTGCCGATGCCGCAGTACGCGTCCAGCACCCGCATGCCCCCTGCGAGCCGCGCTCCTTCGATGGCGAGACGGTACAGCCGCTCGGTCTGGGCGGGGTTGGTCTGGTAAAAGCTGGTAGGCCCGATCTCGAAGCGCACACCCAACAGTTCGTCGTGCATGACGCCGCCGCCAAACAGGGCGCGTGTCGTGGGTCCTAGGATGGCATTGGTGCGCTGCAGGTTGGTGTTGAGGGCGACGGCGGTGACGTCGGGCGCATGCTTGACGATGCGGTGCACCAGCTCGCGCTCCCGTGGAAGTCGCTCCCCGTTGGCAACGATCGTCAGCAGCAGCTCGTCGGTCTTCCAACCCGCGCGGACGACGGCGTGGCGCAGAAGCCCGCGTCCCGTGCTCTCGTCGTAGGCGCTGACGCGGCACAGTCCCGCCGTTTTGGCAAGCGAGTTGAGCACGCGCCGACAGCGGGGGTCCTCCACCAGGCAGCTCCGGCTGTGCACGATGCGGTGCGTCCCCTTCTCGTAGAGGCCACAGCGCAGCGACCCCTTCGGTCCGGGCGCGAAGGGACTGGCCGCCTTGAAGCGAAAGCCGGCGGTTCGCTCGGAGCCCACGATGGGGGCGAGCGTGCCCTCCGGGCAGTCCGCGAGCAGATCGGAGAACAGCTCCTCGATGGCGTGCTGCTTGCGCCTCAGCTGCAGGGGGTAGGGGACCGCGAGGGTCTCGCAGCCTCCGCAGCGGTTGAGGATGGGGCAGGTGTCGGTTTTGTACGGCATGGCAGACAGTGTAGCGTGGCGGGCGGTCGCGCTGCACCCACGCATCCGCACCGTCGCCCGATGCGGGCTATCGCCTCGCGTGCCGCATGGCTACAGTGGAAAAAGCGCGCCTGTTCGCGCTGGCTTCAGACAAGCGCGGCACCGGGTCATGGCAGATGCCAGGGGATGTGCCGCATGCGGCGTAAGGAGGAACCATGCCAAAGGTGGAAACGGTCAAGAACGTCGTCATTGTAGGCCAGGCCGGCACGGGCAAGACCATGGTTGCGGAGGCCATGCTGCATCTCACGGGCAAGACCACGCGGCTCGGCGGCCATGCCGGCACCAAGCCAACGCTCGACTATGACGGCCAGGAGGGCGCCCGCGGCTTCTCCATCTCGACCACCCTGGCGCCCATCGAGTGGGGCGGCGCTCGCATCAACGTCCTTGACGCGCCGTGCTACCCGGACTTCGTGGGAGACGCCTACACGGCCATGAGCGCGGCGGAGACCGCACTGTTCGTGATCGACGCCAACGACGGTCCGCAGACCATCACCACGCGTCTGTGGTACGCGGCCGAGGACCTCTCCATCGCGCGTGCCGTGGTTATCAACCGGCTTGACCGTCCCGAGGCCGACTTTGACACCGCGCTCGATGCGTGCAGGGAGCGCTTCGGGAACCGCGTCGGTGCCGTGACCATCCCCGCAGGCACCGCGGAGTCCTTCGCGGGCGTCATCGACGTCGTGCGTATGCGGGCGCGCCATCTCGAGGATGGCAAGGTCGTCGAGCAGGACATTCCCGCGGAGTTCGCAGACGCGGCCCAGGCCGCCCATGACGAGCTCATCGACCTGGTCGCAGAGGCCGACGACGACATCATGATGAAGTACCTCGAGGGTGAGGAGATCACCCAGGAGGAGCTCGAGGGGCTGCTGGCCACCGCCATCCGCGAGCGCCTGTTCGTTCCGGTGTTCGCCACCTCCGCCGTCAAGGAGGAGGGCATCGTCTCCATCATGAACGCCGCCGACGAGTGGTTCCCCACGATGGCCGACTTCGGGCGCATCCCGCTGGTCAACGGCGAGCAGCTCGACATCTCCCCCGACGACGACCGTCCGGTCGCCTTCGTCTTTAAGAGCCTCAACGACCCGCAGAACGGCAAGCTGTCGTTCCTCAAGGTGCTCGCGGGCACCGTCACGCCAGGCCTGGAGCTCACCAACGCGCGCACGCGCAAGGGGGAGCGCTTGGGACACCTCTACAGCATGACCGGACGCGAGACCTCCGAGGTCAAGAGCGTCATGGCCGGCGACATCTGCGTGGTGCCCAAGCTCGACGCCCTGACCGGCGACACCCTCTCGGTCACGGGCAAGGTCGAGGCGGCCGCCTTCCGGTTCCCCAACTCGCTCTACCGCATCGCCATCGAGCCCGAGGTGCGCGGTACCGAGGGCAAGGTCTTCGACTTCCTGCAGCGGTCCGCGGATGCCGACCCCACGCTCAAGGTCGAGCGCGATGACGAGACGGCCCAGACGATCGTGTCGGCCATTGGCGAGGCACAGGTCTCCGTGCTGCTGGAGCGCCTGGAGGAGCGTGCGAAGGTGACGGCGCGCACCGTCAAGCTGCGCATTCCGTACCGCGAGACCATTCGCCGCACCGCCACGGGCCACGGCCGCCACAAGAAGCAGACCGGTGGCTCGGGACAGTTCGCCGACTGCCGCCTGCGCATCGAGCCGAACCCCGACCAGGGCTACGAGTTCATCGACGAGGTCGTGGGCGGTGCCATCCCGCGCGGCTTCATCCCCGCCATCGACAAGGGCGTCCAGGAGACCATGGCCGGCGGCGTGCTGGCGGGATACCCCGTCATCGACGTCAAGGTCGCCGTGTACGACGGCCAGTTCCACCCGGTCGACTCCAACGAGATGGCCTTCAAGACGGCTGCCCGCCTGGGCTTCCAGGACGCCACCGGTCAGGCCGAGCCCGTGCTGCTCGAGCCCATGGCACACCTCAAGATTACGGTGCCAGAGAGTTATGCCGGCTCGGTGATGGGCGACATCTCCGCCTCGCGCGGCCGTGTCGAGGGCATGGGCGCCGCAGGTGCCGGGGAGACCACCGTCGAGGCGACCGTGCCTTATGCCGAGGTCACCGACTACGCCACCCGCCTGCGCTCGCTCTCGCGCGGAACGGGCGAGTTCGAGCTGGAGATCGACGGGTACGAGCAGGTGCCGCACGACATCCAGCAGAAGCTCGCAGCCGAGTATCAGGAGCGCCGCGCCGCCGGCGAGCGCTAGAACACGCGATAGACAGCGGCACCAGGCGAACAGCCAGCCGATGAGCAGGGCCCCGCTCCATGCGGGGCCCTGTGCCCTTTCTCGGTGCCGGCAGGCGCGCCAGGTGCGGGCAGGGCCGATGCGAAGGGGCGGCTCAGGCGGACGCATCAGAGGGGGCGTCGACGCGAAGGGTGCGTTGCCTGCCGTGCGGACCACGGCTGGTGGCCAGGCGCTTGTCTGGCATGCGTGCCAGCGTCCTCACGACCTGCCTGAACGACGCGTCATCCTCGACGTCGGAGCTTCGCACGCGCAGCACCCGCCACTCGTGACCCAGCTCGGTAAAGTGCTCGCCAGCAGGGTCGTCAACGATGTCGATCGCCGCCATCTTGGCAGGAAAGCGCAGGGACATGTCCGCCTCCTCCTTCTGTCCACTTGCAGGGGAAGAAGCAGCCTAGGTGGGGAGGCTTGTCAATTCGTTGTTTGAGACGAGCCGCGAGGCTCGCGCAGACGGGCAGGTCTTGGGCACGGTGCCCGCTCGGAAGGGTGACGAATCTCGCACGAGGGGACAGGGGAGACGACCGGCTCGCAAAACCTCCATCGAGGCCTCGAGAGGCACGTCATGCGCGGTGGCCGCCCGCGCTGCGCCTGAGACGGGGATGGGGGCTTCTGGGCGAGGGCGACATGGTATGCTCGAAGCCCATTTGACCTCCGACGACCCGACGGTCGCCCTGTGAAGAGAGAGGACCCAACATGCTCAGTGCCGTGCAGCTCAAACCCGACGTCTATTGGGTCGGCGCGATTGACTGGAACGCTCGCAGCTTTCACGGTTACACCACCGAGGACGGTATCACCTACAACGCCTACCTCATCATGGACGAGAAGATCACCCTCATCGACGCGGTCAAGGCGCCCTTCACCACCGAGCTGGTGCAGCGCATCTCCAGCATCGTCGACCCCTCGAAGATCGAGGTCATCATCGCCAACCACGTGGAGATGGACCACTCCGGCGCGCTTCCGGCCATCAAGGAGCTGGCGCCGAACGCCGAGCTCTATTGTTCGGGACCGCAGGGCGTCAAGGGATTCTCCGCGCACTACGGCGACCTCGGCTGGAAGGGAGTCAAGACCGGCGACACCCTCTCCATCGGGAAGCGCGAGCTGACCTTCGTCCAGACGCCCATGGTGCACTGGCCCGACAACATGGTCACCTATGACGCCTACGACAAGATCCTGTTCTCCAACGACGCCTTCGGCCAGCACTTCTCCAGCTCGGCCCGCTTCGACGACCAGAACGACGTCCACGAGGTCATGAAGCAGGCCCGCAAGTACTACGCCAACATCGTGCAGCCCTACCGCGCGCAGGCCGCCGCCGCGGTCAAGGCCGTGCGTGGACTTGGGCCCGACGCCATCGAGCTCATCGCTCCTGCCCACGGCATCGTGTGGCGCAGCCACGTCAACGACATCCTGGATGCCTACGAGCAGGACTACGTGTCGGGCAAGCTCAAGGAAAAGGCGCTGGTGGTGTACGACTCCATGTGGCACTCCACCGACATGATGGCCCACGCGATCTGCGACGCGTTTTTGGCCAAGGACATTCCGGCGCAGCTCATGGACCTCAAGGAGAACCACGTGAGCGACGCGATGGACGTCTTTATGGACTGCAAGTACGTGGCGGTCGGTTCTCCTACGCTCAACTCCAACATGCTGCCGACGGTGGCGGAGTTTTTGGTGTACATGCGGGGGCTCAGCCCCAAGAACGCCGGTCGCACGGGCATCGCCTTCGGCAGCTATGGCTGGGCGCCGCTTGGTCCCAAGCAAGTCGCCGAGCAGCTGGAGGCCACCGGGTTCGAGATGCCGCTGCCGACCTTCCAGTGCAACTGGATTCCGGACGACGCCTACCTGGCCGACCTCAAGGCGCAGGTCGTGGGCGTCATCGGGTAGGGTCTACGGCCATCTGGCGTGATCCGGCGGG
>JAWRIT010000092.1:0-9133 GCA_040268355.1 Atopobiaceae bacterium | reverse complement strand
GGGCGTGGGCACGCGCGGGCCCCGCACGAGCAGCCGATGCGTGTTGATGCCGTAGGGGGTGCAGGTGATCAGCGTGCACAGGTCACGTCCCGCCACGATCTCAAGCTCGTCCATCTCGTCGGGCTCGACGACCAGGACCTGGTCGACCTCGTAGGTCATGACCCGATCGAGCACGATGAGCTGAAACGTGTCCCCCTCCTCGAGCTTGTCGAGGTCGGTGAAGAGCCGCGCCGAGGGCAGGCCGCGATGCCCCGAGAGCACGCAGTGCGAGCCGTCCTCGGCATCCTCCACCCGAGCGGTGTCCTCGTTGTAGCTCGCCGCGCCAACCGGCAGCGACGATCCCTCCAGGTGACCGATGGAGGTCGCCAGGATGCTCTCGTCGGTCGTGTGGTAGATGGGCAGCATGACCCCGATCTTCTCGATGGAGACGTAGCCCATCACCGTTCGGTTGGGCGAGGTGAGCTGAGAGAGGTAGTCTTGGACCTGCGCCTCGTCGTGATGCCAGTTGACGCCGTCCCGCCCGACCGCGCGATTGTATTCGAAGGCATGGGCGAACTGCGCGTCGATCTCCTCTTGGCTCATCTCCTCGACATCGGCCACGTAGTTCATGACCACCTGGGACTGGTGCCAGCCGTTCCACCAGTCCGAGACGGTCGGGTACGCGATCAGGCCGATGCCGGCCAGAAAGATCAGCGAGGCAAGCATCGTGGCGAAGTGCGCACGCAGCCACGCCACCGGACCGCCGGACCGAGGGGCGCCCGCGTCGCCGCCCCTCACGTCGCCCTCGGCGATGGGGTCGCTCAGGTGCCGGCCCCGCTGTGGGGGACGGCCCTGCTCTGGTGTCTGCGCGTGCGCCATGCGTTCGTGCCTCTTGTCGCGTCGTGTCATGCGGTCCTGCATCGGGCAGCCCCTGAGGGAGACGGGGACCGCCCTATCCTATCCGTTTTCCTCCCCAACAGATGCCCAAGGGGAGCCCCGGCGACGAGCGCCGCGCGGGGCTCCCCTCAGGCAGTGGGTCGACCGTCATCCGGATCTGGGGAGGATGGGACGGTCACCCGGCACATGCGAGGCCTAGGCCTCGAGGCGCTTCTTGCGGAACAGATAGACGCCTGCGCCGATGACGCACGCCGCGCCGATCACATAGAGGATCGTGGTTCCCATGCCGCCCGTGGAGGGAAGCTCGGAGCCGGCGTTGTTGGTGACCGTGGCCTCCTGGCTGAGGTTGCTGGCCGTGTAGTCGTTCGCGTTGACCGTGAAGGACGAGTCGGCGGCCTTGTTGTAGCCAGCGGGGACGGTCTTCTCGACGAGCGTGTAGGTGCCGTTGGCAAGGCCGGTGAAGGCCTGGACGGAACCGGAGCTGTCGGAGACGTACTCGGTGGCGTCGTCGATGGAGGCGACCCAGGAGACGACACCGTTCTCGAGCTTGTAGTAGTTGCCGTCGGCGTTCTTGATGACGAAGCCGGCACCAGGAAGCGGATCGCCGTTGCCGTCCTGCTTGGCCACTGTGAGCTTCGCGTTGTAGACCTTGGTCTCGGACGGCTGGCTCGTGAACTCCTGATTGTTGCCGTAGCTGATGGTGGCCGTGTTGTTGGCCGGGTCATCCTGCAGCGCGTCGCTCGTGACGGTGGCGCTGTAGGTGATCTCGATGGTGTCCTGGGCGGTCACGAACGAGTCCTCGAAGGTGACCGTGATCTGGTTGCCGGAGACGGCGACCGAGTAGTCGGTGCCCTCCGTGCCGCCCGTCACGGCGAGGTCGCCGTTGTAGGAGAGGCCCGCACCCATGGTGTCCTTGAACACATAGCCCGTGGCACCCTCGCCGACCGTGATGGTGGCGGCGTAGTTGACCGACGTGCCGACCTGCGCGAGCGCCTGCTTGCCGTCGGCGTCGTAGGAGCTGGCGCCCGTGATCTTCTTGTCAACGGTCGGGACGGTGTTCTTGTCCTTCACCTCGACGTTAGGGTTGGTCGAGTTGACGATCACGGCCGTGCCGGTCGTGGTGGTGATGTAGTAGTAGCCGTTGGGAAGGTTGTCGATCACGGCCGGGTTGCCGCCGGTGCTCGTGGCGGTGCCCACGATGTCGGAGTCGGTGACGTAAGCGGCGATGGCGTCGATGTCGCTCTGGGTGAGGTCCCCGCTGAAGGAGACGTTGCCCGCGCTGTCGACCGTGAAGCCGGCGGGAGCCGTGGTCTTGCCGCTGACCAGCTTGTAGCTGATGTTCTCGCCGTTGCCGTCGGCGTCGAACACCTTGTAGATGGTGTAGGTGATGGTCTGGTCGGTGTCAACATCATCCGGCGGGGTGATGGTGATGGAGCCAGTGCCTGCCGCGAGGGCGGTGGCGCTCACGGCGAACGCTGCCACGATGGCGAGCAGGGAGGTAAGCAGGTACTTCATATGCCTCATATGCAGTGCCCTCCAATGGATCGAAACGAACTGGACAGAAGATGGTGCGGACTGTGGGAGCGGTTGGGAATGGGCAGCGTATGTCCCACGTCCTCGCGCGCTCGCTCTCGGTGCTTGCGGGCAACCGAGCCTGAGAGGCCAATCGTTAGGCGTTCGACCCCCTTTCCCGCTTGCGCCTCGAAGAGAGCGCACCTATCACGGACGCGACCGCGATCAGGGCCACGCCACATGAGACGAAGAAGGCGGTACCAGGGCCTCCCGCAGAGGGGAGCTCGGTGCCGGGGGTGTTCGAGATGGAGAGCGTGAGGTTGGAGGCCTGGAAGGTCGCATGGTCGTTCGCGGTGGCCTCCCCCTCGGGCTCGTACAAGGTCACGGTCGTCCCGGCCACCTTGAACCAGATGGGCGCCTCGAGCTGGTCGTATCCGGCAGGGGCCTGCGTCTCCACCAGGCGGTAGATGCCGGGGTAGAGCCCCTCGACGGTGTGGGACCCGAGCACGATGTCGTCCGCGACGAGCGTGTCGCCCTGCCAGAGCTGGAAGTGCGCACCGGCGATCTCGCGGCCGCGGTCATCGGTCTTGACCAGACCCAGATCGACGGTCTGCACGCGGTTGGTGTAGGTCACGCTGTGCCGCGCGTTGCCGAGCACGGGTCCCGTGACGGTGGCGCCCGAGACGCTCGGCTGCTCGTCGGCCGGCACGAACGACCCGTTCGGCTCCTCGCGCATGAGGATCTCGCCGGCGGCGGAGGCGAACTCGTAGCCCTCCGTCATGCCCTCGGTCACCTCGGAGAAGGTGAAGGTGCAGCCACTGGGGACGTTCTTGAAGTGCGCGGAGCAACCGGCGCCCAGTGCGATCTCGATCTGGTCTGAGGCGCTGACCTCCTGGTTCTCCGCCACGAGCGCGCCATCGCGGTCGTAGAGGTCGTAGAGCACCGTGTCGTGCGCTCCAAGGGGGTTGCCTTCGGCATCGACGATGGAGCCGCGGATGGTGAACTGCTCGTCCGGGAAGACCTCGGTGCCGTCCGCGTTGGTGACCACCTTCTCCACGACGATGTCGCCCTTGACCACGTTCTCGCCCGTCAGGGTGCCGCTGCCGTCGCTGTCACCGACATAGGTCCGCACCAGGTCGATCAGCATGGGCTTCACGATCTCGGTCGTGAACTCGTAGTGGTCGTCCGGGGTGGGCTCCACCAGGCGGAACTCGTAGCCGGGGTTGTACGTCGTTCCCGACGCGATCAGGCCCGGCGAGATGTAGAACTCGACCTGCCAGTCGTTGGCGTCGCTCAGCCGGATCGTGCTGCTGTGCACGCTGTTGCCGTCAGGGTCGACATAGGGCGCCGCGAAGTCCTCCCACTCGCCCGTGGTCCCGTCCTGGTTGACGGTACGACGCTGGAGGTGCAGCTGGACCTCGGGGTCGCGGTGCTCGCCGGCGTTCAGGGTGTCGGTCCAGACCTTCTCGACCTTCATGGTCATCGTGTCGAGCACGAGCGGCTCGACGTCGCCGAAGTCCTTCGAGTGCTCCTCGCCGATCACGCTCACGTCGTCACCGGTCTGCACCGCCTGGTGGTAGGTGGTCTGCGCGTTGTCCGTGTTCGTCCGCAGGGTGTAGCTGTAGCCGGTCCCCTCGCTGCCAGAGCGAATCACCTGTGCCGCCTCCTCCTCGCTGAGGTCGGCAAAGTCACGTTCGCCATTGTTGAGCTGCGTCACGAGGTCCATCGCCGCCTGCGAGGGCCACACAAGGAACGAGACCTTGTAGGTCACGCCGTCCTCGAGCATGAAGTTCTCGCCCATCGACCACTCGACTGCGCCGGTCTCGGTGTTATAGACCGCCTCGCCCGCTCCCGCGGCCGCAGGGTCCCACGTCTCCCAGGTCGCGCCGCCATCGGTGCTTCGCCAGTACGAAAAGCTGCCCTCATCCACACCGACGAGCGGTGCCTTGGCCGTGAGGTTGGTCAGCCCGGTGATGCCGTCGGTGAGCGTCACGTCACCCCAGCCCAGCGTGGACTCGATGGAGGCGGCGATGTCGTCGAAGGCTGCGACCAGCTCCTCGCCGCTCGTCGCCGTGTGGCTGTGGTCCGCCCCCGCGCCGGCCTGCGTCGTCAGGCTCGTGAGGTTGCTCACGTCGTTCGAGATGCCGATCGTGTAGAAGTGCTTGCCCTGGTTGACGATGGAGGTCGCCTCCGTCAGCGCCGCGTCGAAGTTGCGGCCATACGCATCGGAGTTGCCAGCGCCGTAGAGGTTGTAGCGCCGGTAATACTCCTCGTAGACGTCAAGGTCGCCGTTGCCGAGCACGCCACGCGTGAGGCGGAAGGTCGGGTCGCCGTCGGTGACGAAGATGACGAAGGTCGCGCGATCGGGATCGACCTGCATCTCGTTGGCCATCTGCAGTGCCGACTCCCAGTTGGTGCCGCCATTGGCGGAAAGCCCGTTGACGGCGCTCTTGAAGGTCGAGGCGCTCTCCGTGAAGCCCTGCACCAGGGTCGCATCGTTGGAGAACGAGATGAGCGACATCCGGATGAGCGGCTCGCCGGCCGAGTTGGTCTTTGCGAGCAGCGAGTCGGTCAGGTCGTTCACGGCGTTCTTGGCGATGGTGATGCGTTGCTGGGAGGTGTTATTTGTTGCATTGCCGGCCATGTTGTAGTTCATCGAGCCGGACACGTCGAAGACCACGATGACGTCCGCGAGCTTCTCCACCTCCATCGGCACGGTGTGTCCCGTGATGCTGAGGGACAGCGTGCGCGTGCCGTCGCCGTTGTCGTCGGAGAGCTTCTCGATCTCCGGCTCGGCCGGTTCCTCGGAGCCACCTGAGGGATGGGGCCTGGGCGTGCCGCCCTGGGTTGGCTCGGCCTTGGGCGTGTAGACGACATAGATGTCGTCGTTGTTGGACAGTTCCGAGCCGTTCCACTGGCCAGTGGTTCTGGTCGTGTAGGTCCAGCGGCCGCCATAGTACGACGAGACATACTGCAGCTCGGGAACGATGCGGTCATTTCTGTTGTTGAGATAGGTGTAGCTGTACTCGTAGCCGTCGATGTCATAGATGAGGTAGGAGGGCGTGGTGGTCGCGCTCGGCGTCCCGTTGGCAACCGTCAGCTCGTTGCCGCTCTCGTCGACGTAGTGCACCGTCGCCCTCTGGGACGTGCCCCAGGTCACCGTGAAGGTCGAGAAGCTCTCCGTCGTGAAGTCGGCCTTGAGCTCGCCGTCCTCGACCACGAGCGTGCCGGGGGTGTTCTCACCGGCGGCGGCGACCGTCTCCACCGACACCTCGCCCGTGCTCTCGTCATGATGCGAGACGGAGGCGGTCTCGGCGAAGGTCTGCTCGTCGACGTCGTCGGGCAGCGTGGTCCGCACGACCGACACGCGCACGGATGCCGACGGCTCGATCACGGCACCTTGCTCGTCCAAGATGGTGATGTCCATCGCCTCGAGGCTCAGGCTCGCCTGCTCGACGACTGGTCGCACGATGACCTCACGGTAGGGAACCTCGCCGGACTCGTCGAGCTCGCCGTACTCGACGCCGTCGTCGGCCTGCGCGTCGGCGTCGTAGTCGATGCCGATGACGGCCTCGTAGGCGTCTCGGTACTCCTCGCTCGCCTCGGGATACTCCCGTACCGTGAGCTGGGCACCCTCGGGGATGCCAGCCTCCTGGTCGTAGCCCACCGTCACGCGGTAGTGCTCGCTCGTGGCCGTCAGCTCGCCGTGGGTCTCCGCGGCGTCATCTGTGGCCTGCGGCTCGTCCGTGGCGTCCTGCTCCGCCGATGCGTCGGCGTCCGACGTCTCCGCCTCGCCCTGCTCGGACTGACCATCGTCTGTGGCCGCCGCGTCCTGCGACGTCTCCGCATCGGGGGACGCCTGCTCGCCGCCGGTCGCATCCTCGCTTGCGGTGTCGTCCTCTGCCACCGTCGTCTCCGCAGCCTCGGACGCCTCGGTGGCCTCCAGGCGCGCGGAGTCGCTCGGGTCGTCAACGGCGCGCGCCGGCACGCTCGGCACCAGGTTGCCCATCACAAGCGCGACGGTGAGCACGACGCTCAGGGCGCCCCGGTGCCGTCGGGCGGCAGCGCGCGCCCAGCGGCCAAGCCTTGTTGTCTCCCTCATACCCTTAGTCCTTTGTTCGAAGGGACATAGCAGGACAAGGGAAGCAGCGACGTGGCACGCCTCTGGACTTTCCTCGTTCTTGTTGCTCGATAGCTCTTTGTCAAAAAGATAAAAAGGCCCATGTTCCTCCAGATGCGCCCCGGGCGTTCTCGATGCGTTCTTTTTCGGCCGTTGCCGAGAATGGCATCCCCTCTCACGCGATGCCTTTCTGGGTCCGGGCCGTGCGCTCGAACATCAGCTGACCGATGGTCACCTCCGCCCAACTGTAGTTGAGCATGTAGACGCCTTGGAACAGGTGCTCGTAGCGCGGGTTGTCCGAAAGGTACTCGAACAGGTCGCAGTTCACCTTGCTCGCATCAAGCCGACGCCTGCCGTTCTCGTTGATCAGGATGTCCTGGATCCCATATGCCTCGAGGGTGTCCTTGAGGTGCATCGCCACCTTGCGGTAACGGGCCAGGGTCACCTTGTTGACCGGCTCATCCTCCCAGAGACATGACACGGCGTCACGCGAGCTCACAAAACCTCCGCGCCTGTCCGTCAGCAGGGCCAGCAGCTCCTTTGCCTTCTCGCGGGAGAACAGCACGGGGTGGCCATCCACGAACACGTCGAAGAAGCCAAAGGTGCGCAGGGTCACGCTGTGGTGCCTCTCGCTGCGGTGCCCGCTCACCAGGCTCCGCAGCCATTCCCGGTCGGCCATCTCTGGCCGGAACGCCAGCACGCGGTTGCCCCCGCTCCTCTGCGCCGTGCGCAGCGCCCGGTTCGCCCGCTCGAAGGCCGCGTGCCCGTCGGGGTCCTGCTCTTGGACGCAGGAGGCGTACCCAATGCTCACCACGACGCCACCCATCTGCCTGAGGGCGGAGTCCAGCAGGTGCTTGAGGGCGCCCGCGTAGGCCTCGGCCGCCGGGGTGTCGGGGACGGAGGGCAGAAAGACCGCGTAGAGCGGGCCCTTGACGCAGGCCGCCCGCACGCCCATCTCCTGGTCGAGGGACGCCAGGGTCTCCGACAGCGTGCGCAGCAGCTCGTCCTGCTCGTCGAGCGTGTAGTTCCAGAAGTCGTCCGCCTCGATCGCGAACAGGCGCGCAAGGTCGGTCGGGTCGCCCGAACGGTGGCGCGCGACGTGCTGCTCGAAGCCCGCGCGCGTGAGCAGGCCGGCCACACGACCGTTTCCCTCCAGCCCTGGCATCCACACGTCCGGGGCCTCCGCGTCGCCGAGCCGCTTGATGATGACGTAGAGCCGGTTGGCGCCCGCGCCTGTCGCCTCGACGGTGAGGAAGGTGACCTCGAACAGTCGATAGGTGCCGTCGTGGTCCCACATCCTCCACGAGAGGCGCAGCGGATGGTCGGCGGCGACGTCGGCGTCACCTCGCCCTGACAAGAGCAGGGCACCATCGATCTGTTGAGGCAGTTGGCCATCACGCGTGCGACTGCGCAGGAGGTCCACCAAGCTCGCAAGGTCGCCTATGGGGTCCGCCTGAGAGAGGTCGACGTCATCGGCGGTGGGGATCCGTGTGCCCGTCTTGGCGTCGAACGCCATGAACGCCGACGCCCCCTCGACCAGCGCGGCGCGCAGGGAGCGGTTCGCGCTCTTGAGCGTGTCGCGCTCGCCTGACAGGGCGGCGTAGCCCACGCGGGCGGTGATGTCGCGGCAGCAGAAGAGAAACTCGTCCTCCTGCGTGGGCACGAGCGCCCCCTCGCACCAAAGGACCTCTCCCTCGTCTGTGACCGTGCGGAACTCCTTTCGGAGCGCCTCAGAATGGTGGTCGCCCCTCAGATAGGAAAGCGACGAGATGAGAAACGAGCGAACCTCGTTGCGATCGTCCGCGAGCACTTGGTTGGCCAGCCATTGGTCGATCGCGTCGGGAAGCGAGACGCGCACGCCCTCGGCCGCCAGAAGGCTGGTCTGCGGCGAGGTCTTGAAGCCCCTGACCAGACGCTGGCCATCGCTCACCTCACAGACGCTGTCGTAGGTCAAGGCGTACGCCTGCAGGTAGGCGGCGCGCACGATGGAACGCAGGCGCTCCTCGTCCGCCTCCTGCGGGACCAGGATGTAGCACAGCTCCTGGGGAGTGGCGTCGTGTGCCATGGCATAGACCCAGCCGCTCGCTGACATGGAGGCACCATCGTCGAGCATCAGGCTGTGCCCCATGCGGACGGGCGCCTCCTCCACCAAGGCGCGGGCCAGACGCACCGACGTCTCGCGAACCTCGCTCGAGGGGATGCGCCCCAGCAGGCTCACGCCGGGCCGCAGCGCTCCTTTCGTCAGCGCCTCCGCGCCCTCGTCAACCGAGACGATCTCAAAGGGAACCACGCTCGACATGCGGATGACCCCGTGGCCGAAGTTCGGCCTCCTTGGTGTGGACCCATCTTGCAAGCGACGTCCCTCAAGATCGCTCATCGGCATCTCCGGTCACTTCTTTTCGCTCTCCCATGGCCTCCTGCACCGTGCCGCATGGGCCTCGGTGTGGCCTTGTTCCAGTTTCGTTGTCACAGCGTGACTAATCGGCTACTAATTCGTTCCCTCAGCGTTCCCTCTTCATTCATTTATCATAAAGTTAATATTTCTACCCCTGTTCAGGATTGGGGCGTGCCGCGCCCGCCCAAGGCCCGGCACCCGTGCCGCAGGGCCACGCCCAGGGCCCCCTC
>JAWRIT010000091.1:0-17889 GCA_040268355.1 Atopobiaceae bacterium | reverse complement strand
TTTCACGTAAAACAACCGCCACACCCAAAGAGCTTGGACTCCGTCCGTGAGCTTAAGCTCCAAATACCTATCGCTGCTACGGGACGAGTGGTCTACTCTTTGCCATGCCGTTCTTTCGAGGCAACTTGATCGTACTAGGATGATCATGGCAAAACGTAAGAATCTCTCGATGTCCTGCATCGAGAGGAAGCTCATAGGTCTTGCGCTGCACATATGACACGCCAACAAGCTTGCCCGTGGCAATACCTCTCTGGACCTCGTTATCTGAGATGCGCCCCTTGGTCACAAGCAAATGCCCATCAGTTCGCAGCAATGGTGACGCATACTCGATAAGCGTGCCAAGGTCAGCAACAGCACGAGCGAGCACAACATCATACTGTCCGCTGTCTCTCCTTGCGAGATCCTCTGCTCTCGTATGCTCCGCCTTCAGTCGTGTGCTGAGACCAAGTTCACCGATGAACTCATTCACAGCACGCACCTTCTTGGCAACCGAATCAATGAGAACCCCAGTGCACTCGTCGACGATGCCAATGGGGATCCCCGGGAACCCAGCTCCTGTCCCCACATCAACAAACGTGTAGCTGCTCCCAACAAACTGATGTATGGAAGGCACACAGAGCAACGAGTCAACAATATGCCTCACGATCCCGTCTACTGGATCGGTAATGCGTGTCAGGTTCATGAGCTTGTTCTTCTCAATAACCAGTTCGAGATGTCTGATGAGCTGATGAGCCATCTCGTCAGTCACGGTGATGTGATAGTCCTCGAGATAGCCTTGGAGCTGCGATGTGCGCGACTGCTTCTGCATAGGAGGAGTTCCTGACAAAACCTAGTAGACCAATGCTTCTTGTCACACTCGTAATACTACTGCGCTGCAACAAGAACCTCAATGGCACGCCATAACTCGCTCCAATAAGAAAGGCAGGCAATCCCAGAAAGAGACTGCCTGCCCTACAACACCTATAACCTTCGGTGCTATGATCGAACGTAGGTGATCACGACTCGGCGCTCGGGATCCTCGCCCTCCGAGTGAGTCGTCACGTCAACGTCATCAAGAAGTGCAAGATGAACGATCCTGCGCTCGTAGGCATTCATGGGGGCGAGAGAGACGCGGCCCTTCTGACGCTTCGCCCGCGCGGCTGCGTTTCGCGCCAAACTCACGAGCTTTTCCTTACGACGACTCTTGTATCCCTCGATGTCAATGACGAGAGGGTAGTGGAACTTGAGTCTGTTGCTCATAAAAGATGAAATTACCATCTGGAGGGAGTCGAGCGTGCGGCCATGCCGCCCGATGAGCACGGCAAGGTCTCCTCCCGAGACGTCGAGGATGAGCTCTCCCTCGTCACCCTCGTATTCGTCGATGACGACCTTGTCCTCGCCGAAGAACCCAAGGATGTCCCTGACAGTGCGAATTGCCATATCGGCTATCTGGTCGAGCTCTGTGTCACTCAGACCGTCTGGCCCCTCGAAGTGCTCACGAAGAAGCGCGAACTCGTCAGGAGCCTCCGTCGTGTCCTGTGAGTTCGTGTCCGGTGAGTCCGGGACGAGCGGGGTCTCATTGTCCATGTCTTCAACCTCCTCAACAGCCATCGGGAAGTGCGTTAGCCCTTCTTCTTGGGACGTGCCTTACGCTCCTTGCGAACGACGTTGATCTCAACCGGCTGATCGGCGAACTTGGCCTCGGTCTCGGCCTTGACCTTCTCGATCACGCGCTTGGTCACCAGCTGCTGCTGCACGACCTGCCACAGTGACGACGTGACGTAGTAGAGCAACACGGCCGCAGGGACACCCCAGCCAAACCAAACCATCATCGCGGACATCATGACGCCCATGACAATGTTCTGCCTGCGCTGCTCGGCGGGCACGTTCCTCGCGCTCAAAAGCATCTGGACAAGCGTCATCAGGCCAAACCCAATGTCAAAGGCAATGTAGGCCGCCGCGCCCACAAGGCCAAGCTCCGTGACCGCCTGAGAGACGGACATCGAGATGGACGGCAGAATGTTCAGGAAGGACGCGGAGGCGGGAACGTTGCGGGCCACCGTGAACAGGGCGAAGAACACCGGCATCTGCAGAAGCATCGGGAGGCAGCCCCCCAGCGGATTGAAGTCATTCTCCGCCTGGAACTTGCGCATCTCGGCCATCTGCCGCTCAGGATCGTCTTCGTAGCGCTCCTGGATCTCCCTCAGCTTGGGCTGCAGAACCTGCATGCGCGCGCTGGACACGGTCGACTTGTTGAGCAGAGGGGCGATGAGCACACGAATGCAGAACGTGAGGATGATGATCCCCAGGCCCCAGTCACCAGTCAGCGCGGCGAGCTGCGCAAGGATATCCGTCAGAAATGATACAAACCAGTCCCACATGCTTCCTCCGTGGTTCGACGTTTAGGGTACCGGATCGTACCCACCCTCATGAAAGGGATGACAGCGGCAGATGCGCTTGATGGAGAGCCATCCGCCGCGAACGACTCCGTAACGACCGATGGCCTCGAGGGCATAGGCGGAGCAGGTGGGCGTGTAGATGCATCTACTCCCCAAAAGTGGGGAGACGTACCGCCGATATCCCCTGATCACAGCCATGAGCACGCGCTTCATGACTACCTCCGCACCGCGGGCTTCCGCGGCCGCACGAGGCGACTCCTCAGGGATGCGATGGCGTCGGCAACCTCTGTTGGATGGGCGTCGTGGGTGTTTCTCGTCGCAAAGAGAATCACGTCGAATCCCTCCCACGGAAGTCGCGCGAAGCGGGCCGCCTCACGCAGGACGCGCTTGCACCTGTTCCTGAAGACCGCATTGCCCAGCCGTTTAGGCGCAACGAAGGCGACTCTTGCAGGGCCGCCTTCGCTACGTCTTAGTGCTGTCATGCGGACGAGCCGATGGTTGGCTCGCGTACCACCGGAAAAGACCTTCTCAAAATCCTGGTGGGATTTGATGGTCTTCATCGTGGAACCTAGACGGTCAACCTCTTGCGACCCTTTGCGCGCCGACGCGAGAGCACGGCACGACCACCCTTGGTTGCCATGCGGGCACGGAATCCGTGCGTCTTGGCACGCTTCCGCTTGTTAGGCTGGTAGGTACGCTTCATAACTGATTCCTCCTAGGAAGAAGACAATGAGCAAATTGAGTCAAGCCCTACGATTGTATGGGCAGAGCGCGCTGACTGTCAATCTCCCATGAGAATCTCAAAATCACCGTCTCACCTGCGCAGGGGCGCCCGCGTTCTCGAGTGTGGCAGGCTTCCTGCCAATGTTCTGCAAGCTTTCATGCAAAGCTGTGGCACGTGGTATCCTCAGGGGCGTGGCTTTTCTCTGCTTTATGCTTTATGAACAGGGAATCGTCATCTGTTGAAAACTTTCATCCAACGGTACACAAAGTTGGCAAGTTTTCATCAGTCGGCGAAATGTTGTTGAAAGGTCCGCACGTGCCCGATACGTTCTACCCCTTTGTCGAGAATGGCGGCGAGCAGGACGAGTCCGTCGAGCGGTCGCTCGACGTGCGGCACCCCGCGCGCATCGCGGTCTATGACGACGCCGCGGCGGCCCCGCGCGTGGTGGTGGTCGAGCCTTCGGACATCCGTTCCTACCTTGAGGAGATCACGGCGACCGTCACCCGGCTTGCCCAGGAGCAGGGAGGGCGCATCCCCTTCACCGTCATCCGCGAGGTGGTGGAGAACCTCATCCATGCCTACTTCATCGAGCCGACCGTGTCGATCCTCGACGGAGGCGACACCATCCGCTTCTCCGACCAGGGGCCGGGGATCACCGACAAGCACCGCGCGCTAGAGTATGGGACGACGTCGGCGACCGGCGAGATGAAGCGCTACATTCGCGGGGTCGGCTCCGGGCTTCCCTATGCCCAGCAGTGGCTGCAGGACAAGGGCGGGTCGCTCACGGTCGAGGACAACATGCGCAGGGGAACGATCGTCACCATTTCCCTGGTCCAGGACGAAGCGGAAGACCAGCAGGTGGCAGCAGACGGCGCACCGGCGCGGGCGGCGAGCCCAGAGCAGATGAACCACCCGAGCGCGGCACCCATCACCTGGCAGCCGCAGTACCCAACGCAGTACCCCCAGCCGGCCATGCCGATGGGAACCCCGCCCCAGAACGTCCCCTACCTGGAGCAACAGCCTTACGCCGCCCCCCAGCCGCAACAGACACCGGCTTGGCCGACCCCTACCACATGGCAGCAGACATATCCCGCGCAACCGGGGCCGCCGGCCGTCCAACCTCCGGCACCGCCCACGCCGCCCCAGGTGAGCGAACGCGGGATGCGCGCCCTCGAGTACTTGCGCACGCACGAGTCGGTGGGGCCGAGGGACCTCAACGCATGGCACCCGCTGTCGGAATCGACCTGGTCACGGGTGCTCAGCCAGCTCGAGGGTCAAGGACTCGTCTCCAAGCAGGGTGGGCAGAAGCGTCATCTGACCGAGGCGGGGCGCCGCCTGCTCGGCCTGTAGCGCCCCCACACCCCAAAAGGCATCGCCCAGGGCGTCCCGTTCGGAGGGAAGCCGCTTGGCACGCGCACCTTTCAACATATAATGGAGCGGACTTTTCAACATCAGATGAGACTACGGTGACCCATGGAACAAAGCCAGGCTTCAGACGCCGCCATATTGTGGGAAGACGTCATGGCACTCATCTCGGCACGAGATGACATCAGCCAGTCAACCATCGCAATGATCGACAACTGCACGCCCCTCGCGCTTGACGGCGAGACCTTCCGTGTGTCAACGCCGCTCGCCTTCGCCCAGCGAAGGATCACCCAACATGCGACGATCATCGAGCAATGCCTCGAGCAGGCGGCCTTCCAACATCTGACCCTCGTCGTCGACCTCGTCAAGGACACGCGCGCAGCACGGATCTCCAACGAGGTGTCGCCGGAGGAGCTCTCGCGCCTGAGCAGCGGCGGAAAGGTCGACGGATCACACCAAAGCGACACCCCACAGGGGAGCAGGGAGGCGGACGCCACGCGGCCGATGCCGCTCGACACGCTGATGGTGGGCGCCGACGTCGACTCCAAGCTCACCTTCGGGCGCTTCGTCGCCGGCGAGGAGAACCGCTACGCCCTCGAGGCGGCCAAGCAGGTCGCCAACGGAGACCACAAGAGCTACAACCCCCTGTTCATCTATGGGAAGAGCGGCCTGGGAAAGACGCACCTCCTGCGGGCCATCCAGAACTACATAGCCAAGAACGACCCCTCCCGGCACTGCATCTACCGGGCGGCGGCGGACTTCGTGGACGAGTACGTGCTCGCGGCGACCGACCGCAGCTCGACCTCGGCCTCCAGCACCATGTCGGCGCGCTACCAGAACGTGGACGTGCTCATCATCGACGACATCCAGAACATGATGACGGCGGGCGGCACCATCCGCTTCTTCTTCAAGACGTTCAACACGCTCATGAGCCACAACAAGCAGATCGTGCTCGCCGCCGACCGCTCCCCCTCGCAGCTGGGCATGGGGGACAGCAAGTTCGACGAGCGGGACACCTCCCGCATGGACTCCGGCCTGTCCGTCTCCATCCAGGTCCCGGACTACGAGCTCAAGCTCAACCTCATCAACGCATTCTACGAGCGCATGCGCGGCGACGCCGCGGACGAGCACATCGATGGGGTCATCGGCACCATCGACGAGGACATGCGGCGTCTCATGGCGGAACGCGCGGGGACCAACATCCGCGTCATCGAGGGCTTCGTGCAGTCCTGCCTCATGCAGGCGCATCGTCGCGAGCGCGTGGGGGAGGCCATCTCGCGCGGGGACATCGTCGAGATCGCCAACCAGAAGTGGCCGACCGGCCAGCACATCGTGACCGTCGAGCACATACAACGGCAGGTCGAGAAGTTCTATGACGTCGCGCACGACGACCTCATCGGCTCCAAGCGCAACAAGGAGCTCATGGAGGCACGCCATGTGGGCATCTGGCTCACGCGCGAGCTGACGGACAACACCCTCGCGGAGATCGGCAAGAAGTTCGGCGGGCGGACCCACGCCACCGTCAAGCACAGCATCGCCTGGGTGGACGACTACAAGAAGCGCGACCGCATCTTCCACGACCGCATCGACACCCTGCGCGACGGCATCGCCGATGCCACCTGAGGGGCGGTGTTCACAGGCTTGTCGAATACCTTATCAAAGGTGGTGAAAACTACCCCAGGGGTGTCGAGAACGTTATCGACACACTTTGAACTGTTGAGCCACGTTGAGGAAAAGCTAACTGCCAGCGCTCTTAAACGACTATCTTCACCAGCAAAAAGAGAGAGCTTTGAACATATCGACAAGACATAGTATCTCTCTTAGTCTTTGTATATCTATATAAGAGAAAGAGAAGGGGTTCCCATGCAGTTCACCGTCAGCCAGTCCGCGCTCGCGCAGGCCCTCCTCGTCGTCGCGAAGGGCATGGCGACCAACGCGACGTTGCCCTATCTGTCGGGCGTCTACATCAAGGCGGCGGAGGGGACCCTCGAGTTCCAGACAGCGAACCTCACGATCTCCATCCGCCACCGCATCGCCGCCAACGTCGAGGAGGCGGGGCAGACGGTGGTCTCGGGCAAGGTGCTCACCAGCATCGTCAAGACGCTGCCCGACGCGGCGGTCTCGTTCAGGATGGAAGAGGGCGCCCGCACGCTTGAGATCTCGTGCCACAAGTCCCACTTCCGCCTCAACACGCTCGATCCCGCCGACTTCCCGGAGTTCCCCTCCTACGACCTCGAGCGCTCCATCGAACTTCCGAGCGAGCTGCTCGCCGAGATGGTCGACAAGGTCTACAAGGTGACCTCCCGCGACACCTCCCGCCCCATCCTGCAGGGCGTGCTGCTCTCCGTCGAGGAGAACACCATCCGCATGGTCGCCACCGACTCGTACCGCCTGGCCGTCTGCGACTCGAACACCGAGACGAGCTCCACCGACGAGGCATTCGTGACCATCGTGCCCGGTGCGACCTTCCATGATGTGTTGACGCTTCCCTCGATGACCGAGCAGGTGATGGTCGGCACCACCGACAGCCAGGTGGTCTTCTCCTTCGGCAACACGACCTACGTGTCCCGCAAGATCGAGGGGAACTTCCCCAACTACCGCCAGCTGCTGCCCTCGAGCTGCGCCTCCACGGTGAAGCTCGCGGTCGAGCCCTTCGGCGACGCCCTGAAGCGCGTGTCGGTCATCGCCGCGTCCAACCCGTCGGTGCGCTTCGACGCCGACACGGACGGGCACCTGCTGCGCCTCTCGGCGTCCTCCCCCGATCAGGGGGAGTCGTCGGAGTTGCTCGACGCGGACGTCGAGGGGGAGAGCCTCTCCATCGCCCTGAACTTCCACTACGTCTTCGACTGCGTCAACGCGCTCTCGGCCACCTCCGAGGTGGCCCTCGAGCTGCAGGGTCCCATGCAGCCCGCGATCTTCAAGTCCTACGGCGCCATCAACTACCTCTATCTGCTCATGCCGGTGAGGATGTAGCCGGTGGGTCTGCTGGTCACAGAGCTCGAGCTGCGCGACTGGCGGGACGCCGCCTCCCGTGACGTGACGTTCTCGCCGTCCATGACGGTGCTCGTCGGACCGAACGCCGTCGGCAAGACCAACACGGTCGAGGCCCTCCAGCTGTTGACCGCGGGGATGTCCTTTCGTAAGCCCCGCCCGGCCCAGCTGGTGCGCGAGGGCTGCGACGCCGCGCGAGCCACCGCGCGCCTGCGGGGGGACGGGCGACATGTCGACGTCGATTGCCTGGTGAGCGACGGGCGGCGGCACTTTCGCCGCAACGGCAAGCCCATACAGGCGACCGACGTCCCCGAGTCGCTCATGTCGGTGCTGTTCAACCCCGACGACCTCGCCCTGGTGAAGCGCGGCGCCTCACGACGACGGGGCGAGCTCGACGCGTTCGGCCAGCAGGCGAACCATGGCTTTGCCAAGGTCCTTGGGGCGTACCAACGTGCCGTCGAGCAGCGCAACCGGCTGCTCAAGGAGGAGGCGCCCAACCTGGATCTCCTAGAGGCCTGGGACACGTCGGTGGCCCTGGGCGGCGCGACGCTGCTGCTCGCACGCTCGCGTCTCTTTGACCGTCTGCGCACGAGGGTCTGCGACATCTACGGTCGGCTCTGCGGCGGCGAGCGTCTGGAGTGCACGTACGTGTGCTCGCTCGGCGACGACGCCCCCGCGCTCTCGAGAGACGAGCTCACGTCCCGCTTCCTTGACCGGCTCACGCAGGGTCGTCCCGACGACCTGCGTCGTCGCCAGACGCTCGTGGGTCCGCACAGAGACGACGTCTCCTTCACGATCGACGGGCGAGACGCGCGGACCTTTGGCAGCCAGGGGCAGCAGCGCTCCATCGTTCTCGCCTGGAAGATGGCGGAGGTGGAGGTCGCGACCGAGATTGTCGGCCAGCGGCCCCTGCTGCTGCTCGACGACGTGATGAGCGAGCTCGACGAGTCGCGGCGCGCCGCGATGGTGTCGTTCGTGCAGGAGGGCATCCAAACGGTGGTGACCACCACGAATCTGGGATACTTTCCTCAGGAGCTGCTCGCGTCATCTGCGGTGGTGAGCATCGGTGGCTGAGTGGGAGCTGGAGTTCGGGGGAGAGGCTCCGCAGAGCGTCTCCGAGTTGATGGGCGAGGTCGTCGGACGGCGCATGGCCTCGCGCATGTCGGAAGGCCAGCGCGCGGCGGCGGCGTGGTATCGGGCCAACGGGGACCGCGAGCGTGCTCACACCACAGGGGTCTTCCTCAAGCCCGCCCGCGTGCACGGGGCACCCCCGGTGCTCGGGGTCTACGTCGACTCGCACGTCATGGCCACCGACTTCGGCGTGAACAAGGACCTCTACCTCGCCCGGCTCGCAAACGTCGGCTACTCGGTCTCCGGGATCGACTTCCTCGTCTCCCGCGAGGGGTACAAGACGCGCCGCGCGAAGCGCGAGCGCACCGCAACGGCGAGTCCCGAGGAGCTTCCCGAGCTCTCGCCACGCGAGCGCGCCGAGGCGCGCGCCCTGGTCGAGCGACTCCCCGAGAACCTGAGGGACCAGGCGCTGCGGGCGGTGGAGCTCTCCAAGCGAAGGCAGAGGCTCAAAAAGACCGACTTTGACGAAACCCCCTGAATTTCTGGGTCTGGTGGCCTCAGATGCCCATATGGGCCAAACCACGGTCGTGTTTTTGCTCTGGGCCGAATACAAAGTGAGGACATGAGGAGTAAAATGAAGTGTCCCTGTGGTTCTATCGCCTGACGTGGCATCCCAGAATCCCAGTTCGCGTGTTAAGGCCGCCTTGTGGTTCGGCGGCTTGCTTGAGTAAGGAGAAACGTGGCAAAGAAGAACAAGACCTCCTATGAGGCATCGAGCATCAAGGTGTTGGAGGGGCTTGCCCCCGTCCGCAAGCGTCCGGGCATGTACATCGGCTCGACGAGCGCCTCGGGTCTGCATCACCTGGTGTGGGAGGTCGTCGACAACTCGGTCGACGAGGCCATGGCGGGATTCTGCACGCGCATCAAGGTGACGGTGCACCCTGACAACTCCGTGACCGTCGAGGACAACGGCCGCGGCATCCCGGTCGCGCGCCACCCCCAGAAGCGCATCCCGACGCTCGAGGTGGTCCTGACGGTGCTGCACGCCGGAGGCAAGTTCGACAACGACGCCTACAAGGTGTCCGGCGGCCTGCACGGCGTGGGCGTCTCGGTTGTCAACGCGCTCTCGAAGAAGTTGGTCGCCCGCGTCAAGCGAGACGGCGGCATCTACGAGATGGAGTTCAGCCGCGGCAAGACCGTCCGCAAGATGGAGCAGGTGGGCAAGTCGAAGGCCACGGGCACCTCCATCACCTTCTGGCCCGATGAGACGATCTTCGACTCCGTCATCTACGACTTCGACACGCTCCACGACCACCTGCAGGAGACGGCCTTCCTCAACAAGAACCTCAAGATCACGATCGTCGACGAGCGCGAGCTGCAGCCGCGTGTGGCTGAGTTCTGCTACTCCGGTGGCATCGTCGACTTCGTTCGCTTTCTCAACGAGGAGAAGACCGTGCTTCCCGGCATGGACCGCAACCCCGTCTACATCACCGGCGCATCGGCGCCCGACGCGCCGGCGGAGCAGAAGGGCGAGGTCGAGGTGGCCATGCAGTGGAACACCTCCTACTCGGGCACGGTGATGAGCTTTGCCAACGACATCTACACCGACGAGGGTGGCATGCACCTCGAGGGCTTCCGGTCGGCCATCACCAAGACGATCAACGACTACGCCCGCTCCCACAAGCTGCTCAAGGACAAGGACGCCAACCTGACCGGCGACGACGTCCGCGAGGGCATGACGGCCGTGATCTCGGTGAAGCTGCCTGACCCGCAGTTCGAGGGCCAGACCAAAGCCAAGCTGGGCAACTCCTACATGCGCACGCTCACCAACAAGGTGGTCGCACAGGGGATGGCCGAGTACCTCGAGGAGCATCCCAACCAGGCCAAGGAGATCTTCAAGAAGGCGAATCAGGCGGCCAAGGGACGTCTGGCGGCGCAGAAGGCCCGCCAAGCCACGCGCCGCAAGGGCCTGCTCGAGAGCGCGAGCCTGCCGGGCAAGCTCGCCGACTGCTCGGTGCGTGACGCCGAGATGACCGAGCTGTTCATCGTCGAGGGCGATTCCGCAGGCGGTTCGGCGAAGATGGCCCGCGACCGCTCCATCCAGGCGGTCCTGCCGCTTCGCGGCAAGATTCTGAACGTGGAGCGCGTGCAGGATCATCGCGCCCTGTCGAGCGAGACCATCACCTCGCTCATCACGGCCATCGGCACGGGCATCGGCCCGGAGTTCGACATCTCCAAGGCGCGTTACCACAAGATTGTGATCATGACCGACGCCGACGTCGACGGCGCGCACATCCGCATCCTGCTGCTCACCTTCTTCTACCGCTACATGAAGCCCATGATCGACGCCGGCTACATCTACGTGGCGCAGCCGCCGCTGTACCAGCTCAGGCCCAAGGGCAAGAAGAACGGGAAGTATCTCTACACCGACGAGGAGCTGGCCATCGAGGCGGCCAAGTTCGAGGACGCCAGCAAGTACACCGTCCAGCGCTACAAAGGTCTTGGAGAGATGGATCCCGAGCAACTCTGGGCGACCACGATGGAGCCCAAGAACCGAATCATGCTGCGGGTGACCGTCGAGGACGCCATGGCGGCCGACCGCGCGGTGGCCAACCTCATGGGCAACCAGGTCGAGAAGCGCCGCACGTTCATTCAGACCCACGCCAAGGACGTTCGATTCCTGGACATCTAGCGCATGACCGCGCGGCGGGATAACGACGCCGCGCGGCAGGTGAGCGTGCATGATGGGGCGTGCTGCCCCATCGCACGAGGGACCATCAGATCACATCAGAGGAAATGGTATGGCTGACAACGACAACAACCTGTTTGGAGAGGACGAGGAGCGCGACGAGGCCCTCGACCGCGACCTTGACGAGATCTTCGACGGAGAGGGCGCAGACGAGGCGGCCGAGGACGACGCCGAGGAGACCGACGTCACCGACGAGGCTGACGAGGCGGAGCCGGCGTATGACGAGTACGGCGAGCCGATCGCTGACGACGAGCGCTCCCTTGCGGGCGCGTCGCTCTCGCACACCATCTCCGACGAGGCGGGTACCCGTCTCGACCTGAACGACATCCACGGTGGCGCCCTGAAGCCCATCGAGATGTCGCAGGAGATGAAGACCTCCTTCCTGGAGTACTCGATGTCGGTCATCGTCGCCCGCGCCCTGCCCGACGTGCGTGACGGTCTCAAGCCGGTGCACCGCCGCATCCTCTACGCCATGAACGAGGCCCACATCGTGCCGACACGCCCGCACAAGAAGAGCGCGTGGACGGTCGGCGAGGTCATGGGCAAGTACCACCCCCACGGCGATTCGGCCATCTATGACTCGATGGTGCGCATGGCGCAGGACTTCTCGATGCGCCTGCCGCTGGTTGACGGGCACGGCAACTTCGGCTCCATCGACGGCGACCCGCCGGCGGCCATGCGCTACACCGAGAGCCGTCTCACGGCCGCGGCCATGGAGATGCTTCGTGACCTGGACAAGGAGACCGTCGATTTGCAGCCCAACTACGACGAGTCGCTCTCGGAGCCGGCCGTGCTGCCGGCGCGCTTCCCGAACCTCCTGGTCAATGGCTCGTCGGGCATCGCCGTCGGCATGGCCACCAACATCGCGCCCCACAATCTCGAAGAGGTCATCGCCGCAGTCAACTTGATGATCGACAACCCGGACGTCACGGTGGACGACCTCATGAAGGTCCTCCCCGGTCCCGACTTTCCCACCGGCGGCATCATCATGGGCACCGACGGCATCCGCGAGGCCTACGAGACCGGGCGGGGCACCATCACCGTCCGCGCCAAGGTGCACGTGGAGAACATCGGCAAGGGTTCGCGTCAGCGCCTCGTGGTGACCGAGATTCCCTACCAGGTCAACAAGGGCACCCTGCAGGAGCGCATCGCCCAGCAGGTCAACGAGAAGCGCATCGAGGGAATCTCCGACATGCGCGACGAGTCCAACCGCAAGGGCATGCGCATCGTCATCGACCTCAAGAGTGGCGCGGTGCCGCAGGTCGTGCTCAACAACCTCTACAAGCGCACCCAGTTGCAGGCCAACTTCGGCGTCATCGACCTCGCGCTCGTCGACGGCGTGCCCCGCACCCTCACGCTCCCCGAGATGCTGCGCCACTACATCGACCACCAGGTCGACGTCGTCACCCGGCGCACGCAGTTCGACCTCGACAAGGCGCTCAAGCGCGTCCACATCCTCGAGGGGCTGCTCATTGCCGTCGACAACATCGACGAGGTGGTGCACATCATCCGTTCTTCGCGCGACGACGCCGAGGCCAAGGCTCGCATGCACGAGCGCTTTGGCATCGACGAGGTGCAGGGCGAGGCGATCCTGCAGATGCGCCTGCGGCGCCTGACGGGCCTGGCCCGCGACGAGCTCGTGGCGCAGATCTCCGAGCTGCACGAGCGCATCGCCTACTTCCGCGACCTCCTGGAGCATCCCGAGAAGATTCTGGGCGTCGTCAAGGACGAGCTCGCCGCCCTCGGCCAGCGCTTTGGCACCAAGCGCCGCACGCAAATCACCGGGGTGCTCGCCGAGGACCTTGATGTGGAGGACCTCATCGCCGAGGAGGACATGGTCGTCACCTGCACCCATGCCGGTTACGTCAAGCGCCTCCCGGTCGCCACCTACCGCTCGCAGCGCCGCGGCGGCAAGGGCATCCAGGGCCTCTCGCTCAAGGACAACGACTTCGTCGAGGATCTCTTTGTCGCCTCCACGCATGACTATGTGCTGTTCTTTACCAACAAGGGCAAGGTCTACCGCGTCAAGGTGCACGAGCTGCCCACCGGGACACGCTACTCGCGTGGCTCCGCGCTGGTGAACGTGCTGCCCCTCGCCGAAGGGGAGCACCCCGCCGCCGTCATGACCTGTCGCACCTTCCCCGCCGACGAGTATCTGGTCTTTGCCACCAAGAACGGCATGATCAAGAAGACGGCCATGTCGGCCTACGACAAGAGCCGCCGCGACGGGATCATCGCCATCAACCTCAAGAAGGACGACGAGCTCGTCAACGTGCATCGTGTCAGGCAGGGCGAGAAGATCCTTCTGTGCTCGAGCCTGGGCAAGACGATCCTCTTCGACGAGTCCGAGGTGCGCCCGACCGGCCGCGACACGACCGGCGTCCGGGGCATCACGCTCAAGGACGGCGCGACGATGCTGGGCATGGAGATCTCCAACGGCAACGGCGACCTGTTCGTGATCACCGAGCGTGGATTCGGCAAGCGCACGCCGGTCTCCGAGTACCCCGAGCACAAGCGTGGCGGGCAGGGCGTCTTCACCATCGCCATGACGCAGCGCAAGGGCAACCTGGTCGCTTGCCGTGTGGTCGGCCCGCAGCACGAGCTGATGATCGTCTCCGAGGAGGGCGTGGTCATCCGCGTCAAGTCCTCTGACATCTCGAAGCTGGGTCGCTCGACGCAGGGCGTCAAGGTGATGAACATCGGCGAGTCGGACCGTGTGGGCGCCGTGGCGCGCATGGTGGTCCACAAGAAGAAGGCTGCGCGCGTCGACCCGATGCAGGGCAGCCTCGAGCTCGGTGTGGCCGCCGACGATGACCCGATCGACATCGGCGGCGACGAGGTGCTCGACGAGACGATGCTTGACGAATAGTCTCTGACCTCGTCGCTTCCTGAGCGACACATAGGTGCCTCTTCCCCCGTGCCGCCCCGCATCGGTGTCTGCTGCTAGCTGAAGTCCTCGGGACTCAGGCCCTCCACAAAGTCATGGAACGCCTCGAGCTTGTCCTGACGGGCGTCCTCCTCGACCTTCTGGAAGTCAGGCATCGTGGCCGTCTCGAGAACATGCTCACGCACGTAGATGGGCACGTTCAGACGAACGGCGAGCGCGAGCGCGTCAGAGGGCCGGCAATCGACGTCAATGCTCGCGCCAGCGCTCGTGACCAGCTGCAGCGTCGCGTAGAAGGTGGTGCCGCTCACGCCGACGATGGACACCGAGGCCACCTGGGCGCCCAAGGCGCCGACGACCTGGGAGAGCAAATCATGGGTGAGCGGTCGCTGCCGGTCCTTCTGGTCGATTCCCTCCGTGATGGAGGCGGCCTCGACGGGTCCCACGCGGATGGGCAGGTGGATGTCCTCGCCCTCCGTGTCTGGTGTCTTCAACACGATCAGGGACGGCATCTGCATGCCACCCACGACGACCGTCTGTATCTCCATGCGTACCAAGACAGTGCCTTTCGGTTGGATGTCCTTTGAGCATCATACCCGTATGGGTCGTGCCAAACACCTGGTCATGCCGAGTCTTGAACATCGTTCGCCGCACGAGCAGGGCACAAGATCAGGCGACCTCACCGGAACAAAAATACTTCTTGACCGCACTTGGGGCGATGTGTACTATTATCTCTTGCGTTGGGCCTGTAGCTCAGTTGGTCAGAGCGTCCGGCTGATAACCGGGAGGTCACAAGTTCGAACCTTGTCAGGCCCACCACTTTCTTGTGAATAACCGCCCCAGCGCTAGCCGAGTCGCCGCTGGGGCGGTTATTACGAGAACATCTATGGGGATGTAGCTCAGCTGGGAGAGCGCGGGCTTTGCAAGCCTGAGGCCGAGGGTTCGAGCCCCTTCATCTCCACCACGAAGGCACGGCGCCTCTGCGAAGGGGCGCTTTTCTTGTGAGTGCACGCACCTCGCCCCACGGTCTCAGACAAAGGACCATGCGCCTGCCGCGCGAAGCCCCGTAAGGCTCAGAGCAGAGGCTCGACCTCGCCGGCGGGAGCCGGGTCGGTCCAGGCGAAGTCGTCGCCAGCGCCCTTTCCCTCGAAGCGGCAGAAGGCGGAGTAGGACTGCCAGCCCCGCTCCCCGAACTCGAGAATGAGGGCGTCCTGGTAGGTACCGTCGTCATCTGCGACGGCGCCCTCGTAGACCAGCGCGTAGCGCACCGCCACGCCAAGGCCGGACGCCTTGTCGCCGTGTCTTCCAATCTCCTGCACGCGCTGTCGCGCGCCCGCCAAGCAGGCGGCGGGGCCGTCGTCGGCAAACTCGTAGCTGGCAACGACGCCCGCCTCGTCCTGGACGACCAGAAGGACGTTCACCGGCTCTCCCTCGGCGAGCAGATCGAGCGCGTCACCAAGCAGCTCGCTCGACAGCTCGTCAGTCGCCCCGGAGACCCCTGCTCTCAGCTCTGCCATGTCGCCCGTCCTTTCCCTGGAATCCTCCTGTCCACTCTATCAGGTACGTCACGCCCTCCCACGCAGAGACGCCCTCCTGCCTGACGGTACACCCAAAAAGGTCGATTTATGGAATGGTTGGTACCTTGTGACCAGAGCTGCCCTCGTGCGCTACCGTTGCTTGGTTACACCCAACAGAAGAGGTCAGCCATGCTCCAGGAGCACATTCGCAACATCGCCATCATCGCCCATGTCGACCACGGCAAGACCACGCTCGTCGACCAGATGCTCCGGGCGTTGGGGGCCTTTCGCGAGAACCAGCAGGTGCAGGAACGCGTGCTCGACTCCAACGATCAGGAGCGCGAGCGGGGCATCACGATTCTCGCCAAAAACATCTCGATCAGCTATCGCGACGTCAAGATCAATGTGATCGACACCCCGGGGCACGCCGACTTTGGGGGCGAGGTCGAACGGGTGCTCAAGATGGCGGATGGCGCACTGCTTCTGGTGGACGCGGCAGAGGGACCCATGCCGCAGACGCGCTTCGTGCTGCGCCATGCCATCGAGTGCGGCCTGCGCATCATGGTGGTCGTCAACAAGATCGATCGCGAGGGAGCCGATCCCGAGCAGGCACTCAACGACTCGCTCGACCTGATGATGGACCTCGGGGCAGACGACGACCAGCTCGAGTTCGCCATGGAGCACGTGGTCTACGCTTCGGCCGTCAACGGCTTCGCGCGCCTTGATCCCAACGACGACAGCAACGACATGCTCCCGCTGCTCGACATGATCGTCGACTCGCTGCCGGCCCCCGACGTGGACGTGGAGGGGCCGCTGGCCATGCAGTGTGTGACCGTCGACCACTCCAGCTACGTGGGGCGCATCGGCATAGGTCGCGTGTTCTCGGGGACCATCCGTCAGGGGGACAGGATCCTGGTCGTCAAGAACGACGGCAGCCGGGCCATGGGCCAGGTGAAGCAGCTCTTTACCTTCGACTACCTGGGACGCAAGGAGTGCGGCGAGGTCGTTGCCGGAGACATCGGCGCCGTCGTGGGCATCGAGGGCACCGACATCGGTGACGTCTACACCGACCCGGAGCGCCCCATCGAACTCGACCCCATCGAGATCGACCCCCCGACCCTCGCCGTGGTCTTCGAGGCGTCGACCTCCCCATTGGTGGGTCGCGACGGTGAGATCGTGGGTGGCCGCCAGCTCAAGGAGCGCCTGGAGCAGGAGGCCGAGAACAACGTGACCATGCGCATCGAGGAGTTGGCCGACAAGACCGGCGTCGAGGTGGCCGGACGCGGCATTCTGCATCTCTCGGTGCTCATGGAGCAGATGCGTCGCGAGGGGTTCGAGTTTCAGGTGGGACGTCCGCGCGTGCTCTTCAAGAAGGGGGAGGACGGCATGCGGCTCGAGCCAATCGAGCAGGTGGTCGTCGAGTGCCCCTCCGAGTTTGCCGGCAAGGTCATCGAGGTGTTTGGGGCATCGAGTGGCACCATGACCACCATGGAGGCGTCCGGCGCCCAGACCCACCTGGAGTTTCGCATTCCCACACGAGGGATCATGGGCCTCAAGAACCGCATCCTCAACGCGACCCATGGGGAGGCCGTGTTCTATCACACCTTCCTTGAGTACGGTCCCTTTGCCGGTGACCTCGGCGGGCGCCAGAACGGGGCGATGATCTCCATGTCCACAGAGAAGGCCGTGGCGTACGCCCTCGGCACGCTCCAAGAGCGCGGCTCGCTTTTCGTGGAGCCTGGCACGGAGTGCTACGAGGGCATGTTGGTGGGCGAGCGCTCGAAGTCCGGGGACATGGTGGTCAACATCGCGCGGACCAAGAGCCTGGGGAACCAGCGCTCGAGCACGGCCGACATCGCCGTGCAGCTCACGCCCCCTCGCACCTTCACGCTTGAGGAGGCCCTGGAGTACATCGCCGACGACGAGCTGGTGGAGATCACGCCCAAGAACATCCGCCTGCGCAAGCGCATCCTCTCTGAGATCGAGCGTCGCAAGTGGAACGTGCGCCACGGGATGGTCAAGAAGTAGCGCGTCTACCGAGGTGGCGTGGCGGGCGAAGCGATTGATTCTGTGTCAACCTATTTCTCGATGGGTTTTGCGAGTGGTTTCGGCGCTGGCGACGAATGCGCATGCTGACGCGCAGCCCCTGTATAATCGGAGCTGCAGCGGACGGCTAGGCGTGGGTGGAATCAGGCTAGCCGAGCCGACTT
>JAWRIT010000090.1:0-2765 GCA_040268355.1 Atopobiaceae bacterium | reverse complement strand
TTGGGCCACCCCGTTTTTAGCGCTCCTACCTGCGGTTCCTTGAGGGCCGTTTTCCCACCGTGGCGCATCGCCACGTACTGGTCAGCACCCCACAGACCCTCCACCTGCGCAAACGCGTGAGAGCCGATTCTCGACCCGATCGGGCGACCAATGGAATCTTTGCCCTTCCCTGCCAAAGCGAGCCCTCTAAGGCGCTCCTATCGCGTCGCCTTTCCGATCCGGCCGTCCGACACGCGCGCCCATCACACACCGCGCGTGGCCACCCTACTCGCCGATCGTGAGGGCGACCTTGCGGATCGAGGGGTCGCGGCTGTCGATGAGGCCGAACGCACGCTGGGCCTCCACAAGGGGGAAGGTGTGGCTCACGCTTCCCCTGAGGTCGACCCGATGGGTGCGCGCGAGCTCGATGGCCTCGGGGAACTTGTGCCGTTGCAGACGGCTGCCTCGCACGTCGAGCTCCTTGCTCGTGATGGCGAAGCGGTTGATCTCGATGGGCGTCACGCTGAGGCCCATGTTGACCACGCGTCCCGCATTTCCAGTCGCTTCCATGGCGGTCATGAGGCTCTCGCCCACGCAGGCGGCGTCAATGGAGACCGTAGCCCCATAGCCCTCCGTCAGCTCGCGAACGCGGGTGGCCACGTCCTCGGACCTCCCGTCGATGACGTGGTCCGCACCGGCGGCACGCGCGTCCTCCAGCTTGGCGGGGTCCACGTCCGCCACGATGATGACATGCGGATGGAGCAGCTGCGCCACTCGCATGATGCTGGAGCCCAAGGCCCCGTAGCCCAAGATCAGAAGGTCGTCGTCCTCGGTTACCTCGCCCCTGCTCACGCTCTGCAGGGCTATGGTGGTGGGTTCGATCATTACGGCGTCGGTGTCCGAGAGGTCGTCGGGCAGCAGATGGCAGTCTGCGGAAGGAACCACCATGTACTCCCGATAACCGCCGTCGATGTGCACACCCCGGACCTGCAGGCTGCCGCAGACGTTGGGCCGATCGTGACGACAGGCGTAGCAGTGGCCACACGCGACCACCTGGTCCACGATCACCCGGTCCCCCACCGAGACCGCATCGACCGCGGAGCCCACCTGCTCCACGACGCCCACCATCTCGTGTCCGATGATGCGCGGGTAGGTCGCCGCCGCATTGGTGCCGTGGTAGATTCCCACGTCACTGCCGCAGACGCCACCCGCGGTCATCCTCAGAAGCACGTCACCTGGGTCCTGCAGCTCGGGCATGGGCATCTGGAAGACTTCAAGCTGGCCTGGCTTGACTATGCGTACCGCATTCATGATGCACGGCTCCCTTCCTGTGCCCCGCCCTGTGGCCGGGCAGCTTCCGTTTCCTCTGTCAGGATCCTCACGACTGCTTTGCGAGCGAGGAGCATCCCTCGCCCGCTCCGCCACCGACTCCGTCACCTACGAGAGGTCCACGAGGTCGCTCAGGTCGCCCGAGGCGATGCGCTTGACCTGCGCCCAGATCTGCTCGTCGACGGGCACGCCCTGGACGCGGTTCTCCTCGCGCCGCTGGGCCATCCGTTCGCCGGGGCACGTGACGCTGCCGCCCTCGTGATCGGGCTCGGTGCCCGCGACGGCGGCCACGCGACGGTCGTAGAGCTCCTGGATCTGCTTCTCGGAGCCGAACAGGTAGGGGTCGTAGGCGATGAAGATCTGGCAGCAGCCCGTGCAACTGCCCTTTGCCTCCTCGTCCATGTCGATGCCGCTCATGCCGCCCGCCATCGAGGCCGCGGCCAGATCGAGGACGATAGCGAGGCCGGAGCCCTTCCAATAGCCCGCGGGCAGGATCCGTCCGCTCTTCTCGATGGCAGCGGGATCACGGGTGAGCTCGCCGTCCTCGTCAAAGCCTCCCGCCACGGGAAGCTCACGGCCGGCCAGTCGATAGGTGCCCAGCTTGCCGAAGGCAAACTGGCTCATGGCCATGTCGAGGACGATGGGACCCTTCTTCCTGGGGATGGCGAGGCAGAAGGGGTTGTTGCCAACGCCCGCCTCCTTCGATCCCCACATAGGCATGCAGCTCTCGGTGTTGGTCCAGCTGATGCCGATGAAGCCCGCCTCCGCCGCACGCCAGGCGTAGGTGCCACCGCGCATCCAGTGCGTGGTGTTCTTGAGCGCCACACAGCCAATCCCGTGCTCCTTCGCCAGCTCGATGGCCCGATCCATGCAGAACGACGCATTGAGGACGCCTATGCCGCGATGGCCGTCGTAGTTCTCCACCGCCCCCCTTGACCCCACGAGCTCCAGCTCGGCCGCTGGGTCCACCCAACCACGCCTGACGTAGTCGACGAAGCGCGGCACCCGGTTGAGCCCATGGCTCTCGACGCCGTCAAGGCTGCTTCGGGCATGGATGTCGGCGCAGCGCGCCGCCTGCCCCTCGTCCAATCCAGCCACGAGAAACGCACGGGCAATGGTGTCACGCACCTCTTCAAAGGGAACTCTGATCGTCATGGTGGATCCCATCTCCTCTCGGCGTGGTGTGGTCATTCTCGCTGGCGCCCCGCAGCTCGCATGCGCGGCGCGTGAGCGAGCGCATCTCGTCGTACAGGGCGTACGCGGTCTCGGGCGAGTAGGCGTAGGTGAGCACGCAGTCCAGCACGTACGGACTCCATGCGACACCCACGAGCTCGCGGGCGAAGGCCATGGCCGCAATCTCGCTCAGGCTCACGAGCCTCCCGTGGTAGCGAAGGGGCCCGCGCCCCCGCGTCAGGTCGAAGCGGTACGAGGGGGTCCAGAACGTCCAGCCCGCGCGG
>JAWRIT010000089.1:0-8137 GCA_040268355.1 Atopobiaceae bacterium | reverse complement strand
GGCCCCACAGATTGCGTCAATGCGGCGAGTGAGCGCTCGGCCCTAGCCGTTGCGACGCTTGCGGTAGGTCTCAAGCCGCTCGGAGTAGCTCGCCCCCTGCCTGCGGTAGGCGATGGCGTACGCCGCAGTGACCACGGCGAGTATGACGAGGTAGGTGACGGTGAAGCTGGCCCACGCGCCGATCCGCTCGATCGGCAGCCACTTGCCCAGGATGGCGCAGCAGACAAGCACCGCGAAGTAGCTGAACCCGAACCCGGCGATGCGCACGGGATAGCTTGGCCTCGTGAGCACGGAGTAGCTGAACCACACCTGCTGCAGGATGCCTCCCAGAAGGCCGGCGGCGATCGCGGAGACGCACCACGTCATGCCTTGGTGCCATTGTCCCATCGCCGCCACGACTCCGCAGGAGATGCCTAGCACAACCACCGTTATGAACGAACCCGAAAGCACGCCTTTGACCAGGATGCTCTTGGGACCCCGGTCGATGTCCTCGTCGATGATGCTGACGTTCTTGTCGAACCTCTCGTTCATGTTCGTCATTTTGATCACAACCTTTCCTGTGTCTTCTTGTGCCGGCTCGTTGCCTATCGCGAGATCCCGAGCAGCGCCTTTATCTCTTGCGCGTACTTCCTGGTGACAAGCACCTCGGTGCCGCCCGCAAGCCGGAGCATGAGCCGCCTGTTGAGCTCGGGTCGCAGGGACTCGACCTTGTCGAAGTTGACGATCGCATGCCGTGACACGCGCAGGAACTCGGTGCCGTCAAGGGCCTCCTCCAGCTCGTAGAGCCGAAGCGGGCTCTCCAGCTTGAGACCTGCGCTGGTGAGCACCCACGTTTGCTCGTCGCGCACCTCGATGAGCTGGATCTCGCCGAGTGGCACGACTCTCCGGATAATCGTGCCCGGCTCATAGGCCATGATTCGGTCGTCGAGCGACTGCAGCCGGTCGACGAGTCGCGCCGCGCGGGTGTCGCCCGGCGCGCACGTCACCACGACCTCGATGCCTCGCCGACCCTCTTGCTCAATCAGGCGTACGTCCATTGCCCCTCCAGGTCTCTTCGTCTCGCTTGCTGTGAGCATACGGGATGGGCCCGCGTCAGAGGGTGACGTGGGACCAAGATGCACACTGTGCAAGGCGAGCTGCCCCTGCCGGGTGGCGGGCTGTCGGCGGAGCGCTCACCGGTGGATGGCGACCGCTGGTGGCGGGTGCCGTCGTGCCCGTTGTCCGCTCCCCGCGCGTCCGCCCTGCCCCCTCTGGCAATCCTGACTGGTAAACTATGACGTACTCCGCTCCAAGGAGACGGAAACCGCCAGGCGACGCCGATCTTGGGGGTGCCCGACAACAGCGAAGCGAGGTGTGTGACCCATGACCGTTCCCGCCGGATATGAGATACGGCACATGCGTCCGGACGAATACCCGCTGCTATGGGACTTTCTCTATGAGGCGGTCTTCGTTCCCGAGGACTTCGAGGGCGAGATCCCGCGCAGTGCCGTGGAGGAGGACCCGCAATGCCGCGCCGCCGTGGAGGGCTTCGGCACGCGCCCGGACGATCGGGCGCTCGTCGCCGTGGCGGCCGGGAAGGTCGTCGGGGCATGCTGGGTGAGGACCACCGACGAGTACGGCCACATCGACGACGAGACGCCGTCCTTCTCGATTTCGCTGTACCGCGAACATCGTGGCAGGGGCGTCGGCGGCGCGATGATGCGAAGGATGCTCCGCGAGCTGCGGGAGGCCGGGTATCGCCGCGCCTCCCTGTCCGTGCAGAAGGCGAACCCCGCGCAGCGCCTGTACCGGCGCCTTGGCTTTCGCGCCATAGGCGACGGGGCCGACGAGACCGAGTGGCTCATGGTGTGCGACTTGGAGGGCTGGCAAGGACACGCCTGCTAACGCACGGCCTTGATGTCGACCGTCAGGTCGAGCTGACGCTCGCTCGCCCCAGGGGTGGCCACGTTCCGCCCGACCACTCGCGGGTCGACACCTTTGTGCCCCCACGTGTCGTCACATAGACTGAGAGGTGGTACCCATGTGGCGACGGCGGCCCGCCGCATCGCGCAGAAAGAGGAGACGACCATGCTTACCAGGAGAACGTTCATGGCGGCAGGACTTGCGTCCGCAACGGTGCTGGCAGCATGCGCCAACGGCGGCGCGGCGGACACCGATGCCGCCACCGAGGTGTCCGACGAGTCGCGCGACGAGACGCCTCCCGCCACGACCACCACGCTGGGCAAGGCCCGCACCGTCATCACCACCGACGGCGAGGTGGACGACCGCAACTCGGTCATCCGGGCGCTGCTCTACGCCAATGACATGGACATCGCCGGTATCGTGCTCACCAGCTCCATGTACCACTATGCCGGCGACCCGGATGCGGGCATCGAGCCTTTGCGCTGGACGGGGACCGACTGGCTCGGCCAGTTCCTCGACGCCTACGCGGAGGTCTACCCCAACCTCACGGTCCACGACGAGTCCTACCCGGACCCCGACTACCTGCGTTCCGTCACCAAGATCGGCAACATCACCGACAAGGGGGAGATGGAGCAGGTCACCGAGGGCAGCGAGTTTCTGAAGGAGCTGTTCTTGGACGACGACCCGCGCACCCTCTGGGTGCAGACCTGGGGTGGCACCAACACCACCGCGCGCGCCCTGAAGTCCATCGAGGAGCAGTACGCGGACACCGACGAGTGGGCCGACATCCAGCAGCGGATCTATGACAAGCTGGCCCTCTACATCATCCTCGACCAGGACGAGAGCTACAGCACCTACATCGCCAAGGCGTGGCCCGACCTTCGCGTGCTCAACGACGCCAGCAACTTCTGGCACTTCGCCTACGCCTGGCAGTACCATCCCGACGAGCTCAACACCGCGCTGCACGCCGCGTGGCAGCAGGAGAACGTCATGGGCGACAAGGGCGCGCTCGTGGAGCTGTACGCCCTCATGGGAGACGGGAAGACCGTCGAGGGCGAGCTCGACGAGGAGCAGCGCGGCTGGGACGAGTACCTGGCGGCCAACCCCAGCTACGAGCGCTACGACTTCATCTCGGAGGGCGACTCCCCGAGCTTCCTCTACCTCATCGACACGGGGCTGCGCTCTCTGGAGAACCCGAGCTGGGGTGGCTGGGGCGGCCGCTTCGGCCCCGACGGGACCAACTCCGTGGCGGACTTCGACCCCCACTCCGGCGACTTCGAGGCGAGCTACACGCTCACGCGTTGGTTCGACGACATCCAGAACGACTTCGCCGCGCGGATCGACTGGTGCACGGCCAAACGCTACGAGGACGCCAACCATGCCCCGACGGTGAGCGTGGCGGAGGGCACCGACGTCACGGCCGCCGCCGGCGAGACGCTGACGCTGACGGCGAGCGCCGAGGATCCGGACGGGGACGCGCTCTCGCTGCGGTGGTGGCGCTACTTCGAGGCGGACACCTACGACGATGGTGTCGAGGCGCCCACGCTCACCGACGTGGAGGCGGGCCTGGTGCTCGACCGCACGGCCAAGGTGGCCGACGCCGACGCGCTCGACACGATCGAGCTCTCGGGGGCCGACACCGAGCAGGTGAGTTTCACCGTGCCGGCCGATGCGAAGAGCGGGCAGACCATACATCTGGTCGTCGAGGCCGCCGACGACGGCGCTCACACGCTCAAGCATTACCAGCGTGTGGTGGTGACGGTCGCCTAAGGATGAGGGTGCCGCGCGTCTCGCGGCGTCTGTGGTGAAGGGGTCGCGTCAGCCGCTTGTCACCGAGCGGCAATGATGGCATGCCTATACTGGTTGGGTCGTACACGCCGGCCTCACGGGGAGGTTCGTCCATGTCCATCAGAACGAGCGCGGCCATCGCGACCTGCAAGGTGGTCTACCGCGCGATGCGCCTGCTTGGCCGCACGGCGCGCGCCCTTCCGGGAATGATCGCCCTGAAGGTCGACCCCAATCTCATCGCCAGGCTCTCGGCCGGCCACAAGACCATTGTCATCACCGGCACCAACGGCAAGACCACCACGACCCACATCGTGCAGCAGGCCGTCATCAACACCCATGGCACGGCGGCCTACGATCCCTCGTCCACCAACCTGGCCCAGGGGATCGCCACCACGCTCTGTCTCGACAGCACGCTGGGCGGACGGCGCAAGAGCGACTGGGCCGTCATCGAGTGCGACGAGGGCGCCACCAAGACGATCCTGCCCGCCGTTCATCCGCAGGTGATGGTGGTCACCAACCTCTATCGCGACCAGGTCGACCGCTACACCAGCTGGACCACCGCGCGCGACTACATCATCAAGGCCGCCCGGAGCTGCCCGGAGACGGTGCTTGTGCTGGACGCGGACTGCCAGGTGACGGCCTCCATCGCCGATGCCGTGGACAACCCGGTGGTGTGGTTCGGCGTCGAGTGCCCCGTCTATGAGGAGGGCGTGGCCGACTTCGACGAACGGGTGGAATGCGTCACCTGCGGAGCGGAGCTGGCCTTCTCGCGGCGCAGCTTCGCGCATCTGGGCGACTATCACTGCCCGAGCTGCGGGCGCACCCACCACACCCCCGATGTCGCCTGCGTCGCGGTGGACGACGCGACCGAGCGGAGCTGCACGCTCACCCTGCGCATCAAGGGGGAGGAGCGTCGCGTGCGCGCCAACGTCCGTGCGGGCTACGACATCTACAACGCCGTCGCCGCCGTCACGGGGCTGCTGTCGACCGGCATGGCCGAGGACGACGTCTTTGCCGCGCTCGCCCACTTCACGCATGCGGCCCATCGCTTCGAGATCTTTGACGTCGACGGCACCCGCACCCGCCTTCTGATGATGAAGAACACGGCTGGCTGCAACCAGCTCATCAACATGCTCGTCTCGGAGGGGGAGGTGCCCAGCCACCTGGTTTGCCTCTTGGGGGCGGAGATCATGGACGGCGTCTCGACCGAGTGGATCCAGGACGTGCGCTGGGAGAAGATCTGCGGCCCGACGACCCAGGTGATCGTGGGTGGTCCGAAGTGGGAGGACATGCGCGATCGCCTTTTGCGTGCGGGCGTCGACGAGCGGAGCCTGCGCGTGCAGACCGACTACGCGGCGCTCGTGCGGGACCTCGCGGCTATAGGGGAGCCCGTCACGGTCCTCGCCAACTGCTCGACCATCGAGGCGCTGCGTCTCGAGCTGGTGAAGAGGTACCAGCCTCTGGACTGGTGGGCCGAATAGCCCTGGCAACACCGGTCCTCTCGCGGCCGCGGCCCCTCGTCGGTGCCGCGTCGTGCCGCCATCGGTTGCGTCATGCCTTGGGGTTGGCCCCACGTTCGTCGGGTCGCCCTCCGGCGCGTCCGTACGCCTGCGCGGCGCCTGCGGACTCCAGTTGGCGCAGCTGGTAGAGGCCAGCGTCAGAAAAGCCCAGCGTGCGATAGTACTCCCGCGTCCCGATCGCGCTAATGACGGCCACCGTGTCATAGGCCGCCTCACGTGCGAGACGGCATGCCTCCTCGACGAGCGCCTTGCCCAGGCCCGCATGCTGCGCCCCTCCCTGCTCGTTGGTCCCCAGTCCCGCCACGCGCCCGTACACGTGCACCTCGCGAATCACCGCCGTCGTCGGCGAGATGGGCGGCTCCGCGCCCGTCACCTGTCGGACGGCCTCGGCGTCGGGAAGCGACAGCCGGCAGAATCCGGCGATGCGCCCCTGGGGCGTCACCCACTGCAGGAAGCATTCCTCGGCCACGCTGGTCTGGTAGCGGACGCACTCCAGGCGCAGGTCGCGCACAGAGACGTCGTCGGTGGCGATCTCGCGCATACGAATCTCGCGCACCTCGTCTGCGCGCTCGCGCAGCCGCGCCTCGACGAGCTGCCGCAGGTTGGTCTTGCGGTTGCCCGCGACGATGTCGGTGGAGGAGATATCGCGAACCATACGCGAGATGCGAGTCTGTGCGGGCGTGGCCAGCACGTCGGCAACCAGCACGTCCACGAGCCGCTCCTCGTCGTAGGGGTGCCAGCTGCCCTGCCGATAGGCCTCGGTGAGCCGGGCGCTCGCCACCAGCGCGCAGGGATAGAGCTTGACCTCGTCGGGGCAGTAGCGCTCGTCGCTCACCAGGCGCTGGTAGTCGGCCTTGTCCGCCTCCGGCATGGAGCCCAGGAGGTTGACCATGGTGTGGACATGGATCTTGAACCCAAAGGCGCGCAACACGGCGAAGGCGCGCGCGATCTGCTCGGGGTCGGTGGAGCGCCGGTTTGCGGCGAGCACCGCGCCGTCCAGGCTCTGCACGCCCATCTGGACCTTGGTGCAGCCCAGACGCCGCATGGTGCGCGCCGCCTCGGGCGTGATGAGGTCGGGACGGGTCTCGATGACCAGGCCGACCACGCGTCGCGCCGCCTGCTCGTTGGCGCACTGCTCGCGTTCGAGCTCGTCCCAGCCCGCCGTCTGGAAGCGCGCGGCACGCTGCCAGGGGTCGCTGCGAAGCATCGCGTCAATGGCCTGGTTGTAGGTGAGCTCTCCCTGCGTGACGGCCCGCTGGGTCGCCTCCGAGCTGGCGGCGATCGCCTTCGGGTCTGCGGAGAGCCCCCAAGCGGCGTAGCGGGCGGCCCGCGCGGCGACCTGGCCGACAGGAGCGCCGACACCGGACGACGAGCTGGTGGCGGAGGCCGCGGCGGCGGATGGCTCGGTGGCGGTCGCCCCGATGGCTCCGTGGGCGGTGGCATCGCGCTCCGGGCCGCCCTGGTAGGGCTCGTCGTCGTTGAGCGCACGGAACAGCTCGCGCACGAACCAGCGCTGATAGGGCTCGGGATAGTCGTTCCACGTGCCACCCAGCACGATGAGCTCCACCTTGTCGGTCACGTGACCCATCGCCGACAGGGCGTGCAGGCGTGCCTTGACCTGCAAGTACGGGTCAAAGTAGTTGTGCTCGGCGCGCTGGCAGGCGGGCTCGTTGGCCAGGTAGCTCTTGGGCATCCGCACGTCGCTGGGACAGTAGAGGCAGTCGCTCGAACAGGGCCAAGGCTTGGTGATCACGGTGGTGGTCGCCACGCCCGAGGCGGTGCGACGGGGCTTCATCTTGAGCAGGCGCACAAGCCGCTCCTCGGTGGCGCCGTCCACGTTCCATGAGCGCCAACGCGCGGGATCGCTCGTGCGCACCTGCAGGTAGTAGGGGAGCAGCCTCCGCTTGGCGACGGTGCGCCCGGCGTCATGCGCCGCGCGGTTGTGCCTGCGCACGAGACGGTCGAGCCAGGCGGCGTCCACGGTGCGCCCGCCGTCTCGCAGTGCCGCGATGATCTCAAGAATGGCTGCCTCCATGCCGATCAGTATAGCTACGGACGGAAGGGGAGGTGTAGTGTCTAGGAGAGAGCACATCGACACCGCGAGGGAGGAGGTGGGCATGCATCAGCGGACGGCCCGCCGGCTTGCACGGCTGACCAGCGACTTCTACGCGCAGGTCGCCTCGTCCTTTTCGGCGACGCGCGAGCGTGCGTGGCCTGGCTGGGAGCGGCTCCTCGCCGAGGTGGACCTGCCGTGGCTCGATGAGGGAGGGAGTCTGCAGGTGCTCGACCTCGCCTGCGGCAACCTGCGCTTCGAACGCTTCCTCGCCGAGCGCCTGCTGGGGGCTAGTGGCTCGCGTGCGGCTCGTGAGCTGCGGATCCATGCCATCGACGGCTGCGACGAGCTGGCAGGAGCCCGTCCGTTGGCGAGTGCGGGCGTCACGGTCTCCTACACGCATCTTGATGTCGCAGAGCTGCTCCTCTCCGGCGGTGACCTCGCCCGGCAGCTCGGCCCCCGCGTCTGCGACCTCTCCGTCTGCCTTGCCTTCCTGCACCACCTTGCGCTCCCTGAGCAGCGCGAGCAAGTGCTCGACGCGCTGGTGGGCGTCACCCGTCCTGGCGGTTTCGTCGCCATCTCCTTCTGGCAGCTCTCCCAAAGCGACCGCCTGCTCGCCCGCGCCCGCGCGACGACCGAGGAGGCGCGGATACGCCTCGGTCTTGACGACCTGGGTGAGGGCGACTACGTGCTGGGGTGGCAGGGTCGCACCGACGTGCTGCGCTTCTGCCACGACTTCTCGGAGCAGGAGATCGACGCGCTCTCGGCGTCGGTCAGGCCACGTGCCCGCGAGCAGGCCCGGTTCTCTGCCGACGGTGCCGGCGGAAACCTCAACCGTTACCTGGTGCTGCGCGTCGAGTCGTGACGGTGCGGG
>JAWRIT010000088.1:0-34060 GCA_040268355.1 Atopobiaceae bacterium | reverse complement strand
CGAGGCCCGCGCCCACCGCAGGGCGGTGCAGCGCGAGGGAGGCGACGCGGCGACGGATGCGTCCGCGACCGCCGACGCCGAGCAGGAGCGGGCCATCCTGCAAGACATCAGGCGCCGTGACGAGCTCGACTCGACGCGCGCCGAGGCCCCGCTGCGCCCTGCGGCAGACGCACACCACATCGACTCGTCGGCCCTAGGTGTGGGCGAGGTCGTCGATGCCATCGTCCACCTCATCGAGAATGCGAGCTGACATGGCCAAACGGAAGACCTTTGCGCGCGAAGACTACTTCGACGCCGCCATGGACGACTACCCCCTCTCGGCGAAGCTGCTGCTCGGCGTGGTCATCTGTGTGGTGGGGATAGTCACCAAGCTGCTGTGGCCCTGGCGGATCGAGCAGGGCGAGAAGCTGTGGAACGATCGCTGCGGCCGCGTGCTGATCATGAACCACGCCTCGTTTCTCGAGACGCTGCTGCCATCGGTGAGCACGTGGTTTCGGGGCATACACGTGCGGCCCATCTACAAGAGCGAGTTCGAGCGCAACGCCTTTTTGCGCTGGCTGCTCCCGCGCGTGGGAGGCATCCCCGTCGAGCGCGGAACGGCGGACGTGAAGGCGGTCAGGCGGGCGGTCGCGGCGCTCAAGCGCGGCGAGAGCGTGCTGGTCTTCCCTGAGGGAACGCGCATCAAAAACGATGGGGAGCTCACGGAGGCCCACGGTGCGTTCGCCCTCATGGCCCGCATGGCACAGGCCCCCGTGCAGCCCATGGCGATCGTTGGGGCGCAGGACATCAGGAAGCGGGGAGAGCGTCGTGTCCGCCTGTTCTGGCGCGTGTTCGTGAAGGTGGGGGACTGCGTGAGCTTCGAGGACATGACCTCCGAGGGCAGGCGCCAGAAGACCGAGGAGATGGCGCGCGTGGGGATGGAGCAGGTCTACGTCCTGCGCGACGACCTGCGCAAGGAGCATCCGGGCAAGCACTAGGGAGGAGGTCGACGGCTGGTGGAGATCGTCATCGCCGAGGCGGCCGGCGCCTGCTACGGCGTGGAGCGCGCGCTCGAGCTGGTGCGCAGGGCCGCGGGACAGGCCGAGGGCCCCATCCATACGCTGGGACCCCTCATCCACAACCCGTCGGTCGTGCGCGAGCTGGCCGAGCAGGGGGTCTCGACGGTCGATGACGCCGCCGAGGCCGGTCCTGGCTCGACGCTCGTCTTGCGCACCCATGGCGTGCCCCCTGAGCTCGAGCGCGCCGCCCGCAAGGCGGGCGCCACGGTGCTCGATGCGACCTGCCCCTTCGTGAAGCGCGCCCACCGCGCGGCGGAGCAGCTCATCCGTGAGGGCTACCAGGTCATTGTGGTGGGGGAGTCGGGACACCCTGAGGTCGAGGGCACCTGTGGGCACGCACCGGGCGCGCTGGTGGTCGACTCGGCGGAGCAGGTCTGCAAGCTGCGCCTCGAGCGCAAGGTGGGCGTGGTCGTGCAGACCACCCAATCCCACGCAAAGCTGCGCGCCATCGTTGCCGAGCTGGTGGGACGCGTTGACGAGCTGCGGATCTTCGACACCATCTGCGAGGCGACCTCGGGCCACCAGAGCGCGTGCGAGCGGCTCGCCCGCACGGTCGACGTGATGGTCGTGGTGGGAGGGCGCAACTCCGCGAACACGACCCACCTAGCAGAGATCGCGCGGGCGTGCTGTCCGAAGACCCACCATGTCGAGCGGCCGGACGAGCTGGTCGCCTCGTGGTTTGACGGCGCGGTCCGCGTGGGCCTCACGGCTGGGGCGTCGACCCCCACCTCGCAGATCGAGGCGGTGCGCGCGCGCATCGCGGAGCTCGCGGGGGAGTGATCCCATGTCCACGCCGGATGCGCGCGACAAGGGTCGGGCGGACTACGCATCGACCAAGCCGCAGGTCCTTGGCGCATGGGTCGCGCAGGTCGAGCCCGGCAGCCCGGCCGACGACGCCGGCGTCGAGCCGGGCATGCGCATCGACGCCGTCAACGGCCGGCCGCTGCGCGACATCATCGACTGGCGGTGGGAGGCGGACGGCGAGGTGGCGGAGCTGGTGGTCTTCGTTCCCGCAGACGATGAGTCCTATGCCGCCACGCTCGTTCGCGAGCCCGGGCAGGACTGGGGCATCGACTTCACCGACGTGCTGTTCGACGGCATTCGCACCTGTGTGAACAACTGCCAATTCTGCTTCATGTCCATGCTTCCCGCCGACGCCCGCGCCTCGCTCATGCTGCGCGACGACGACTATCGCCTGTCGTTTCTTCAGGGCAACTTCGTGACGCTGACCAACATCTCCGACGACGAGGTGGAGCGCATCATCAGCTGTCGCCTCGAACCGATGAACGTGTCGCTGCACGCCATCTCGCCCGAGGTCCGTAAGAGTCTCATCGGGCGCAACGCCCCGCGTGGCATAGAGGTGCTGGAGCGCCTGCTGGAGGCGGGCCTTGAGATCCACGGGCAGATCGTGCTCTGCAGGGGCATCAACGACGGCGACGAGCTGCGCCGCACGCTCGACTGGGTCGAGCGGCACGACTCGTTCACCTCGCTGGCGCTGGTTCCCATGGGCTACACCCGCTTCTCGCGGCGCTTCTCGTCCTCCTACTCCGAGAGCGTCGAGGACTCGCGCGAGGTGGTCGCCCTCCTCGAGCCCTACCAGTGCCGCGCGCGCGAGCGCTGGGGCATGACCCGCTTCCAGCTCTCGGACGAGTTCTACCTCAACGCGCGGCTCCCGGTTCCTCCCGCCGAGACCTATGACGGCTTCCCGCAGTTCTACGACGGCATCGGCATGCTGCGGAGCTTCCTCGACGACGCGGACCAGCTCTGCTCCGAGGACGCCGCGCTCCTTGGGGCCCTGCACGCCGAGCTGCGACGGAGCGAGCTGGACGTGCTGCTCGTGTGCGGCGAGGCGGCCCAGGGTGCCCTCCAGTCCTTCTGCGAGGGATGGCGCGCGGCAAGCGGGGACGAACGGGCCCGCGTCGCGCCCTTTGCCGTGCGCAACGACTACTACGGCGGCGACGTCAACGTGACGGGGCTCATCGTCTCCTGCGACCTGCTGGCGCAGCTACCGGACGACCTGCACGGCAAGATGGTGGTCCTTCCCGAGGTGATGTTCAACTTCGACGCGGTGACCCTGGATGGCGACACGCGTGCGCACCTGGTGGCCGAGCTCGAGCGGCGCGGCGCGCGCGTGTGCGTCTCCCAAACCACGCCTCCCGACGTCGTGCGTGCGCTTTGTGTCGCCGTGGGCTTTCCCCTACAATAGAGAGCACATCTGTGACCCTTTCGGGGAGGTAGAGACAACAATGAGAAGAGCGACTCTCGCACCTGTGGCGTGCTGTGTGGCGCTCGCCCTGCTGTTTGGCATCATGGGCTGCTCCCGCTCCGGGCAGCAGCCGTCGGACGTCGAGGGCCAGGAGAGCGTCTTCAAGGGCTCCCTGAGCGAGTCGACGGGAGATCGCGAACACTACCCGCGGATGCTCTTCGCGTTCCCGTTCTTGAACGACAACACCGTCTCGTGGACGTGCAACGTGGCCGATGACGACATCGTCGGCTTTGTGGGATATCGCGTGGTGACCCCCTCGCAGGAGGCCTACGGGGACCCGCCGCTCGACGAGAAGGGCGAGCCGATCCTTACCCGGCTTACCGTGTTCTGCTTCAAGGGCAAGCGCGAGGGCACCACCTCGGTCACCTTCCGCCTTTCCAGCCCTTGGGAGGACAACACCGATGACGACGAGGTCGTCACCTACTACCTCTCCGTCAACGAGGAGTTGAACGTCGCCGTGCTCTCGGGCGACGGCGACGAGCGCTACGGCCTGTGCTATGCCGGCTGCGGTGCCGACGAATGGCTCGATGTGGTGGAGTCGATGCGTGGCGAGGACCAGGACGAGACCATCGACGAGGGCCAGACCATGAGTCCCACCCAGTTCGAGGAGTACTACACCTACGACGAGGTCCCGACGGACGACTACGTTCCCCAGGACGACAACTCCTGGGAGAACGGCGGGGGATCCAACACGGGCGGTGACGACTCCGGCGGGTCGACCGGCGGAGGTGGCGGCGGCAGTGACGACTCCGGTGGCACGGGAGGCGGCTCCGACGACACGGGCGGTGGCTCGGGTGGCACCACCGAGCCGCCCGGCGACGACACGGGCGGTGGCGGCGGCGACACCGGCGGCACGACCCCGCCCGACCCGGGCACGACAGACCCAGGCACGAACGAGCCTGATCCAGGAGAGGGCTCTGACGCGAACACGACCGACACGTCGACGACAGGGGCCACTTACTCGCTTCAGAGCACGGAAGAGTCGGGCGCAGGTGCCACAACCGCCTCGCCATAGCAGGGACGTGGCGGCACCAAGGCCCTGCCACACGCACCCCACCGCACGCACGGAAGCATTGAGAGGAAGCCCATGCCCAAGCCCATAGTGGCCGTCGTCGGACGCCCCAACGTCGGCAAGTCGACGTTGGTGAACCGTCTGGCGGAGCACCGTGACGCCATCGTGCACGAGTCCCGGGGCGTGACGAGAGACCGCTCCTACCATACGACCGACTGGAACGGTCGCGAGTTCGTGCTCATCGACACCGGTGGCATCGAGTCCGTCAAGAGCAAGGACACCTTTGCCCCGCATATTCGCGAGCAGGCGCTGGCGGCCTGCGACGAGGCGGACGTCATCGTGTTCGTCGTCGACGGGACGGTGGGCACGACCGACGAGGACGAAGAGGTGGCGCGTGTCGTGCGCGCGGCCAACAAGCCGATCTTCCTGTGCGTCAACAAGCTCGACGACCCCTCGCTCGACCTTGAGACCTGGGGGTACTACTCGCTGGGCGTGGGCGAGCCACGGGCGATCTCGGCGGGCCATGGCCACGGCACGGGGGATCTGCTCGACGCCATCGTGGCGGTCTTGCCCGAGGAGGTTGACGAGCCGCAGGAGGTGGATGACGCCCTGCCGGTGGCGATCATCGGGCGGCCCAACGTCGGGAAGTCCTCGCTGGTCAATCGGCTCTCTGGGAAGAACCGCTCCATCGTCTCCGAGGTGGCGGGCACCACGCGTGACGCCATCGACACGGTCGTGCGCTGGAAGGACCACACGATCCGCCTGGTGGACACCGCCGGCATGCGCAAGAAGACCCAGGTGCACGAGGACGTCGAGTACTACAGCCTCGTTCGGGGCCTGCAGGCGATGGACAGGGCCGAGGTCGCCCTTCTGGTGGTGGATTGCTCGGTGGGGCTCACGGAGCAGGACCAGAAGCTCGCCGGCATGGCGATCGACCGTGGCTGCGCCCTGGTCATCGTCCTCAACAAGTGGGACCTCGTTGCGGACGCCCGTCAGCGCCAGGACATCATGGACTCGCTCGCCAAGCGGATGACCTTCGCGACCTGGGCGCCGGCGATCACCACCTCGGCCCTTACCGGGCGCGCCATCGACCGGGTGCTCGCCACGACCGTCCGCGTCGCCGAGACGCATGCGAGCACGATCAAGACCTCGCAGCTCAACAACTTTCTGGGGGACCTGCGCGAGAGTGGCCACACCGCCACCTCGGGCAAGCGCCGCCTGCGCCTGCAATATGCCACGCAGACCGGCACGCGCCCGCCGGTCTTCACGTTCTTTTGCAACGCGCCCGACCTCGTTGATGACAACTACGAGCGCTATCTGGAGAATCGCCTGCGCGAGGCGTTCGACCTTGAGGGGACGCCCGTGAGGCTGAGGTTTCGTCGAAAGGACGAGAAGGCATGAGTCCGCTTGTGGTGACCATCTGTTGCATGGCCGTCGCCTACGCTGTGTGCGGCATCCCCTTTGGCCTGCTCGTGGCCAAGGCGTATGGCGTCGACGTACGAAAGGTCGGGTCGGGCAACATCGGCATGACCAATGTCGCCCGGTCGGTGAGCGGTGGCGCCGCCGCGATCACCTTCGCGCTTGACGTGCTCAAGGGGACCGTCTGCGTGCTGCTTGGCAGGCTCGTGGTGGCGCAGCTGTGCCTGGGCGGGCAGTGGGCGCTGACCGAGCCGCAGGCGGCGTACGGGTGGAGCGCCGCCCTCGTCTGGGCCGCCTGCGTCTGCGGGCACGTGTTCTCTCCGTATCTGGGCTTTCATGGCGGCAAGGGCATCGCGGTCGGGTTGGGGGCGGGCCTGGGCCTCTGCTGGCCGGACGCGTTGCTTTCCCTGCTCGTGTTCCTGCTGGTGACGCTTCCTACCGGATATGTGTCCCTTGGCTCCGTCTGCGCGGCGGTCGCCCTTCCGAGCTGGGCCTTCATCCTTGGCTTCACGCCGGAGGCACTGATCCCCACCATCGTCGTCGGCATCGTGGTGATCTGGTCTCATCGGGAGAACATCGCGCGTCTGCGCGCCGGCACCGAGCGCAGGTTCACGCTGCACAAGAAGTGAAGGCGCGGCGCATCTGATATCCTGTTGGGTCGCCGGCGGCACGCTCGCCGGACCACAGACGAACCGTTCCGTCCGGCCGCGTCACGCCTGCGCCGACGGGGTAAAGCGAATAGGGGAACCACATGCTTGACGACGTGCGCATCGCTCCATCGATCCTTGCGGCGGACTACCTCAGGCTTGGCGAGGCGCTGTCCTCGATACGCACGGCCGATTACGTGCACTTCGACGTCATGGACGGCGTCTTTGTCCCCAACCTCTCGTTTGGGCCCGACCTGCTCAGGCGCGTCAAGGACGTCTGCGAGCTTCCCCTCGACGTGCACCTCATGATCAGCGACCCGGACCGGCGCTACCTGCGTTACCTCGAGGCCGGGGCGGACATCCTGACCTTCCACTACGAGGCGCAGCTTCATGCCGCGCGCACGGTCGCGGCCATCAAGGAGCATGGCGCCAAGGCGGGCATCGCGCTCAACCCCGCCACGCCAACCTCGGTGCTGGAGTGCCTGATCGACGAGGTCGACCTGGTGCTGGTCATGTCAGTGAACCCTGGCTTTGGCGGCCAGCGCTTCATCGAGGGAACCCATGAGAAGCTGCGGCGCGTCCGCGCGCTCGCCGACGAGCATGGCGTGTCGCCCCTCATCGAGGTCGATGGGGGCGTCGGGGCAGGCAACGCCGAGCGCATCGTGCGCAGCGGCGCCACCGTGCTGGTGGCCGGCAGCTCGATCTTCGGCGCGGCGGACCCGGCCCGCGCGATCGACGAGATCCGCCAGGCGGGCGAGCGTGGCCGCATGGGGAGGGCATAGCGTATGGGAACGGGTGGCTTCGTCTACCTCGATCATGCGGCGTCCTCCCCGCTGAGTGAGGCCGCCCGAGCGGCGGCCGACGAGTACGAGCGTCAGCCCTACGCGGGCGCCAACCCCAACTCGCTGCACACGATGGGCCGTGCGGCCGCCCGTGCGCTCGACGGCGCGCGCAGGGAGTTGGTCGCGTGTCTGGGTGGGGGCTTCCGTCCGCAGGACGTGACCTTCACCTCGGGTGGGACCGAGTCCAACAACCTCGCGCTGCTCGGCCTTGCCGAGGGCGCCCGCCAGGCGGACCGTCGGCGCACCAAGGTCGTCGCGTCCGCCATCGAGCACGACTCCGTGCTCGACGTGCTGCCGGCACTGCGCGCTCGCGGCTTCGAGGTCGAGCTGGCCCGTCCCGATCGCGACGGGGTGGTCAGGGCGGCCGAGGTGGCCCGTCATGCGGACGAGACCTGCGCGCTCGTCTCGCTCATGAGCGCGAACAACGAGACGGGCGTGATTCAACCCATAGACGAGGTCGCACGTGTCGCCCACGGGGCGGGAGCCCTCATGCACACCGATGCGGTCCAGGCCTTCGGACGCGTGGAGCTGCGGCTTGCGGAGGTCGACGCCGTGAGCGTCGCCGCGCACAAGATAGGCGGACCGGTGGGCGTCGGAGCCCTCGTCTGCCGTTCGCGGGTGCGGCTGCGCCCCCAGAGCTTCGGTGGTGGGCAGGAGTGGGGCCGACGCGCCGGCACGCAGGACGTGCGTGGTGCGCTCGCCTTCGCGGCCGTCGCACGGGATTGCTGCGCGCATCGCGACGAGCGCGCACGGCTGGTCCGCTCGCGTGCCCGCCGTCTCGTTGCCGCACTGCTCGATGCCGACTGCGGGATCGCGGCGACGGTGCCCTACGAACGGCTCGACTGGCAGGGACGTCTGCCGGGCATCGTCTCCGTCCTCGTCGATGGCGTGGACTCCGAGACGCTCGTGCTCGCCTGCGACCAGGCGGGCTATGAGGTCTCGGCTGCCTCGGCCTGCTCGTCCGGCTCGCTCGACGCAAGCCATGTGCTGCTGGCGATGGGCGTCCCGCGCAACGAGGCGCTTTGCAGCCTGCGGGTCAGCTTTGACGAACGGGTGTCGGAGGAGGAGCTGCGGGGCTTCGCGGCGGCGCTCGTCGATGTGGTGACAGCACGAAGACCGAAAGACGGACAGTGAGTGGCGCCGTTGGCGCCGGTACGGAGACGAGGCACCCATGAAGGAGACGCAGGCACTGCTCAGGCTGCAGGAGATCGATCTCGAGCTCATGCGGCTGAACACGACGCTCAAGGCCATGCCGCAGCAGAAGAAGCTCTCCGCCATCGCCGCGGCCGAGCGCAACCTTGCCGGAAAGCGCAAGGCGATCGTCGGGCAGCGCAAGGATGCGGAGATGGAGCTTGAGGACAACGAGGCGGCACAGAGGAAGACCACCGAGCGGGTGAGCGAGGTGCAGGGCGAGGCCGCCGAGCGCGCCCAGGACTTCCGGGGCATCCGCGACCTCGAGGCGCACCTCACCGCGCTGGCCAAGCAGCTGGAGAAGCTCGAGTACAAGCACGGGGTGCTCGAGGCCAACCTCGAGCGCCTGCTGAAGGCCGAGCAGAACGCCGAGGACCTCGCCTGCAGGCTCGCAGAGGAGCGCGAGGCGCAGCAGGCCGCCTACGAGCGCTCGTCAGCCGACCTCATGGCGCGGGTCCGGACGCTGGCGGACGAGCGCACGCGCGTTGTGGCGGACATCAGCGAGCAGTCCAGCGCCGCCTACACCCGGGCGGCCAAGCGCTTCGGCGGCCTCGCCGTCGAGCGACTGCGAGGCAACGTCCCGACGACCTGCCGGGTCAAGCTGCAGCAGGGCGTCTTCAACGAGCTGATGCACGGGCCGCTCGTCACCGAGTGCCCCTACTGCCATCGCATGCTCGTGACGGAGGGGGCGTTGGCCGATGAGTAGGATCGCACTGGTCGTCACCGGAGGCATCGCCGCCTACAAGGCCTGCGAGGTCCTGCGGGGCCTTCAGCGGTTGGGCCATGAGCTGCGTGTGGCCATGACCGCCGACGCGACCCGCTTCGTGGGGACCACCACCTTCGAGGCGCTGACGCACCATCAGGTGCTCGTCGACCTCTACGAGCAGGTCGACGACCCCATTGCGCACATCTCGCTCTCCGAGTGGGCGGACCTCGCGCTCGTCTGCCCGGCGACAGCCAACGTCATGGCGAAGTTGGCGGCCGGCATCGCCGACGACGCGGCGACCACGATGCTGCTCGCCTGCGAGGTGCCGGTGCTGCTCGCCCCGGCCATGAACGTTCGCATGTGGAAAAACCCCGCCACACAGGCCAACCTCGCCGTGCTGCGGGAGCGGGGCCTTCAGGTGGTCATGCCCGAGACGGGGCTTCTGGCCTGCGGAGATGTCGGCGAGGGCAAGCTTGCGTCGGTCGAGCAGATCGTGGATGGCGCCTGCGAGCTGCTCGGGCGGTACACGCGCCACCAGGACCTGGTCGGACGGACGATCGTCATCAATGCGGGGCCGACGCACGAGCCCATCGACGCGGTGCGCTTCATCGCCAACGCATCGACGGGAAAGATGGGCTATGCCATCGCGGCTGAGGCGGCACGACGCGGGGCACGGGTGCGGCTGGTCTCGGGACCGGTCTCGCTCGACACGCCGGCAGGGGTCGAGCGCACCGATGTCGTGACGGCCGCCGAGATGCTCGAGGAGTGCCAGGCCGCCTTCGATGGTGCCGACGGCGCCATCTGCACGGCGGCGGTGGCCGACTACAGGCCGCGGCAGGCCGCCACGCACAAGCTCAAGAAGAGCGTGGAGCGCCTGGATGCCATCGAACTGGTCGAGACGCGCGACATCCTCGCCACGCTCAGCGCGCAAAAGGGGGAGCGCGTCGTCATCGGCTTTGCCGCGGAGACGTCGGATCCCATCGCCTACGCGCAGGACAAGCTCGCGCGCAAGGGCTGTGACCTCATCGTGGCCAACGACGTCTCTCGCGCCGACTCCACCTTTGGCGCCGATACGAGCAGGGTCGCCTTCGTCGCCGGCGACGGGGTCGAGCAGCTGGAGACGCTCCCATTGACGCAGGTTGCCATGCAGGTCATCGACCGGCTCGTGGCGCTGCTCGAAGCCCGGTCGTAGGTGCGGCCACGCGTTCGCGAGCACAGTCCACGCAGGTCCCAGGGAGGTGATGGTCGATGGGCATCCTCATCGGCCTTGAGCACGTGAGCCAGGAATGGCCTGGCAAGCAGGTGCTGGTCGATCAGACCATCGGCATCAACGAGGGGGAGCGCATCGGCGTCGTCGGCCGCAACGGTGACGGGAAGTCGACGCTGCTCGAGCTCGTCTCGCGTCGCCTCGACCCTGACGAAGGGACGCTCACCTATCGCAACGACATCACGGTGGGCATGGTCGGGCAGACCGACGAGCTGCGCGAGGCGGACAGCGTTCGCCAGGCCGTGGTGGGCGACACCCCCGAGTACGTGTGGGCGTCGGACGCCGTGGTGCGCTCCATCATCGAGGAGCTGCTGGTCGGCATCGACTGGGAGGGGCCGGTCTCCGCGCTCTCCGGCGGCCAGCGCAGGCGCTGCGACCTTGCCCGCGTGCTGGTGGGCAGCTGGGACGTGCTGCTTCTGGACGAGCCGACCAACCATCTTGACCTGCATGCCATCCGCTGGCTCGCCGAGCATCTCGTGCGGCGCTGGCAGCCGGGGCAGGGGGCGCTGCTCGTGGTGACGCACGACCGGTGGTTCCTCGACGCGGTGTGCGAGCAGATGTGGGAGGTCCACGACGGTCGCATCGAGCCCTTCGAGGGTGGCTACTCCGCCTACGTCCAGCAGCGCGTGGAACGCGAGCGCCAGGCGGCCGTCAAGGAGGAGCGCCGGCAGAACATGCTGCGCAAGGAGCTCAACTGGCTCGCCCACGGTGCCAAGGCCCGCACGAGCAAGCCGAAGTTCCGCATCGACGCCGCCATGGCGCTCATCGCCGACGACCCACCGCTCAGAAACCCCATCGAACTCAAGCGCATGGCGATGAGTCGGCTGGGCAAGCAGGTCATCGAGCTGCACAGGGCAAGCGCCGCCTACGATGGCACCGAGGTGCTGCGTGGCATCGAGTGGCTGATCGGCCCCGGGGACCGCTATGGCATCCTGGGCGAGAACGGGGCGGGCAAGACCACCCTGCTCAGGCTCATGACCGGCTCGCTCGCCCCCAGCGCGGGAAGCGTGAGGATCGGCGCGTCGGTGCGCTTCGGCATGCTGTCGCAGCAGCTGGAGGGCCTGGCCGCCTATGACGGCTGGCGCGTCTCGGAGCTGCTCGCCACCTACAAGCGCACGCTTCTGGTGGAGGGTCGCCCCCAGAGTCCCGAGCAGCTGCTCGAACGGCTGGACTTCGAGCGCCGTGACCTCCAGATGCCCGTCGCGGACCTCTCCGGCGGCCAGCGTAGGCGCCTGGCCATCCTCTGCGTGCTCATGGAGGAGCCCAACGTGCTCGTGCTTGACGAGCCGGGCAACGACCTCGACACCGACATGCTTGCCGTGCTGGAGGACCTGCTCGACACCTGGCCAGGGACCCTGCTCATCGTGAGCCACGATCGCTACCTGATGGAGCGCGTCACTGACGACCAGTTCGCGCTCATCGACGGAAGGGTGCGTCACGTCCCTGGTGGCGTCGACGAGTACCTGGCCCTGCTGGACGAGGCGGCCCGCCAGCGGCAGGAGGCGGCGGGGGAGGCAGGCGACGGCGCGGATGTGGCGCCCCAAGTGACGGGCGCGGCACCAGAGGGCCTCACCAACACGGAGCGCCGCTCGCTCAAGAAGCGCTTCGACGCCATCGGGCGCAAGCTCGAGAAGCTCCAGGGACGCCCGCAGGAGCTGCACGGGGAGCTGGCGGCCATCGATGTCAGCGACTACCAGGCCCTGCTGGAGAAGCAGGCGGAGATCGACGACGCCGAGCGCCAGATCGAGCAGCTCGAGACCGAGTGGCTGGAGCTGTCCGAGCGGTTGGGGGAGTGAGCATGCGCGACCTTCTCCGGCGCTTCATGTCTCCCTATCGGGGCCGGGCATGTGTGGGCGTGGCCTGCAAGGCGGTCGAGGTGGTCTTCGACCTGATCACCCCCTTGGTGGTCGCCCGCATGATCGATAAGGGCGTCGCCGAGCGCGACATGGGCTTGGTCGTACGGCTCGGGGCTCTGCTCGTCATCCTCGCCCTCGTGGGGTACGCCTTCACCTTCGTGTGCCAGCGCCTCGCGGCGACCGTGTCGCAGGGCATCGGGACCGACGTCAGGGGTGCCCTCTACCGTCATATCGGGCGTCTGGGGGCGGCCGAGGTCGGCGCCTTCGGCACGCCCTCGCTGATCACGCGGCTCACAAGCGACGTCAACCAGGTGCAGGTCGCCGTCGCCATGGGCATCCGCATGCTCGTCCGCTGGCCCTTCATCGCCCTCGGCTCCATCGTCGCGGCGATGCTCGTCGACCGCGAGCTCTCGGTGGTCTTCTTGATGGTGACCCCGCTCGTCGTCGGCGTGTTCTGGCTGGTCATGAGCCGTTCCGTCCCGCTCTTCCGGGCCATTCAGGCACGGCTCGACGCGCTCGTGCGCATCGCCCGCGAGGCCTTGGAGGGCGTGCGGGTGGTGCGGGCCTTCGGGCGCGAGAATCACGAGGAGCGGCGCTTCGCGACGGCGGCACGCGAGCAGACGGACGCCTCCGTCGCCGTGGGGCGGCTCTCGGCCACGCTCAACCCCTCGACCTTCCTGATCCTGAACCTGGGCGTGGTGGCCATCTGCTGGGTGGGTGGGCTGCGCATCGAGGTGGGAGGGCTCACGCAGGGAGAGCTCGTCGCGTTCGTCAGCTACATGACGCAGCTGCTCGTCTCCCTTGGCTATGTGGCCAACCTGGTGGTCATCTTCACGCGGGGCTCGGCCTGCGCCGTGCGCATCATGGAGGTTCTGGCCACGGCGCCCTCCCTTGTGGACGGGAGGCTCGACGCCGCCTCGGCGCTCGTGCCGCCTGCCGCACCGGCGCTGGAGCTGCGGGACGTCTCCTTCGCCTTCGGGGGTGGCCAGCGCGCGCTCGACGGTGTGAGCGTGAGCGTGCCTGCGGGCACGACCCTGGGCGTCATCGGCGGCACGGGCTCGGGCAAGTCGACCTTGGCCGCGCTCGTCCTCAGGCTCTATGACCCGGCGTCCGGCGAGGTGCGCCTGCTGGGGCACGACGTGCGGGACTACCGTCTCTCCTCGCTGCGCTCGCTCGTCTCGCTCGTGCCGCAACGTGCCAGCCTGCTCACCGGCACCATTCGCTCGAACCTCTCCTGGCGCCGGTCCGACGCCAGCGACGACGAGCTGTGGGCCGCGCTCGCCTGCGCCCAGGCGGATGACTTCGTGTCCCAGAAGGCGGGCGGGCTCGACGCGCCGGTCGAGGCGGGGGGCGCGAACTTCTCGGGTGGGCAGCGTCAGCGGCTCACGATCGCCCGCGCCCTGGTGGGTGACCCGCGCCTGGTGGTGCTCGACGACAGCGCCTCGGCGCTCGACTACGTCACCGACGCCCGACTGCGCGCGCGCCTGCGCGAGCTGCCGGGTCGGCCGACGCTGGTGGTCATCAGCCAGCGCGTCGCCGCCGTCATGGGGGCGGAGCAGATCCTCGTCCTCGATCACGGACGGATGGCCGGCTTGGGCACGCACGACGAGCTTCTGGGCTCCTGTGGGCTCTACCGCGAGATCTGTCGGTCACAGTTGCGCGCCGAGGAGGTGGATGCCTGATGGCGAACCTGTACTCGGGTGTGGCTCTGGGTGGCGGCAGCATGGCGGCCTTGCAGGGAGGGCCTGCGGACGAGCGTGGCCCGAACGACGTGCGCAGCATCGACGGCGGCTCCTACACCACCGGCGAGCTGCTGGTGCGCGTCGCAGGCCTCTGCGGACCCCGCCTGCCCGCACTCGCGCTCGCCTTCGTGGCCGCGGCGGCATCGGTCCTGCTGCAGCTCTGGGTCCCCATCATCATCGGTGGGGCCATCGACTGCATGGTGGGCCCACATGCGGTGGACGTTGACGGCCTGATGGCCCAGCTCGTGCGCCTGGCCGTGGTGGTGCCCCTGGCCGCGCTCACCCAGTGGCTCTCCGAGACCGGCACGAACCGCATCGCCTACGAGACGGTCCGCGAGCTGCGGGTGCGGGCTTTCGGGAAGCTCCGCCGTCTGCCGCTCTCGTTTGTCGACGCACACGCCCATGGGGACCTGCTGGCGCGCATGTCGACGGACGTCGATCAGGTGGGCGACGGCCTGCTCCAGGGCTTCACGCAGCTCTTTGGCGGCATCGTCACCATCGTGGGGACGCTCGCGTTCATGTGCTCGCTCTCGGTGCCGGTCTCTGTGGTGGTCATCGCGCTGACACCGCTCTCCGTCGTGGTGGCGGGCCAGATCGCCCGTCGTTCCGCGGCGAGCTTCGATGCCCAGCAGGCCATCTCGGGGGAGCTTGGCGGATACGTCGAGGAGACCGTGTCCAACCAGACGCTCGTGTCCGCCTTCTCGCATGCCGACGCCTGCGAGCGGGAGTTCGACGCGCTGAACGGGCGTCTCTTTGAGGTGGGGGAGCGGGCCCAATTCGTCAGCTCGCTCACCAATCCCTCCACTCGCATCGTGAACAACGTCATCTATGCTGCGGTGGCGGTGGTCGGCTGCGCGTGCGTGGTAGGGGGCTTCCCCTCGCCGCTCACGGTGGGCCAGGTGCAGAGCTTCCTCTCGTACTCCAACCAGTACATGAAGCCCTTCAACGAGATCAGCGGCGTCGTCACGCAGCTGCAGGCGGCCACGGCCTCGGCCCGACGGGTGTTCGCCCTGCTCGATGCGGACGAGGAGCGCCCCGACGCGCCGGAGGCCCTCGTGCTCGAGGAGCCTTCCGGCGGGCTGGACTTCTCGCACGTGAGCTTCTCCTATGACGCGGATCGTCCGCTGCTGCGCGACATCAGCTTCCATGCCGCGCCGGGAGAGCGCATCGCGCTCGTGGGACCGACGGGCTGCGGCAAGACGACGCTGATCAACCTCCTGCTGCGCTTCTACGAGCTGGACGGCGGACGCATCCTGGTGGACGGCCAGGACGCCTTGAGCCTCACGCGGGCGAGCCTGCGCGGCGCCTTTGGCATGGTGCTGCAGGACAGCTGGCTGTTCACCGGCACGATTCGCGACAACATCCGCTACGGGCGGCCAGACGCGACCGACGCGCAGGTCGAGGAGGCCGCCCGTCGCGCCCATGCCCACACGTTCGTCATGCAGCTGCCCCAAGGCTACGACACGCTCGTGGGCGAGGGGGGCGGCGCGCTCAGCCAGGGCCAGCGGCAGCTGCTGTGCATCGCACGCGTGATGCTGGCCGACCCCGCCATCCTGCTGCTCGACGAGGCGACCAGCTCCATCGACACCCGCACCGAGCTTCAGGTGCAGGACGCCTTCGATCGCATGATGGAGGGTCGCACCTCGCTGGTCGTGGCGCACCGGCTCTCCACCGTGCGCGATGCGGACCGGATCCTCGTCATGCACCAGGGCCGCATCAGCGAGAGCGGCACGCACGACGAGCTGCTCGTCCGAGGCGGCCTCTACGCCCACCTGTACGAGTCCCAGTGGGAGCTTCCCGGAAGTGAGTGAGTCCACGGGGCACCCTAGCCGCACGGCAGGCGCACGTGGGCGCTTTGTGTCGCGTGCGAGCGCTATGCTGGTAGAAAGTCATCCTCTGACGGAAGGAGCCTCCCATGTCATCTGTTGCCACCGACAAGCGTGTCGCCGTCTTCTTTGCCGAGGGCTTCGAGGAGATCGAAGGCCTGACGGTGGTCGACCTGCTCTATCGTGCGGGCATCCCCTGTGATTCCATCGCCGTCGCCGCCGAGGCGACCGTCACGTCGTCGCACGGCGTGAGGATCGTCTGTGACCGCATGATCGGCGATCCGGACTTCGACTTCGACGCCTACGACATGTTGGTCCTGCCGGGCGGCATGCCGGGAACCACGAACCTCGGCGAGTGCGCGCCGCTGGTCGAGCAGGTCTCCCGCTTTCTCGAGCAGGGACGCGAGGTGGCCGCCATCTGTGCCGCGCCCACGATCCTGGCCACTGCCGGCCTGCTGAGGGACCGGCGCGCCACCTGCTACCCCGACCTGCAGCAGGTGCTCGTGGAGCAGGGCGCGAAGCTCTGCCAGGACGAGGTCGTCGTGGACGGCAACCTCATCACGAGCAAGGGCATGGGGACCGCCATCCCCTTCGGCCTGGAGATCGTGGCGCACTACCTCGGGCGCGCCACGGCGGACAAGGTCGCCGCCTCGATCGTCTACGCTCGCTGAGCAGGCGGCCCGCCGACAGCCGATGACGACGCCCGCCGTGCGACAATACCTCTGCATCGACCTCAAGAGCTTCTACGCCAGCGTCGAGTGCGTGGAGCGCGAGCTCGATCCCATGACCACGCGTCTGGTGGTCGCCGACCCCACGCGCACCAGAAAGACCATCTGCCTTGCCGTCTCTCCGGCGCTCAAGGAGCTGGGTGTGCGCAACCGCTGTCGGCTCTTCGAGATACCCGAGCACCTCGACTATGTCGTCGCGCCGCCGCGCATGGCCCTCTACATCGAGCGGTCGGCCGACATCTATGAGATCTACCTGCGCTACGTGGCGCCGCAGGACATTCACGTCTACTCCATCGACGAGGCGTTCCTGGACGTGACGGGCTACCTCAAGCTGAACGGCTGCACCGCCCGCGAGCTGGGCGAGCGCATTCGTCAGGACATCACGGACACGACCGGCATCCCTGCGACCTGTGGGTTGGGCACCAACCTCTATCTGGCCAAAGTTGCCCTCGACATCACGGCAAAGCACAGCCCCGGCTTCTTTGGTGAGCTGGACGAGGAGCGCTACCGTGCCGAGCTCTGGGACCATCGCCCGCTCACCGACTTCTGGCGGGTGGGCGCGGCCACCGAGCGGCGGCTTGCCGCGATGGGCATCCATACGATGGGCCAGCTTGCGATGAGCCCGACCGAGCCGCTGTATCGCGAGTTCGGCATCGACGCCGAGATCATGATCGATCACGCCTGGGGCATCGAGCCGGTGCGCTTCGCCGACATCAAGGCCTACCGCCCGCAGGCGCACTCGCTCTCGGCCGGGCAGGTGCTGGGCCGCGACTACGACTTCGAGGCGGCGCTGCTCGTCACCAAGGAGATGGCCGACCAGCTGGCACTGGAGCTCGTCTCGCGGGGGAACCAGGCGCGGTCGGTGACGCTGGCCGTGGGGTATCGGGCGAGCGACGAGGAGCGGGCGCTCCTCCGCGAGCAGGCCTCCGGAAGGCGGATGCCCTGGGGCGAGCTGTCCGTCTCGGGCTCCCGAGGCCTGGGTGCCTACACCTCGTCCAGCGAACGGATTCGGACGGAGGTCGAGGCGCTCTTTCGTGCCGTGGCGGACCCGCGCCGCCCGGTGCATCGGCTCACGCTCTCGCTGGGAGACGTCGTGGAGGCCGATGGGGCCGGCCAGCAGCTCGACCTCTTCAGCGATCCGGCAAAGCTGGAACGCGAGCGACGGCGGATGAGGGCCATGAACGCGGTGCGGCAGAAGTTCGGCAGCAATTCGATGCTGCGGGCGATGGATCTGCTGCCCGACGCGACGGCACGCGAACGCAACGGTCAGATTGGGGGGCATCGCAGTGGGCGATGAGCGGTGGGGCACAAACGACGAGAGCTGTCCCGGTACGACGGAGGACCCGATGCACTATGGCCACCCGCGCATGCCCCGCTCCGAGCGCGCCAAGATCTTCATGCCCTTTGACCCGCTGAAGGGCTTTCGAGACGAGCTACGCCGCCGCGAGCAGGCGATCGAGGCACGCCACGTCCATGAGATGGAGCCTCCCGACATCCCGTAGCGTCGCCAGGCTTGGGCGGAGAATGCGTCTCGCCGTCTTGTGTGGGCGGCCCGGCCGGTGGTCCATCCGCCTCGCCCTCAGACCTCCCAGGAGAAGCGGTCCATGTCGACCCGGCCGTCGTCCAGAAAGCCGACGCCCTCCTCCTCAAGCAGCTCACGCTGCGCACCGGCGCCACCGAAGGCATAGCCGGGCGCGAGCCTGCCGTCGGCGAACACGACCCGGTGGCAGGGCACGTCGCCGGACATCCCGGGGCTCGCATGCATGGCAAAGCCCACAAACCGTGCCTTGCGCGGCTCGCCCATCATGCGGGCGATCTGCCCGTAGCTCGCCACGCGCCCCACTGGGATCTGACGTACCAGCTCGTAGCTGCGCTCGAAGAACCCGTCCATGCCATCTCCTCGGTGCTGTCCGACCCGCGTCCACGCGCCGGGGCCTTCGAGCGCCCCGCACGCGTTCGTGTTATCGTCATGTCCATCAAGACGAACGGTAGCACAGTGGGGAGGTTCTTATGGTGCCTTCCGCCAAGGGCCGCAGGAGCCTGCGCGAGCTGCTCGCGTGGTGTGCCGTCGTGGTGTGGCTCGCCATCATCTGGGGGCATTCGCTCGTGCCAGCGGTCGGCTCGGACCGCGAGAGCCTGATGGTGGTCGACGCGCTCGTCGGACGGGTGCCGCTTCTGGATGCGATGGACCGCTCGGCGCTCAATCATCTCGTGCGCAAAGCGGCTCACTTCACAGAGTACCTGGTGCTCGGCCTGCTCGTGAGCCTTGCCGCGCGCCCAAGGTGGCGTGAGCCGCGTGAGCGCCTGCGTGCGCCGCTCGTCCTGTGGCTTGTGGTTCCCATCGTCGACGAGGCCATTCAGCTGTTCGTTCCCGGCCGCGCCGGGATGCTGCAGGACGTGCTGCTCGATGCGGGCGGCTACGGCTGTGGCCTGCTGGTCTGGTTGCTGGCACGGTCCCGGGAGCACCTCGCACGCGATGGCGGGAGCACGTCATGAGCGCCCAAAGGCAGGAGCGTGCCAGGAGCACCAGGAGACGGAAGCGCGCCACGGGCGCCAGGAGGCGGGAGCGCGTCATGGGTGCCGGGAGGCGCATCGTCGCGAGGGCGGCTCTGGCGCTGGCCCTCGTGATCGCCACCGTGCTGCTCTACGCCCTGCTGGCGCCGACGCTGCCCGCGCTGCCGGGCCGGCGCCTGGGCGATCGGGACTTCGGGCTGGAGCCCTACCACAGCGCGGTGGACGCGGACGCCGACGGCATCGATGACCAGACGGACATCCTCGCGTCCGCGAAGGCCTATGTGGAGACGAATCCCAGCTACGCGAGCGCCTACTACGAGGGCGGCTACCCCGATGACGGGCGCGGCGTCTGCACCGACGTCGTGGCGGCGGCGCTGCGTGGGGCGGGCTATGACCTGCGGACGCTCGTGGACGCAGACATCCGCGAGGCCCCGGACGCCTATGACGTGGCGGCCCCTGACGCCAACATCGACTACCGTCGAGTGCGCAACCTGCGCGTGTGGTTCTCGCGGCATGCCACTTCGCTCAGCCTCGACACCGACGACATCGACGCGTGGCGCGGCGGCGACATCGTCTGCTGGGAGGAGCACATCGGCATCGTGAGCGACCGGCGCAACGCCGATGGCGTCCCGTACGTCATCCACCACTGGGGACCGCTGCAGGTGGTCTTCGAGGAGGACAGCCTGGCCCTCTTTGGAGAGATCGTGGGCCACTGGCGCCTGTCCTGATGCGGCAGCCACCCGCCCGTCGTTCCACGATCTGGAACGGCATGGAAACGCAGGGCGTCGTGCCCTACGATGCTGCCAACGGGCAATACCACACGGCAGGAGGCCATCATGGGCAGGGAAGCAGGAAGGATCGCCGTTCTGTTCGCTCCGGGGTGCGAGGAGGGCGAGGCGCTGACCATCGTCGACATCTTCAGGCGGGCCGAGCTCGTCTGCGATGCCCTGGGACTCGAAACCCGCGAGGTGGCAGGCGCGAACGGCGTGACCGTGCGCTGCGACGCCGTCTTCGACGGGAGTCTTGACGCCTACGACCTCGTGGTGCTGCCGGGTGGCTATGGGGGCGTCGATGCTCTGCGCTCGAACCAGGCACTGCTCGCCCAGGTCCGCACGGTGCTGGCGTCCGGGCGCAGGCTCGCCGCCATCTGCGCGGCACCGCTTGTCCTCGAGGCCGCCGGCCTGCTCGAGGGACGTCGTTTCACCTGCTACCCTACGGTGGCGTCGCAGATCGCCCACGGCACCTTCGTCGAGGAGGTCGTCGTCGAGGACGACAACCTGGTCACGAGCCGAGGGCCTGCCACAGCATGGGAGTTCGCCTATCGCCTGGTGGAGCTGATGGGCGGCGATGCCGAGGCGGTCCGCTCTCGCATGGTGTGGCGCAACGCCTTTGACACGGACAGGCGCGGCACCGACGACCCCGAGGGAGTCGTGATCCCCAAGCCTGAGAAGGCCGCCGAGGTCGCGGTTCTCATGATCGACGGCTTCGAGGAGTCCGAGACGGCCCAGATCATGGACCTGCTGCATCGGGCGGGGGCCACGGTGCATGCCTGGCGCTTTCAGGACGATCCGTGGGTCGTGGGCATGCAGGGTCTCGTCCTGCGCTCGAACGCGTCCTTCTCGCCGGAGGCCGTCATGGCAGCCGATGCCATCGTGGTGCCAGGGGGTCGCACGGCGGGAGCCAAGCTCGCGGCGCGCGAAGACGTGCTCGAGACGCTGCGCGCCTTCGACCGCGCGGGCAAGCTCGTGTGCGCCATGTGCTCGGGGACGACCGTGGCCCATGCGGCCGGTGTGCTCGAGGGTCGCCGCGTGACCGGCTACACCGGCTATGACAAGCGGCTCACCGGGACCACCTTCGTGGCGGACGAGGTCGCCGTGACGGACGGCAACATCATCACGAGCCAGGGCCCGGCGACGCCCTACCCGTTCGCCTTCAAGATCATCGAGGCACTGGGCATGGACACCGAGGCCCTCAAGTGCCGTCTGCTCTACCATAGTGCCGGCGGGCGCTAGAGGGGACGTCCACGCCGGCCTGACGTGCTCGGGAGAACGGACCTGCGGGCGACCCCTTTGCTACGCTCGACCAGGGCATGCTGCTGATGAGGTGACGGTCATGATCTTCAGAAGGCTCTCCGTTGCGCTGCTCTCCCTCATGGCGAGCGAGCGGGCCGATTCCACCGACGTCGCGCTTGCTCGCTACGTGCTCGTCCACCGTCAGGAGCTGCCGGCCATGGGTGTGAGGGAGCTGGCGGCGGCCTGCCACGTCGGCGCGGGCACCGTCTCGCGCTTCTGCCGCCATGTCGGCTTTGCCAGCTTCGACGACCTGCGGCGTGCCGCAGCGGAGGGCGAGGACCAGCTTGAGGAGCTGCATGAAGGTCCTCTGGCCGACGCCTGGGCCGATCGCGTGCCCCCTGCGATCGCCCGCGCAGCCCAGTCCGTCGACATGGCTGCCTTGCGCATGGTGGCCGACGAGATCGTGCGGCACGAGCATGTGTCTGCCTTCGGCCTGCTCAAGGCCGAGGCTGCGGCGCTCTGCCTCCAGGCCGACCTGCTCATGCTGGGTCACGAGGTGACCACCGCCGTGTCCTACGCCGACCAGCTCGCGCACATCCTCTCCGCCCCGGCTAACGAGCTGGTCATCGTCTTCTCCGGTACCGGCAGCTACTTCGAGGACGTCGAGCTCGATCGCGAGCAACGGCGCCATCTCGCTCGGGCCGACCTGTGGATGGTGGCACCGCGCGGGGGTACGGCGCCATCCTTCGTCTCGGGGCTCGTGTCCTTTGACTCTGACGCCGACCAGCTGGCCCACCCATTCCACCTACAGGCGATCGCCGCCCTCGTCGCCCAGGAGGTCGCAGGCCGCTGCTGAGCGGCCCACCGGCCCGGCCGGTCCTGTGCCACGGAGGCATGGTCCGCTACCATGAGACCTGTCAGCAGGCGAGTGACTCATCGTGAGGAGCGTGTGCCATGGGTTTCAGCAAGGACTTCTTCTGGGGCGGAGCCACCGCATCCAACCAGTACGAGGGCGGCGTGTTCGAGGGAGGGGCAGGTCTCTCCACCGCCGACGTCATGACCAACGGCAGTCACACGGTGCGCAGGCGCGTCACCTGGAAGAAGGATGACGGTACGTGGGGCACCACGGAGCTGTGCTTCGGCTCGCCGGAGCGTCACCTTCCCGAGGGCGCGCAGGCTTGCCTGATCGACGACCCGGACATCTACTACCCGAGCCACATCGCGTCGGACTTCTACCATCACTACAAGGAGGACATCCGTCTCTGTGCGGAGGAGGGCTTCAACTGTCTGCGCTTCTCCGTCAAATGGAGCCGCATCTTTCCCAATGGTGACGATGCGGAGCCCTGTGAGGCCGGGCTGGCCTACTACGAGGACGTCTTCCGCACCTGCCGCGAGTACGACATCGAGCCTCTGGTGACGCTCGAGCACTACGAGAACCCGCTCTCGCTGGCCAATCGCTTCAACGGGTGGGACAGCCGCTACCTGGTCGACCAGTTCGTGCGCTATGCGACCACCTGCTTCGAGCGCTTCGACGGGCTGGTGCGCTATTACTTGACCTTCAACGAGATCAACTGCATCGAGGCGGCGCCGTACGTGACGGCAGGACTCATCCATGCCGATCCGCAGCACATTGCCAACGCGACCTTCCACCAGTTCCTCGCCTCGGCTAAGACGGTCATCGCGGCGCATGACTATTGGCCGGACCTGCGCATAGGCATGATGCTGGCCTTCGGACCGACCTATGGCCTCACCGCCGATCCCGCCGACCAGCTCATGGCGCGTCAGATGGAGAACGCGGGGCTGTTCTACAGCGACGTGCAGATGCTGGGAGCCTATCCAGACTACAAGCTGGCCCAGTACGAGCGCGAGGGCATCAAGATTCCCGCGCTGCCGGGAGACTGGGAGACCCTGGCGAACGGCGTCTGCGACTTCCTGTCGTTCTCGCTGTACGGCAGCCACACGGTGACCGTCCACAACGAGGACGGCTCCATCAAGCAGGGGGAGGGCAACGGTGGCTGGGGCAACGTGGTCGCCAATCCCTATCTCAAGACGAACGCCTGGGGCTGGGCGACCGACCCGGACTGCCAGCGCATCACGCTGAACACGCTCTATGCCCGCTACCGCTGCGACCTGTGGTGCGTGGAGAGCGGCATCGGTTGGAACGACGAGTTCGTGGACGGCACGGTGCACGACGACTACCGGATCGACTACATGCGGGCCAACATCAAGAGCATGCGCGATGCCGTCGAGCTGGACGGTATTCCGCTGATGGGATACCTCTACTGGGGTTGCGTCGACATGGTCTCCAACGGCGAGGGCGAGATGGCCAAGCGCTACGGACAGATCTACGTGGACGCCGACAACCACGGCCAGGGCACGATGAAGCGCTCGCTCAAGGACAGCTACCACTGGTACAAGAAGGTCATCGCCAGCAACGGGGAGGACCTCGACTAGGGCGCACGGACCGTCATGGTGCCTCGAACGCACCGGCTGTGGGGACCCGCGGGCCGCGCGATGCGGATGCCGACGGGCCCCCTACAGCCGGTGTTGCGTGGGCACCATGCGCTCGTAGGTCGTGAGCCAGCGAAATCCCAGGTCGCGCAGGCGGTCCTGCACCTCCAGAAGATGGCTGTCGATCCACTCGGGGGCGTGGGAGTCGGGTCCGATGGTGAGGATCTCCCCGCCCAGCTCCAGGTAGCGCCTCAGGATGGGCGTCGAGGGCTGGAGGTCGGGCAACTCGTACTGGAAGGAGCTGGTGTTGACCTCGATGCCATGCCCCGTCTCGATCACGCGCCGCAGGATCTCGTCGATGAGGTCGGCCTCGCGCTCGTATGGGTAGAAGCCCGCTGGGTCATAGCGCTGGATGAGGTCGAGGTGCGCGAGCACGCTGTAGTCGTCCCAGCTATGCACGAGATCGTTGAGCTCCTGATAGTAAAGGTCGTTGTACTCGGCCTGCGTACGCCCTCGCTGGAAGTCGCCGGTCCAGAACTCGAGGTCGTCCACCTGGTGCACCGAGAGCAGCACGAAGTCCAGACACTGACCTGCCGCTTCGGCCTTCGCGCCCTTCGGCCCCCACGCGTCGAAGAGCGCCTGAAACTGGGGGCGGGTGTGCATCTGGATGCCGAACTCCAGCCCGGCGCGCAGCCGGATGCGGTCGGCGTAGCGCTCGCGCAGCTCACGAATGCGTGGGAAGTAACGGTCGTAGTCCACGTTCCACACCACCTCGCCGTCAGAGGGGCGCACGATGGGCTCCTCGCCGACGTCGGGCTTCACGCCATAGTCCACGTGGTCGGTGACGCACAGCTCCTCGAGACCGCAGTCGATGGCGTCGAGCACGAGCTGTTCGATGGGGTAGTCCGAGTCGTCAGAGAACTCGGTGTGGGCATGGTAGCTCACATGCATGGCAGGTCCTTTCCGATGGGGCGCCGTCTGCGTCGGGCGCGCAGGACGGGCACCGTGCGGTACCCATCCATTGTTCCATGCGCAGAGTTCGCGTGATATGACTGTCCCGATGGGAAGCACACAAACGCCAAGGGAGCGCACCATGCGGCCGGTGGGGATCGGTCTGCGGACGGCGGGGTGCCAACATGCGTCCGGTTCGTGCTCCAGAATCCCTACAAAACTTGGCCACACTGCCGCACCTTCGAGGCCGCTTCGCCGTTGTAGTAGATGAAGGAGGTGATGAGCGTGCCAAAAAGCGAGGGCCGACGTCTTGACCCGGAACGTGCGCGAGCGATTGCCGAGCAGTGCTACCCGGAAGTGCTGGCGTACTGCAGGCGTCATGCGCCCGCAGGGCACGACGCGGCGGATCTCGCGCAGGAGACCTTTCTCCGCCTCGTGCGGGCAGGGACCTATCGCGAGCGTGGCAAGCCCATCGCCTACCTGATGCGGATCGCACGCAACGTGTGCGTCGACGCGAGTCGCAGCCGCCGGCTCGAGACCGTGACGCTTGACTTCGACGTGGCGACCGAGGATCCGGAGGGGCACGATCCCGCGCTTGACGATGCCCTGGCCCATCTGCCTTCCGACCTGCGTGAGGTGGTCGAGCTGCGCTTTGGGGCAGAGCTCGGCGTGCAGGAGGTGGCCGCCGCCCTCGGCATCAGCCGCTTTGCCGTGCGTCGCCGCATACACGCGGCCCTAGGGCTGCTCAGGCGGGAGTTGGAGGAGGGTGGAGCAAGATGAGTGACCTACGTCACACGCGCCTTGAGACGGCGCTCAGGCGGCACTACGCCGCACAGCGTACCCCCGCGCCCGACGAGCTCGTCGATGGCCTGGCGCGGGCCATGGTGGCGGAGGACGCGCGCGCCCGACGGGCGTGGGGAGCCGAGGGAGGACTCGTCGGCTTTGTCGTGGCACAGGTGCGCTACCTACCGGTGTGGACGTGGTTCGCCCAGGTCGCCGTCGTCGCCCTCATGGTTCTCGTGGCCCGTGGATTGACCAATGAGGTCGCGGCGAAGCTGGTCGTGGGCACGCTCTCGGCCATCACGGTGCTTATCGGCGTGCCCACGCTGCATGCGAGCAGGATCTGTGGGGTCGTCGAGCTCGAGTATGCCTGCCGCCACAACGTGGCGAGCGTGCTGGTCGCACGCATGGTGGTGCTCGGCTGCTCGTCGGCGCTTGCCGTCGCGGTCATGGTGGGCCTTGCCGCGTCCTCGATCGATGCGAACGCGTTTGCCGTGGCGCTGTGGGCGGCACCACCCTTCTTTGCCTCCTGTGCCGGCTCGCTCGTGCTGCTGCGTCGCCTCCGACCCTCGTCTGCTCCCCTTGCCTGCGTGGCCTGGGTGGGCGCTTGCTCGGCGGCGCTGGTTGTGGTCGCCCTGCGCCATCCGGCCCTCTACGACAGCGCCGCGACCGGCGTATGGGCCGCCGCCGCGCTGGTGGCGTTCTGCTGGCTTGTGCGCGAGACCATGCGTACCGTGCGCGCCGCGGCGGCGGGTCTCGACGCCTTCGCGCCGCAGCTCGCAGGCATCTCCCTCTGAAATCCCTCGAGAAAGGCAACGACTATGGAACTGAAGCTGGACCGGCTGACCAAGCAGTTTGGGGCGAAGATCGCCGTCGACCGCGTGTCAGCGACTCTGACGCCGGGAGTCACGGGCCTGCTCGGTGCGAACGGCGCCGGCAAGACGACCCTCATGCGCATGGTCTGCGACGTGCTGCGCCCCACGAGCGGACAGATCCTCTTCGACGGACAGGACGTCAGCGTCCTCGGCGGCGAGTACCGGGCGCTGCTGGGCTACCTGCCGCAGGACGTCGGCTACTACCCCGACTTCTCGGCGCTCGACTTCATGTGCTACCTGGCCACGCTCAAGGGTCTCGACAGGCGCGAGGGACGTGCGCGCAGCGAGCGGCTGCTCGAGGAGGTGGGGCTCGGCGACCAGCGCCGGGCCAAGGTCAAGACCTTCTCCGGCGGCATGGTGCAGCGGCTCGGCATCGCTCAGGCCATGCTGGGCGACCCGCTGGTCCTGGTGCTCGACGAGCCCACGGCGGGCCTCGACCCCAAGGAGCGCGTCCGCTTTCGCAACCTCATCGCCAACTTCGCAAAGGACAAGATCGTCATTCTGTCCACCCACATCGTGTCGGACGTGGAGTTCTCCGCCAATCGCATCCTCGTGATGCGCGACGGGCGCTTCATGATGGATGACACGCCCGAGGGGCTCGTCGCAGGCGTCGCGGGGAAGGTGTGGGAGTGCGGAATCGACCCGGCGCGTGCAGGCGAGGCCGGTGTGCGGGGGACCGTCGTGAACTCGCACTATGCAACGGATGGGACCGCCGTCGTTCGCGTGGTGGCCGACGAGGTCCCTGCCGCCGGGGCGCGGCAGGTCCAACCCACGCTGGAGGACCTGTACCTCTACGTGTTCAGCGACGGCAGCGGCAGGAACGAGGAGTAGCTATGACTGCACTGGTGAGATACGAGCTTCGGAAGATCCTCACGAACCGCTTCGGGATGGGGGCTTGCGTTCTCGCGCTAACGATGCTGGTCGCCTACTGCACCGCGCAGATCGTCTCGAAGGAGACCTTCGACTTTGACACGGGACGCTATGTGCGCGGAACGGCGGCCATCGCGCTCTCCCGGGAGCGCTCCGAGGGGCACGGCCCCCTGACGCCCGAGCAGGTCTCGGCGGATCTCGCCACCTACCGCGATGCCCTTGTGACCTTGCAGGCCATCGAGGGGGTTGGCAGCGAGGATGGCGCACCTGACGGTGTTGGCCTCGAGCGAGCCTATGCCGAGCAGGGACGCGAGGCCGTCGAGGTGTGCCTGCCCGCTGTCGATGACCTGGTCGGGAACTACTACACCATGCTGGATGCCTTCACGACCTTGTATGGGGCGGACGGCACCACCTTCCGCGAGGTCGACCTCACGCGTGCGGCCGAGTACAACCTCACTCAGTCGCTCGACCAGGGACATGCTGACGGGACGTACTACACCGACGCCGAACGGGCCCTTTGGAACGCCCGGCTGAGCGAGGTCGGCTTCCCGCTCCGATGGGGCTGGTCCTGGGGCTGGCAGGAGTTCGAGACCGCGATCAGCATCCTGGTGTTCGCGATCATCGCGGTGTGCGTCACCTTGTCAGGCGTGTTCGCGGGGGAGTACCAGTCCGGCACGGCGGCGGTGGTCCTCTCGTGCAAGCACGGCAAGACGACGCTCGTTCGCGCCAAGGTGGCTGCGGCGTTTGTGTTCGCCCTCACTTACTACACGCTCTGCGTCGCTCTTGCCGCAGCGCTCACGCTGGGCTTTTTCGGTACGGGAGGCTTCGATTTGCCCGTCCAGTCAGAAACCCTCTGGTCGCCCTATGGGTGGAGCGTCGGGCAGAACGCCCTGATCACGCTGGGGCTCGGGTACCTGGTGCTGGTGGGGTGCGTGGCCGTGACCCTGCTCCTCTCGTCGAAGGCCCAGGGCCCCCTGCCAGCGGCTGTCGTCCCCATGGCGACCATCCTGCTCGGCATCGTCCTGTACTTCGCGGTGCCGCCGCTCGAGCGCATCCTGGCGCTGCTGCCCTGGAGCCTCCTCGGAGGTTCGCTCGCCGAGAGCCTCATCTCATACGGCCTTGGTCCGATCGCCTTCGATCGCGTCGTCATCGCACCCCCGCTCTACCTACTGGTGACGCTTGTCTGCGTGCCCGTCGCGATGCGCGCCTTCGCGCGCCATCAGGTGTCGTAGGCGGGTGCGGGCCTGTCCCGCCCCTGAGCACGAACCCGTCCCGCTTGGCGAGGGTCGAATCGCCCACATCGCCTGTGTCGTGGGGAGCTCGCCGTGGGGTTCGCCACCATATCGCCGACTCTCACGAACGTGCTCGCGAGAGGCTGTCCCTGCCCTGCCTGGAACCTTGGGGAGCGTTTTCGTCGTATCGCATACCATTGCAGACAAGGATCGCATTCCTCAGGGTACAGGTGGTGATGGCGGCACCTTCCGCATCCCCACCAGGACAGAGATGCCAGCACACTCGTAAGGGGTTGAGGATATGAAGACCATCGACAGGCTCGAACAACGGCTTGCGCCCTTCGCCATGAAGGTGGCGGGCAACTGGCTCCTGACCACCCTGCGCGACTCGTTCGCCGCGATCATGCCCCTGCTCATTATCGGATCGATGTTCACGCTGGTCGCCAACTTCCCGATCGCGGCATGGACGGACTTTTTGGCGACGACTACGGTCGGCCCCTCTACCCTCAAAGCGCTCATTGCGATACCCGCTTCGTGTTCTGTGTCCATGATGGCACTTTACCTGGCCTTTTCATGTGGGTACAACTACGCCGGCCGGCTGGGGACAGAGGATCGACTCGCGGCGAGCATCGTTGCCGTCGCCAGTTGGCTCATCTTGATGCCGCTCTTCACCACCTTCGCGCCTGAGGGGAGCGACGAGGTCTTCGAGGTCGCCTCCATCCCGCTTGACTGGGTGGGTGCGAAGGGAGTGTTTGTTGCCCTGCTCACGGGCTTCCTTTCGGTCAGACTCTTTTCCTGGGTGATCGAACGCAACTGGACCATCACGATGCCCGAGGGCGTACCGCCCACAGTGGCGCGCGCCTTCTCGTCCCTGATTCCGATGGCCGTCACCTTTGTGGCTGTGTGGCTCGTGCGCGTGCTGTTCGTCTTTACGCCGTGGAACGACGCGTTCACCTTCATCTACACCTTTCTCCAGATGCCGCTGCAGCGACTAGGTGGGACGGTCTGGGCGCAGGCCCTCATCTATCTCTTCGCCCACCTGCTGTGGTTCTTCGGCATCCATGGCACCAACATCACCGACACGGTCTATCGTCCCATTCTCACGGCACTCTCCGTGGAGAACCAGAGCGCGCTGGCTGCGGGACTTCCGCTCCCCAACATCATCAACGTGCAGTTTCAGGACCTGTTCGCCACCTATGGCGGGGCTGGTTCCACACTCTCGCTGATCATTGCGGCGCTGCTGGTGTGCCGTTCGGAGCGCATCCAAAAGCTGTGCAAGCTCGCCATCCTTCCCGCGGTGTTTCAGATCAACGAGCCGATCGTCTTTGGGCTTCCCATTGTCATGAATCCCATCCTGCTCATCCCGTTTCTGCTGGTGCCAACCATCAACATCCTCACAAGCTATGTCGTGATGGCCGCAGGCGTCGTCCCGGTCTGCAACGGGGTGATGCTCTCGTGGACGACCCCACCGGTCATCTCGGGCTTTTTGGTGAGCGGCTGGCAGGGCGCCGTCTGGCAGGCCGTGCTCATTGCGTTTGGCACCCTCGTCTACCTTCCCTTTGTGCGGATGCTGGACAGGCAGTATTGCGAGGAGGAACACGCTGCTGCCATCGCTGCCGAGAAGCCCTCCTGAGGCGCGGGACGCTGCCCGTGCACGGGGCTACGAGGCTGTGCTACAACGGATGTCGACACAGGGGACCGGCGCACTTAAGGCGGCGGTCCCAGTCCGCGAAAGGGGACGACCATGCATCACCTGGGCATATCGCTCTACCCCGAGCGCTCGACGCCCGAGCGGGATGAGGCGTATCTGGCTGCCGCGTCCAAGTTGGGGTTCGATCGCATCTTCACCTGCCTGCTCTCGGTCACTGGTTCCTGCGAGCAGACCATGGCCGAGTTCGGACGTTTCATGGGAATGGCGCACGATTACGGCTTCCAGGTCGCGGTGGACACCAACCCCGAGGTCTTCTCACGGCTGGGGGCCACCCCGGCCGACCTGACGCCCTTTGCCAGGATGGGGGTCGATGTCATTCGGCTGGACGGGCACTTCGACGATCGGGGCGACATCCAGATCACGCGCAACCCCGAGGGCATCATGATCCAATACAATGCCAGCTCGAACTTCGCGCTCGACCTCATGATCGAGCGCGGTGCCGATCCGCGCAACATGTGCGTCTGTCACAACTTCTTCCCCCAGCGCTTCACCGGCCTGGGAAAGGAGCGCTTCGAGGAGCTCTCGCGCAGGTATCGCGGCATGGGGCTGTCCGTCGCGGCCTTCGTCTCGAGCCACGAGCGGGACAGCTTTGGGCCCTGGGAGGTCTCCTCAGCAGGGCTTCCCACCTGTGAGGACGACCGGACGCGTCCCATCGACCTGCAGCTGCGCCACCTCCTGGCGACCGGTCTGGTCGATGACGTGCTGGTGGGCAACTGCTTCGCCTCGCAGGAGGAGCTTGAGCGCATGGCGGCGGTCGACACCACGCGCGTCACCTTCTCCATCGACCTTGACGAGGGGGTCGGTGACGAGGAGGAGCGCGCCCTGTGGGGTTTCGACCATACGACGCGCACGGACGCCTCGGACTACCTGCTCCGCTCGTCGATGCCGCGACTCGCCTACCGCGACCGGGGCATTCCGGCGCGGACGGTGCCAGGGGGCATGCTGCGGCGGGGCGACGTCATGGTGGTCAACGACCGTCTGGCGCACTACCGCGGCGAGGTGCAGGTGGCGCTGCGCGACATCCCCGATGACGGAACGCGCAACCGGGTCGGACGCATCCCGCAGCAGGAGCTGTTCCTGCTGGAGTACGTGCTCCCCGAGCATCCCTTTGGCTTCATTCGCCCGTGACGCAGGGTCGGGGCGGCCTTGGTGAGCCGCGCTCGCGCGTGACGGGCGCACGACCTTGACGTCCCTGCATGAGAAAGGGGCGCCAAGGTCGTATCGTGCCGGTCCGTCGTCCTAGGCTTGCGTCCGTCGCCGGAGCACGCCCTTTGGGCCGAAGACGTACGCAACCGCGAATTCCAGCCCGAGGGCCACGCCGATCATCCCGCCCGAGGACGCGTTCGCCACGTAGCTGGCCCAGATGCCCAGCACGACCGCCACGGCGGCCACGACAGGGGAGAGCCACAGCATGGTCCAGATGCTGTCGGTGAGCATCCGTGCCGTCGCTCCTGGCGTGACGAGCATGGCGACCGAGAGGATGATGCCCACGGACTGCAGGGACACCACGACCGTCACGGCAAGGGCGACGAGCAGCAGCGTCGTGAGCGAACGTGGGGCGAGGCCTATCGCCTGGGCGTGGGTGGGGTCGAAGGCGAGCAGGGCAAGGTCGCGACGCCGTACGAGGACGACTGCCAGGACGAGCGCCCCCAGGACGAGCAGCTGCCACATGTCCTCGTGCGTGACGCCCAGCAGGTTGCCGAACAGGATGTGGGAGAGGTTGACCTGGCTGGGGACCTTGGATATCAGCACGGTGCCCAAGGAGAAGAGCGTCGTGAACACGATGCCCATGGAGGCGTCCGAGCGTATGACGCGGCTTCTCCCGACCCCACCGATGAGCACGCAGGCCAGAAGGGCCGCCGCCAGGGCCCCCACCACGTAGGGGGCTCCCAGCAGGTAGGAGATGACGACCCCGGGAAGCACCGCATGGGAGATGGCGTCTCCCATGAGCGACCAGCCCATGTGGATCACGTAGCAGCTGATGACCCCGCAGACCAGGGCCGTGGCGAGGCCGGTGACGAGCGCGCGCTGCATGAAGGCGTAGGAGAGCAGGCTGACCGGATCGATCGACGCCATCACGCCACCATCTCGTGCGCGGTGCCGCGATCGACGCAGAAGGCCTGCGCCACATGGTCGACGGCCAGAACCTCGTGCGCCGGCCCGTGGCAGACGACCGATCGGTCGAGCAGGATGGCCTGGTCGAACTCCCGGGCGGCCATCCTCAGGTCATGGACGGCGACGAGCATGGTCGTGCCCTCGCGAGCGAGCTCCGCCAAAAGCGCCAGAAGCGTCGACTCGGAACGCTTGTCGACCCCTGCGAACGGCTCGTCCAGCAGCATGAAGCGCGCGCCCTGCGCGATGCCACGCGCCACGAACATCCGCTTGGACTGCCCACCGGAGAGCTGGGAGACCTGCCGGTGGCGAAGCTCCGTGAGCCCGACGCGCTCAAGGGCGGCGTCGACGGCGTGGCGGTCCTTGTCCGTGGGACGCCGCGAGAGGCCCATGTAGCCATAGCGTCCCATCATGACGACGTCCTCGACGCTCAGGGGAAAGCTGTCGTCGATCCCGTCTTGCTGCGCGACATAGGCCACCATTCCGCGACGGAGCGCCTCACGCAGGTCGAGCCCGTCGTAGCGGACGCTTCCCCGTTGGGGCCTGATGAGGCCCACGAGCACCTTGAAGAGCGTGGACTTGCCCGCTCCGTTGGCACCCAGAAGCGCGCTCATGCTTCCGGGGGGAAGCGAGAGGCTCACGTCCTCGAGCGCGCGCACGGACGTGTGGGGATAGCGCAGCGAGACTCCCGTGACCTCGATTCCTGAGGTGGCCGTCATGACGCCTCCTCCGTCAGCCCCTCGACGATGACGCGCACGTCATGCTTCAGAAGCTCCAGGTAGCTGGGCACGGGACCGTCGTCCTGCGAGAGGGAGTCCACGTAGAGCACGTGATCGGCATCGGTGCGCAGCGTCACGCCCGCCTCGTCCGCCACCTGCTGCATGGCCTTGGGGCTCACCGTCGACTCGCAGAACGCGGTGGCGACCCCCGCGGCGCGCACACGCTCTATGACTGTCGCCACCTGCTGGGGCGTGCCCTCGTTCTCGGCGTTCACGGGCCAGATGTAGACCTCTTCGAGTCCGGCGTCACGGCAGAGGTAGGAGAACGCCCCCTCGCAGGTCACGAGCGTGCGCTTGTCCTGAGGCAGGTCGGCGAGGCCCTTCTCAAGCTCGTCCGCCACCTCCTGGATCTGGGCCTTGTAGGCCTCACCGTTGCTCCGGTACTCGTCTGCGTGCTCAGGATCGAGCTCGCAGAAGGCGCTCACGATGTTGTCGACGTAGATCTGGCCGTTTTGTGGGGACATCCAGGCATGGGGGTTGGCGTTGCCCTGGTATTCGCCCTCGGCGATCTCCATCGGCTCGACGCCCTCCGAGAGGTCGACGCGTTGGGCGTTCGAGTCCGCCATGAACCGGTCGAACCAGCGCTCGAGGCCCAGGCCGTTGTCAAGCACCAGGTCGACCTCGGCCGCGCGGGCGATGTCCTCCGGCGTCGGCTCGTAGTCGTGGATCTCCGCGCCCGGCTTCGTGATGGACTGGACGTCCAGGTAGTCGCCTGCGACCTGTTGGGCCATGTCCTGGATCACCGTGAAGGTCGTCAGGACGACGGGGCGCTCGCTGGCCGCAGCCTGCTCGGTGGACAGCTGCTGCTCCTGGGACGAGCATCCGGTCAGCATGCCATACACGACCAGGAACGCCGCAATGAGGAACAGGCTGGGGGCGACGGCGAGCCGAAACCCGCTGAGGTGGGGACGACGTTGTCTGGCGAGCTGTGTCATATGCTTCTCTTCTCCTCGATCGTTGTAGTAAGCTTTGACTAACTTCTGACGGGACCATCGTACACCAATAAGTTAGCTATAGCAAACTCCGTTGGTATGGTAGGTTCGCGGGAGGACTCCTCAAGGAGAAACGGCAAGCTCAAGAGCGCGCGCGGTCCGTCACATAGGAGCTTCGCCCATAGGGGCTTCGTGCGGCGTCTCCTCTGATGGGCGCGAGGTCGTGGCCGATCGTGGCCAGCGCCCCACCGTCCACGCGCCCTTTCGGCGCGTGTGATGGG
>JAWRIT010000087.1:0-26336 GCA_040268355.1 Atopobiaceae bacterium | reverse complement strand
GCCCCTCTTCCCCCGTGTCAGCCCTCACCTGCCGGCCCACCGTTTGTGCGCCCTGTGCGTGACAGACCGGCATACGGCAGGCACAAAATTATTTCAGTTTGATTTGTGTTTTGACCTCCCCTCACGTACCTGCGCCGACGGGAGTTATCGACAGACAATGAGCATGATTTCAACAACATCTTGTGTTTGTGAGCACCATTCGACACAAGTTGTTGTGGCATAGTAGTCGCTTAGTGACACGTACCACCGAGGAAAGACAAGAGGGAACGCCCGTGAAGATCATCAAGCGAAACGGTTCCGAGGTCACCTTCGACCTCTCAAAGATCGAGAACGCCATCAAGGCGGCCAACAAGGAGGTCCCCGCCAACGAGCGGCTCGGAGAGCGCGAGGTCAGCTTCGCCGCGCTCAACGTGGAGGACAAGTGCAAGGAGGCCGGCCACACCGTCTCGGTCGAGGAGATCCAGGACCTCGTCGAGGACCAGCTCATGGCCCTCGATCGCTTCTCGGTGGCCCGCAAGTACATCATCTACCGCTACGAGCAGAACAAGAAGCGCCACAAGAACACCACCGACGACAAGATCCTCTCGCTCATCGAGTGCGTGAACGAGGAGGTCAAGCAGGAGAACTCCAACAAGAATCCCACGGTGGTCTCCGTCCAGCGCGACTACATGGCCGGCGAGGTCTCCCGTGACCTCACCATGCGCGCGCTGCTGCCCTCAGAGGTGGTCGACGCGCACGAGCAGGGCGTCATCCACTTCCACGACGCCGACTACTTCGCGCAGCACATGCACAACTGCGACCTCGTGAACCTCGAGGACATGCTGCAGAACGGCACCGTCATCTCCGGCACGCTCATCGAGAAGCCGCACAGCTTCTCCACCGCTTGCAACATCGCCACGCAGATCATCGCGCAGGTCGCCTCCACCCAGTATGGCGGGCAGTCCATCAGCCTCACGCACCTCGCGCCCTTCGTGGACGTCTCCCGCAAGAAGATCCGCCGCTCCGTCTACGCCGAGATGGAGGCCGTCGGCTTTTCCGCCACCAAGGAGCAGATCGAGACCATGGTGGAGAAGCGCCTGCGCGAGGAGGTCGCCCGCGGCGTGCAGACCATCCAGTACCAGGTCGTCACGCTCATGACCACCAATGGCCAGGCGCCGTTCATCACGGTGTTCATGTACCTCAACGAGGCCCGCACCCCCCAGGAGAAGGCCGACCTCGCCCTCATCATCGAGGAGATGCTTCGGCAGCGCCACCAGGGCGTCAAGAACGAGAAGGGCGTCTGGATCACGCCGGCCTTCCCCAAGCTCATCTACGTGCTGGAGCCCGACAACCTGACCGAGGGCACGCCCTACTTCTACCTCACCAAGCTGGCCGCCAAGTGCACCGCCAAGCGCCTGGTGCCCGACTACATCTCCGAAAAGAAGATGAAGGAGTACAAGCTCTCCGCCGGCGAGACCGAGGGCAACGGCGACACCTACACCTGCATGGGCTGCCGCAGCTTCCTGACGCCCGACCGCTCGGGCAATGGCTACGACAACGTGGCGAAGGCCGGCAACTACGAGCCGGGCAAGCCCAAGTACTACGGCCGCTTCAACCAGGGCGTCGTGACCATCAACCTGCCCGACGTCGCGCTCTCCTCCGCAGGGGACATGCAGCGCTTCTGGGAGATCTTCGACGAGCGCCTGGACCTCTGCCACCGCGCCCTGCGCTGCCGTCACGAGCGCCTGAAGGGCACCCTCTCCGACGCCGCGCCGATCCTGTGGCAGTACGGGGCCCTCGCGCGCCTGGACAAGGGCGAGACCATCGACAAGCTGCTCTACGGTGGCTACTCCACCATCAGCCTGGGATACGCGGGCCTCTACGAGTGCGTCAAGCACATGACCGGGCTCAGCCACACCGACCCCAAGGCCACCGAGTTCGCGTTCGCCGTCATGCAGCACATGAACGACAAGTGCGGCGAGTGGAAGGCGGCGGAGGACATCGACTACTCCGTCTACGGCACGCCCATCGAGTCGGTCACCTACAAGTTCGCCAAGAGCCTGCAGCGCCGCTTTGGGATCGTGCCGGGCATCACGGACAAGGGCTACATCACCAACAGCTACCACGTGCACGTGACCGAGGAGATCGACGCCTTCACCAAGCTGGACTTCGAGAGCGCCTTCCAGCGCCTCTCCCCCGGCGGGGCCATCTCCTACATCGAGGTGCCTAACATGCAGGATAACCTCGAGGCCGTCGTCAGCGTCATGCAATACATCTACGACCACATCATGTACGCCGAGCTGAACACCAAGAGCGACTACTGCCAGTGCTGCGGTTACGACGGCGAGATCCAGATCGTAGAGGACGACGGCAAGCTGGTGTGGGAGTGCCCCAACTGCGGCAACCGCGACCAGAACAAGATGAACGTGGCCCGACGCACCTGCGGCTACATCGGCACCCAGTACTGGAACCAGGGCCGCACGCAGGAGATCAAGGACCGCGTGCTGCACTTGTAAGCCTTTGCGTGCCCGCACGTGAGGCCCCCGCGCTCCCGCTGAGCGAGCTCTGCACGCACCAGAACGTGTCGGAACGCTCAGGGAGGGCGGGGACTCCATCGTCTCGCACCACAGGGACCCAATGAGGGGACTCGTCCCCTCGCCCGCCCCCGTGGACCCGAGCGAGCCAACGTCTGCTGAGGATGGCCTCGACCATGAACTACGCTGAGATCAAATACTGCGACATCGCCAATGGCGTGGGCGTGCGCACGTCGCTCTTCGTCTCGGGGTGCCGCCACCGCTGCCCCGGCTGCTTCAACCGGGGCGCCTGGAGCTTTGGCGTGGGCGAGCCCTTCACCCGCGAGGTGGAGGACGCCCTCATCGCCAGCCTGGAGCCACCCTACGTCGCCGGGCTCACCGTCTTGGGAGGCGAGCCCCTGGAGCCGGAGAACCAGCAGGCCCTGCTCCCCTTCCTGCGCCGTCTGCGCCATGAGTGCCCCGACAAGGGACTCTGGGTCTACTCGGGCTTCACCTGGGAGGAACTGACGGAGGGTCCCAGCCGCGCCTGCACGCCGGACACGCCCGAGCTGCTTGGCCTCGTCGACGTGCTGGTGGACGGGCGCTACGTGCAGGAGCTGCACGACATCACCCTGCGCTTCCGAGGCTCGTCGAACCAACGGCTCATCGACGTGCCCCAGACGCTCTCCTCCGGCACGCTGACCCTGTGGCAGGACGAGCGCGTCTTTGCCACCCACGAATGGTAGCGTGCGCCCGGTAGCGCGCGCCTGTCGCGTGCGGACGAAGCCGCCCCCACCTCTCGTGCCAGGAGGTGGGGGCGGCTTCGTTTGGGATCTTCTGGGCTGGCGCTGGGGGTGGGGCCCTCTGTCCGTCCCCACCGGCCGCATCTCGCCTGGGACCGAGGTCGTTAGGCCTCCAAGAGGTCGAAGTGGTCGATGCGCACGAGAATCTGGTCGACGTCGATCAGGCCCCAGACCTTTGCGCTGCCCCCGTCACGCGTCTCGACGAACAGGTCGCGCACGGAGCCGCCCCACCAGGGCTCCCGCAGCTGCATGCGGGAGATGTCATCGTAGGCGAGCTCCTGTGTGGGCCCGAAGGCGGGGCGCACCAGCAGTCGGTCGTCGTAGGTCATCACCTGGTAGCGACCCACCGCCTGGCGCATCACGAGCAGCGTCAGCTGGAACGCGGTGAAGAAGGCGAGCGGCACACGTGGGTCGGCGGCAAAGACGCCCAGGTGGCAGAGCCAGCCCGTGAGCAGCCCCAGCACCCCCATGAAGGCCATCACCGCTCCGATGGTGCCCAGGACCACCATCGAGATGCTGTAGGTGTCATGGTGGAAGTGGTGTCGCTCGCTGAGGTTCATGGAGGCGACCCGGTCGGCCACGAAGGCCAGCACCGGCAGGACCGACACGGTGAGCGCGAGGACCAGGACGTCCATCGTCAGAACCTCCTCCTCTTCCTGTTCCCTAGCGTACGCCAGCGCGCTCACGGGCACGCTCGATCTGCGCCAGCTGGTCCGGCGAGAGGCGGATCGGGCCCGCGGTCTCGCCGCGCGCGTCGATGTCATCACCTTCCAGCAGGAAGGAGCCGCCCTCGCGCAGGTTCTCCTTGGCCACGCTGATCATCAGCTTGATGCGGTTGAGCTGGTTGACCTCGGAGGCGCCCGGGTCGTAGTCCACGGCCACGATGTTGCTCTCGGGGTGCATCTGGCGCAGGCGCTTGATCACCGACTTGCCCACCACGTGGTTGGGCAGGCAGGCGAAGGGCTGCACGCAGGCAACATTGGGCGTGCCCGTCTCGATGAGCTCGATCATCTCTGCGGTGAGCAGCCAACCCTCGCCCATGTTGTTGCACAACGACAGCACCTGCTGGGCCTTCTTGGCGAGATCGAAGATCGACGGATAGGGCTCGAAGCGCGAGCTCTTGGCCAGCATGCGGTTGAGCGGCGCGCGCACCTGCTCGACCAGCGCGACCGCGGCATGCCCGAACGCCTGCTTGCCGATCGAGCTACCCAGCTCGTTTGCCATGTTGACGTCGTGCGACATGGCCATCGTGAAGAAGTCGAGCAGTCCCGGCACGTTGGCCTCGCAGCCCTCCTCCTCGATGACCTTGATCAGCTCGTTGTTGGCGGTCGGATGGAACTTGACCAGGATCTCGCCCACCACGCCCACGCGCGGCTTGCTGCGGTCGTTAGTCAGCGGGAGCCGCTCGAAGGCGTCCACGGTGTCCTGGCAGAGCCGGTTGAACGCACGACGCCCCATGGTGGCGATGTGCGTGCGTGCCCGACGCATGAAGGCCCCGTACAGGCGCTCAGCGGAGCCGGCCTCCGTCTCGTAGGGACGCGTGCGGTAGAGCAGCTGCATGATGAGGTCGCCGTAGATAAGCGCGTAGAGGGCGTGCATGAGCACGCCGGGCTTGGCCAGGCTGAAGCCGGAGTTGCTCTCGTCCAGGCCGCCCGCCATGGTGAGCGAGACGACCGGCACCTCGGGGTGCCCCGCGTCGCGCAGCGCCTTGCGGATGAGCGCGATGTAGTTGGTCGCGCGGCAGCCGCCTCCCGTCTGCGAGATGAGCACCGCCGTGCGCGTGAGGTCGTACTCGCCGGAGAGGACGGCCTCGAGCAGCTGGCCGCACACCAGGATGGACGGGTAGCAGATGTCGTTGTTCACGTACCTGAGGCCGGTGTCCACCGCGCCGTGGTCGACCGAGGGCAGCAGCACCACGTTGTAGCCTGCGGCGCGCAGCACCGGCTCGACGAGCTCGAAGTGGATGGGCGACATCTGCGGGCAGAGGATCGTGTAGCCCTCCTGCTGCATCTCCTTGGTGTAGCGCACCTTCTCGAAGGCCGTGCTGGTAGCGCGGCGGTACACCGGCGTGCGCCGCGAGAGGTCCGTCGCGCGGGCGCGCTCCAGCGAGCCGTCCGCACGGCGGACGCCCACCGGCTCCTCCTCGCGCGCGACGCCCGCCGCCGTGGCGCGCTCAAGCTCGTGACGCTGCTCGGTGAGGGCGGCCATGAGCGAGCGCACGCGGATGCGCGCCGCACCCAGGTTGGAGACCTCGTCGATCTTGAGCACCGTGTAGATCTTGCCGCTGGCCTCCAGGATCTCCTGCACCTGGTCGGTGGTCAGGGCGTCCAGGCCGCAGCCGAAGCTGTTGAGCTGGATCAGGTCGAGGTCGTTGCGCATGGCCACGAAGCGGGCGGCGCGGTAGAGGCGCGCGTGGTACATCCACTGGTCCACGACGCGGATGGGACGCTCGGGCATGACCTTGTGGGCCACCGAGTCCTCGGTGAGCACCGCGTAGCCAAAGCCGGAGAGCAGCTCGGGGATGGCGTGGTTGATCTCGGGGTCGTTGTGGTACGGACGGCCCGCCAGCACGATGCCGTGGCGCCCGGTGCGCTCGATCCAGTCCAGGACCTCGTCGCCGCGCCGGCGCATCTGCTCCTTGAACTCCTCGTCGGCCTCCCAAGCGGCGTTGACGGCGGCGTCGATCTCGGTGCGCGTGATGTGCTCGCCCAAGAAGCGGCCCTTGCCTTTTCTCGCGTCGGCCTCGCGCTGGACGGAGACCACCTCGTAGAGCCGGCGCTTGAGCTCGCGCTTGTTGTCGTAGGGCAGGAAGGGCGCCAGGTACTCCACGTGCCGCTCGGACAGCTCGTCCACGTTGAGCTCGAGCGTCTGCGGGTAGCTCATGACGATCGGGCAGTTGTAGTGGTTGGTGGTGGTGTCGTCCTCGGTGCGCTCCCAACGGATGCAGGGCATCCAGATGAAGTCCGGATCCTTCTCCAGCAGGTTCATGAGGTGGCCGTGGGAGAGCTTGGCCGGATAGCACACCGACTCGGAGGGCATGGACTCGATGCCCGCCTCGTAGGTCGTCTTGCTCGTCTGGTCCGAGAGCACCACCGAGAAGCCCAGCTTGGTGAAGAACGCGTGCCAGAAGGGGTAGTTCTCGTACATGTTGAGCGCGCGGGGGATGCCGACGGTGCCGCGCGGGGCGTCTTCGGGACTCAGGCCCTCGCGCTCGAAGAGCAGCTTGGTCTTGAACTGGTAGAGGTTCGGCGCCTGCTCCTCGGCCGAGCGCTGTCGGCCCGCGCCCCGCTCGCAGCGGTTGCCGGTGACGAAGCGTCGCCCGCCCCCGAAGTCGTTGATGGTGAGCAGGCAGTTGTTCGAGCAGAGGCCGCAGTGGACCTGACGCTGCCTCACCTGCAGGTTGTCGATCTCCTCGCGCGTGAGCAGCGTGGAGGTGCCCTGCTCCCCCGCACGGTCGCGCGCGAGCAGCGCCGCCCCGTAGGCCCCCATGGTTCCGGCGATGTCCGGACGGATGACGTCGCGCCCGGTCAGCAGCTCGAAGGCGCGCAGGGTGGCGTCGCTCATGAAGGTGCCGCCCTGCACCACCACGTCGGAGCCGATCTCGTTGTAGTCGCGCAGCTTGATGACCTTGAACAGGGCGTTCTTGATGACCGAGTAGGACAGGCCCGCGGCCACGTCGCCGATGGTCGCGCCCTCCTTCTGGGCCTGCTTGACGCGCGAGTTCATGAAGACGGTGCAGCGGCTGCCCAGATCGACCGGGGCGGTGCCAGAGACGGCTGCCTGCGCGAACTCCTGCACGCTCATGCCCATGGAGTCGGCGAAGCTCGCCACGAAGGAGCCGCAGCCGCTCGAGCACGCCTCGTTGAGCATGATGTGCTCGATGACGCCGTCCTTCACCTGCAAGCACTTCATGTCCTGTCCGCCGATGTCCAGGATGAACTCGACGTCGGGCACGAAGGCCTGGGCGCCCCGCAGGTGCGCCACCGTCTCGATCTCGCCGGAGTCGGCCCGCAGCGCCTCGATGAGGATCTGCTCGCCGTAGCCGGTGGTGGTCACGTGCCCGATGGTGCAGTCCTCGGGCAGACGGTCGAAGATGTCGTCCATGATGCGGCGGGCCGTGCCGAGCACGTCGCCGTTGTTGACGTCGTACCAGGTGTAGAGCAGCTCGCCGCCCTCGCCCACGACGGCGGCCTTCATGGTGGTGGAGCCGGCGTCGATGCCGATGAACACGCGACCGTGGTAGTCCTCGAGCCGGCCCTTGGGCACGACCTCGCGGTCGTGGCGCGCCTTGAAGCTGTGGTAGTCGTCCTCGCTCGCGAAGAGCGCGTCGAGCCGGGCGACCTCCGAGCCCTGCGTGCCGCGCAGGTTCTCGAGCGAGGAGATGACCTCGCCCAGGCTCACCTGATGGTCCGACTCGCCGGCGAGCGCCGCGCCGGTGGCCACGAAGAGGTGCGCGTTGGTGGGGACGATCCGGTGCTCCTCGTCGAGGTCGAGCGTCTCGTAGAAGCGCTCGCGCAGCTCGGAGAGGTACTGCAGGGGCCCGCCCAAAAAGGCGACGTAGCCACGGATGGGATGCCCGCAGGCGAGGCCCGAGACCGTCTGGTTCGCCACCGCCTGGAAGATGGAGGCGGCGATGTCGGCCGGTGCGGCACCCTCGTTGAGCAGCGGCTGCACGTCGGACTTGGCAAAGACGCCGCAGCGGCTGGCGATGGGATAGATGTGGTTGTAGCCCTTGGCCAGCTCGTTGAGGCCGGTGGCGTCGGTCTTGAGCAGCGAGGCCATCTGGTCGATGAAGGCGCCCGTGCCGCCGGCGCAGGTGCCGTTCATGCGCTGCTCGATGCCGTTGTCGAAGTAGATGATCTTGGCGTCCTCGCCACCGAGCTCGATGGCGCAGTCGGTCTTGGGGATGAGCGTCTCAACCGCACGCTTGGAGGCGATGACCTCCTGCACGAACTCGAGCTCCAACCAGGTGGCGAGCAGCATGCCGCCCGACCCGGTGATCGCCGCGCGCATGGGGACGTCACCCACGACCTCGCGCGCCTTGGCGAACAGGTCGCGCGCCGTCGCGCGGACGTCGGTGTGGTGACGCTCGTAGTTGGCGTAGACGAGGTTACCGTGGTCGTCGATGACGGCCAGCTTGACCGTCGTCGAGCCGACGTCGATGCCCAGCCGCAACTGCGCATGACTGAGGTCGACGGGCGTGCGGGGGCGCAGCTCCGCCCCGTTGGCCATCAGGTCGATGGGGCGGCGGGCTTGCGCCTGGGCCTTGTGGGTCGCGTCATACCTAGCGGACATCGGCAAACTCCTTCTGCAGGGCGATGGCGCGGGCCGCCAGCGCGGGGATGTCGAATTCGATGGGGCGGCCATAGAGGTCGCCGGGACGCACGAACATGAGCGCACACATCATGCGCGCCATGATCTCGGGTGGCTCCACCATGCCGCAGGTGAGCCAACGCACGAGCACCCCCACCTCCGCCGAGATCACGAAGGTGAGGTAGTAGTCGAAGAGTGCCAGCGCCTGCGGCGCGAACCCGTGCAGGGCGCGCTCCATCACGACCTCGCGGACCATGTCCTTCAGCTTCTCGGCGAAGGCGGGGTCTCCCCCCTCACCCAAAAGCGGCACAAGGTGGGTGCCCTCGGTCTGGAAGTAGGTGAGCACCTCCACCGAGCGCGGGCAAGGCTCGAAGCGGTTGATAGCCTGCTCCAGCTCGGGCAGCGTCACCTGGGCGACCTCGCGCACGAGGGTGCCGAGCTCCGCCACCGCATCGTCCTCGATGTGCTCGACGAGGTCGGGGATGTCGCGGTAGTGGGAGTAGAAGGTGCGGCGGGTCACGCCGGCGCGGTCCGCCACCGCGGTCACGGTCACCTGCGAAAGGTCCCCGGAGGTGACGATCTCGGCGGCGAGCGCGTCGCGTAGCGCCTTGCGCGTGCGCGCCGTGCGACGGTCCACGCGGGGCGTGGCGAGCGGCGTAGGCGGCGTCTTGGTCAGTGCCATGGTCATTCCTTCTCACTATGTGCAGTAATTCTCAATCTGAGCATTTTTGCACATTATGAGAAAGAAAGGAGGGACGTTCAAGCCCACCACAAGGGCATCACAGTTGCGGATTGCACCTGCTCCTAGCTGCGCTTGCGCTGGAGGTTCGTCTACGTCCGCGCTCGCCCGTCACGCGACAATGTGGGATGGGCGCCGACATACGCCTCCTGCCTCCTAGCGCATGCGTCCGAACTTGGGGCGCAGCGCCGGGTAGAGCTGATGCCAGGTGTCGTAGCGCTCCTGGTAGAGCGAGGTCATCCAGCGGTCTGGCTCGATGAGGTCGGCCGTGTTGACCAGCGCGTTCGAACAGGAGCGCACGTCGGGCCACGCGCCACAGGCCACGCAGGCCAGGATGGCGGCCCCAAAGCCGGTCACGTCGGGCACCTCCGTGGTGATGAGCGAGAGGCCCAGCACGTTGGCGAAGATCTGCTTCCAGAGGGGCGTGACCGTCGTGCCGCTGATGGTCGACCCCGTGACCCGGATCTCCTCGGAACGCGCCACGTCCAGGCAGTCCCGCATCGCAAAGGCGACCCCCTCCAGCACCGCCAGGGTCATGTCCGCACGCGAGGTGTGCAGGTGCATGCCGATGAACGCGCCACGGGCGTTGGGGTCGTTGTAGGGGCTGCGCTCCCCCATGAGGTAGGGCAGGAAGAACACGGTGTTGCGACCGAGCCGCGAGCGGTCGATGCGGCCCTCCTCCCCCTCGTAGTCGTGGCTTCTCAGGATGTCGTTCGTCCACCAGCGGCTGCTCGCGGAGGCCGAGAGCATGCAGCCCAGGAAGTGGTAGGTGCCATCCGCATGGCAGAAGCTGTGCAGGGCGTTGTGCTCGTCGACCATGAAGCTGTCGTTGCTCACCAGGATCGTGCCCGAGGTGCCGATGCGGATGTTGCAGTGGCCCGTGCCCACCGTGTCGGTGCCGATGGCAGCGGCGGCGTTGTTGCTCGCACCGGCGCAGACGATCACGCCCTCCGGCAGGCCCAGGTCGGACGCCACCTCGGGCAGCAGGGTCCCAATGGGCTCGGCGCTCTCGTGCACCGCGGGCAGCTGGTCGGCGCGCAGGCCGCAGGTGGAGAGCATGGCCGGCGACCACGCGCGCTGCCGCACGTCGAACAGCAGCGTGCCCGACGCGTCCGAGCAGTCGGTGGAGTGGACGTGCGTGAGACGGTAGTTGATGTAGTCCTTGGGCAACATGAGCTTGTCGATGCGCGAGAAGATCTGCGGCTCCTCCTCGCGCAGCCACATGAGCTTCGGTGCCGTGAAGCCCGCATAGGAGACGTTGCCCGTCTTTGCCGAGAGCCACCGCCTGCCGAGCTCGTTGTTGAGATAGTCGCTCTGGAACTGGGCGCGGTTGTCGTTCCAGAGGATGGCCGGACAGATCGTCGCGTCCGTGCTGTCGAGGGCCACGAGGGCGTGCATCTGCCCCGCGACGCCGATGCCGGCGACCTGGCTCGTGTCGAGATCGCGCACCAGCTCGCGGATGCCCGTGCGGACGGCCTCCCACCACACCGACGGATCCTGCTCGCACCATCCCGGTTGCGGGAAGAAGAGCGGGTAGGCCTTCACGACGGTTCGTTTGACATCACCCGTCTCGTCCATGAGCAGCAACGTGCAGGTGGTGGTACCAAGATCGACGCCAACGAACAACATGGAAGGCTCCCTCGAACGACAGGGCACCACGCACGTGGATGCCGAAAAAATCATAGCAAGTTTCTTGGCCCACTTGCGCCGTTTGCGACAGGGTTTTGGGCCTGTCGCACCTCGCTGCGAATTCGCGGGGCGCGGGGCGAGCGGGCGGACGAGCGAGCCGCGGGCGCCGCAACCCGGCCCCGCCCGGCATCCTCGCCGAAATCGCCGCCAATCCTGCAGGGGGATCCCCTTGGCACCACGTACAGTGGGAAGCGGCCACCCCACTCGGGGCCCACGTGCGACAGGCAGGAGAGGACCGTGGAGAAGACCATCCGCCCCTTTGGCACTACCCCGTCGGGACAGGACGTGCGCCTTCATCTGCTCGCCAATGACGCTGGCATGCTCGTCGGCGTCACCGACCTGGGAGCTTCGCTGGTGCTCTGCCAGGTCCCCGACGGGCGCGGGAGCTTCCCCGACGTCACGCTCGGCTACGCGGGGAGCGCCGGCTACCTGAGCGACGAGTGGTGGCTGGGCGCCATCATCGGGCGCTGTGCCAACCGCATCGCCGGCGCACGCTTCGAGGTGGGCGGCATGAGCTGCCGGCTTGCCGCCAACGACGGCCCCCACAACCTGCACAGCGGTCCCCATCGCTGGTCCACACGACTGTGGCATGTCATCGACGAGACGGACTCGTCAGTCACCTTCGAGCTGGTGAGCCGCGCGGGCGACCAGGGGTTCCCCGGGCAGGTGCGCGCTCGGGTGACCTACCGGCTCACCGAGGCCAACGAGCTGTCCCTTCGCTTTGAGGCCGACCCATCGCAGCCGACGCTCGCCAACCTGACCACCCACACCTACTGGAACCTCAATGGGCACGCCTCGGGCAGCGTGCTCGACCATCGGCTCCGGCTCGCCGCTAACACCTACACGCCCCTGCAGGACCACCTTCCCACGGGCGAGGTCGCGCCCGTGGCAGGGACGCCGCTCGACTTCCGCGACCTTCGGCGCGTCGCCGACGCCCTGGGAGATCCGCCTTGCGACCTCGATGGCAACGTCTGCCTCGACAACCGGGGCAAGCTCGCCGAGGCCGCGCGGCTTGAGGGCGAGCGCAGCGGCATCTCGATGGTGCTGTCGACCGACGCCTGCGGCCTGCAGGTCTACGTCCCCGCCGCCCTCGACGTGGTCTGGGCAAAGGGAGGTGCGCGCTATGGCTCGCGCGCCGGCATCGCGCTGGAGCCACAGTTCTACCCCGATGCCATCCATCACAAGAAGTTCGCCCAGCCGGTCTTCACGCCCGAGCGCCCCTTCAGACGCAGGATCACCTACGCCTTTGGCACCGTCTGACGCGCGCGACCCGTCTCGGCCACCTGAGCCGGCGAGTCGTGCATAATGGGAGGGCATCCCACCCACGAGACAAGGACGTGCGAGATGGCCATCACCCCCGAGGAGGTCGCCGAGACCCTGAGCATGGTCTCCCAGCAGAACCTCGACCTGCGCACCATCACCTTGGGCATCTCGCTTGCCCCCTGTGCGGACGAGCGGCTGGAGCGCATGTGCGCCAAGGTCTACGATCACGTCACCTCCACCGCCGAGCGCCTCGTGGAGGTCGCCGAGCAGCTGGAGCGCGAGTACGGGATCCCCATCGCCAACAAGCGCGTGTCCGTCACGCCCATCGCGCAGATCGCGGCCGCCTGCCCCGACCAGGACCTCACCCCACTGGCCCACGCGCTCGACCGCGCCGCGGAGACCTTGGGGATCGACTTTCTCGGCGGCTTCTCCGCTCTGGTGCAGAAGGGCATGGGCAGCGCCGACCGGCGGCTCATCGCCGCCATCCCCGAGGCGCTCGCCACCACGGAGCGCGTCTGCAGCAGCGTGAACGTCGCCTCCACGCGGGCCGGCATCAACATGGACGCCGTCATGCTCATGGCGACGACCATCGTCCAGACCGCCCAAGCCACAACCGAGCGCGACTGCTGCGGCGCGGCCAAACTCGTCGTCTTTGCCAACATGGTGGAGGACTCCCCCTTCATGGCGGGGGCGATCCATGGCTCGGGAGAGGCCGACGCCGTCATCAACGTGGGCGTCTCCGGTCCGGGCGTCATGGCGGCGGCCCTGCGCCAGCTGCCCCGCGAGGCGAGCCTCATGGAGGTGGCCGAGAAGATCAAGGAGACCGCCTTCAAGATCACCCGCGCAGGCGAGCTGATGAGCCGCGAGGCCAGCAAGCGCCTGGGCGTGGCGAAGGGCATCGTGGACCTCTCGCTGGCGCCGACCCCCGCCGCCGGAGACTCCGTGGCGGAGATCCTGGAGATCATCGGCGTGGGACGCACCGGAGGGCCCGGCACCACCTGCGCGCTGGCGCTGCTCAACGATGCCGTCAAGAAGGGCGGCGTCATGGCGAGCTCCAGCGTGGGCGGCCTCTCGGGCGCCTTCATCCCCGTCTCCGAGGACGCGGGCATGATCCGCGCCACCGAGGAGGGCGCGCTCACCCTCGAGAAGCTCGAGGCCATGACCAGCGTCTGCTCGGTCGGACTCGACATGATCGCCGTGCCGGGAGAGACCACGGCGGAGACCATCGCCGGGCTCGTCGCCGACGAGATGGCCATCGGGGTGATCAACGCCAAGACCACCGCCGTGCGCGTCATCCCCGCCATCGGCCACGACGTGGGCGACACGCTCGTCTTCGGGGGCCTGCTCGGCACCGCGCCGGTCATGCCCATCAGCCCCTTCGCGGGAGAGGTCCTGGCACACCGTGGCGGACGCTTCCCCGCGCCGCTGAACTCGCTCAGAAACTAGCGAGCCGTCGTGTCAGAGCCGCTGTTCCCGCCATACTTCGTCGAGGTCTCGCTCACCTGTGCGCTGCTCGCCGCACCCATCTCCGCCTGGTCCGCCTCCCTCGTGCACCAGGCAGACGCCTCGTCTGCGGAGCTTGCCGGCGGCGTGGCAGCAGACGATGCGAGCCTGAGCGGCAAGGACGAGGCGAACGAGGGGCAGGACGCCCACGACGAGCCGGCGGTCATCGAGGAGCAGACCTTCGGGCACAAGCGGCTGGCGCACGACATCGTCATCACCGGCGTGGCACACGAGGTGGACAAGGCGGACCTCAAGGCCTTCCGCAAGCGTGCCGCGGCCTTTGAGAAGACGGGCAGGAGGTTGGCCGTCGTCATCGTCGACCTTGAGAGCGGAGCCGAGCTGAGCTACAACGCCGACGAGCCCTTCTACCCCGCCAGCAGCATCAAGGGACCCTATGTGGTCTCGCTCTTCCAGGGCACAGCCGCCAAGAGGAGTGGCTCGGTCAAGCAGGTCTGGAGCCTTGCCAAGCCGACCATCGTCGAGTCGGACAACGAAGCGTACCTGGAGTTGTGCGACCTATGCGATGGGAGGGCGTTCGCCTCGTGGGCGGCGGACGCGGGCGCCGTCAAGAAGGGCAGTGACGACTACCGGCGGTTCGCCCACGAGCACTACCCCGACCTCACCGCCCACCAGCTCGCCCTGCTGTGGGAACACGCCTACCCCTACCTCACCGGCGACAGCAAGCGCGCGCGAAAGCTCCTCAAGCTGTTCGAGCGCCGAAACGAGTCCCCGCTGCGAGAGGGCCTGGACGACGACTGCCACACCATCACCAAGGCGGGCTGGTATCCACTCGACGACGGTGACGAATATGCGGCGACCGTCGATGCCGGCATCGTGGAGGAGGGCTCGCACACCTATGTGGTGGCCGTCATGACCGACGCCCCGGCAGAGCTCGACACGCTCACGAACCTGGTGGGCGACTTGTTCTCGGCACACGTCGTGCTCGACGAGCCGTAGGCTCGATCAAAAGGCGAGTCCCCGAAGCCGCAGGACCTAGCCCGCAAGTCCGAGGCCGCAGGCCCTAGTCCAAGAAGCGCACCTCCGGCTCGAGGCGCACGCCGAACTGCCGCTCGACCTCGTCCTGCACGTGCGTGATCACCGCTCGGACGTCGGCGGCGGTGGCACCGCCCAGGTTGACCACAAAGCCCGCGTGCTTCTTCGAGACGGCGGCACCGCCCACCTGATACCCCTGCAGTCCCGCGTCGGAGATGAGCTTACCGGCAAAGTGGCCCTCGGGACGCTTGAAGGTGGAGCCGGCGCTCGGCCGGTCGAGCGGCTGCTTGGCGCGACGACGGTGCGCAAGCTCGTCCATGCGGGCACGGATGGCCTCGCTGTCGCCTTTGCGCAACCGGAAGGTGGCCGTGAGCACCAGCAGGCCCTCGTCGCGGATGCGGCTGGCACGGTAGCCCAGCGCGAGGTCCTCGACCCCGATGGTCTCGACGCTCCCGTCGGGCATGATGGCCCGGACGCTCTTGAGCACGTCGGCGATGCACCCGTCGTAGGCGCCCGCGTTCATGAAGCACGCGCCACCGATGCTCCCCGGGATCCCGCAGGCGAACTCCAGACCGGTCAGCCCCAGTTCGCAGGCCATCTCGGAGGCCTCGCGCAGGGAGACGCCCGCCTGGCAGGTCATCTCGAGGCCATCGATGGAGACGTTGGTGAAGGCGTCGGAGAGGCCGATGATGACACCGCGGTAGCCGTCATCCGACACCAGCAGGTCGGAGCCGTTGCCCAGCACAAAGTACGGCACGTCCGCCTCGCGACAGGCAGCGATGACCGCACGCACCTCGTCGGTGCTCTCTGGGATGACGAACAGGTCGGCCGGACCCCCGATCTCGAAGGTGGTGTGCGCACTCATGGGCTCGTCAGTCAGCACGTTGTCCTCGCCCACGATCTGGCGCATCCGCCAGGCAAGCTCCGTGCGTTCTCGATCGTCTCCAGTCATGCTGTGGCTCACGCTCCCCGTGTGTGATGTGATTGTCCTCTGCTTGGTGTGGTGGCCTCTCAGTATACGCGAGACACATCACCTGCGTCACGCGTGTCGCTCCCGTGCCTTCGCGAAGCACAGGCGTGCGGCGGCACTCGCCCCAGCGCGGCGCCGTGCGGGGGTGCGTGCCAGGCGGATGGGACCCGGACAGGGTCGACCCTCTCAGCGCAGGGCGAGCAGCGCGACCAGATAGGCGCAGGTGAGCAGTGCGGCCACGGCGTCGCGGGCATGCAGCGCGAGCGGGTGCCAGTGGCTGCGGGTCGCCCCGCCCTCATAGCAGCGCGCGTCGAGGGCGCGCGAGAGGCCGTTGGCGTGCCGCAGGCTGCTGGCCAGAAGCGCCACGAGCACCGGCACCACCGCACGTATCCTCCGGGCGATCGAGCCCTCGGCGAGCGCGCCGCCCCGTGCGGTCTGCGCGTCGAGGATGGCGGACGCCTCGTCGGCAAGGGTCGGAATGAACCGCAGCATGAGCGAGAACACCATGGCAAGCTCGTGGGCGGGCAACCCGACGTGGGCAAGCGGCGCGAGCAGCGCATCGAAGGCATCGGTGAGCTGGGTCGGCGTGGTCGTGAGCAGGATGAGCGTGGCGGCGATGACCGCCACGACCAGGCGCAGCGAGTAGTTGATGGCCACCCAGAGGCCGCCGGTGGTCACCAGCAGCGGCCCCGCGGACACCAGGGGGTCGCCGGTCCGAACGAGCAGCAGGTTGAAGACGGCGAGCACCGAGAGCGCCACGACGAGCGGACTGATGGAGGCGAGCACCTTGGTCGCGGGGACGCGGGAGAGCAGCACGAGCGAGAGCGCCACCACCCAGCCAAAGACGAGCTGCACGGGCGTGGCGATGAAGAAGACCGACACCATGAGCGCCAGCCCGCAGACGATCTTCGTGCGCGGGTCGAGGCGGTGGAGCGGCGAGTCGGCAGGCACGTAGCGACCCATCGTGATCCTAAAGGCCATGGGACGCCCCCTCTGCCGACGCCGCCCCGAGCCGTGCGGAAATCCCGTCGGCCAGCTGCTCGAGCGTGAGCGGGCGCCCACCGCACTCGACGCCGTCCGCCGCCAGACGCAGCGCCCACGCGAGCGCGTCGGGAAGGCCCAACCCGCTTGCGCGCAGCAGCTCCGCATGCTCGGGCACGAAGACCTCCTCGGGCGTCCCCTCCAGAAGGACGCGCCCGTCGTCCAGCATGACGATCTGATCGCAGGTGGCGGCGTCACCCATGGCGTGCGTGACCTGGATCACGGTCGTGCCTCGCGCATGAACGCGCTCGATGATGCGCCGCAGCTGGGCGCGACCGTGGGGGTCAAGCCCTGCCGTCGGCTCGTCGAGCACCAGCACGCCCGGCTCCATGGCCAGGATGCCGGCCAGGGCGCACAGACGCTGCTGGCCGCCCGAGAGATGGAAGGGCGAGGTCCGCTCCCTGCCGGCAAGCCCAACGAGCGACAGCGCCTCGTGGCAGCGCCGCTCGACCTCATCAGCAGGAAGTCGCAGGTTGGTGGGACCATACGCGACGTCATCCCACACGGTCTCCGCAAAGAGCTGCCGCTCGGGATGCTGCATCACGTAGCCCACGCGCCCGTGTAGCCGCCGCCGTCGCCGGCGGTCGCCCGTGTCGATCCCCTCGACCACGAGCGATCCGGCATCGGGCACCTCGAGCGCACAGAGCAGCCGAAGCAGCGTCGACTTGCCCGAGCCGGTCTGTCCCACGATGGCGGTCATCGACCCTCGTCCGATGGCGAAGCTCACGCCGTCGAGCGCCACCTGGCGCGCCTCGCGGGCGTCCGTGTCGCCGTAGGAGTAGACGAGCGACGAGGCACGGACGGCAGGCTCGGCATCGGCGTCGGCGGGTGGCAGCGGGGTCGGGCGCGGCGCGGCCTCTGCCTGCGCGACCGGCGGAAGCGCGGCCGCCACCTGCGAAAGCGACGCACGCAGCTCGTCCTCGTCGCAGGTCCAGGGCACCGACACGCCCCGCTCCCGCAGCGCCTCGGCGAGCCGGGCCACGAAGGGCTCCTCAAGGCCGAGGGTCGAGAGCTCCGTCCCGTGGGCGAAGACGTCGCATGGGGCGCCCTGCAGGATGATGCGGCCCTCGCTCATCACCAGCACACGGTCTGCGGCCAGCGCCTCCTCCATGAAGTGCGTCACGTGGACGATCGTGGTGCCCGCGTCGTGGAGTCGCTCCATCACGCGCATGACGCCGCGCCGTCCGCGCACGTCAAGCAGGGCGCCCGGCTCATCGAGCACGAGCACCTGCGGCTCCATCGCCAGCGCCCCGGCAATCGCGACGCGCTGCTTCTGGCCACCGGAAAGATGGGCCGGATCGGCCTTGGCGTAGCAGTCGAGGGCGACGCGACGCAGCTCGCGCTCCACGCGCTCGCCGATCTCCTTTGCCGCGACGCCCAGGTTCTCGGGGCCAAAGGCCACGTCCTCCTCGACCACGGAGGTCACCATCTGGTCGTCGGGGTTCTGGAAGACCAGCCCCAGCACGCGTCGCGCCCGCCGATACGCCGCGAAGTCGACGCCTTGGGGTCCCACGACCCGCTCCCCCACCAGCTCGACGGCCCCCTCGTCGGGGGCGAGCAGGCCGCAGAGCACCGAGGCGAGCGTCGACTTGCCCGAGCCGTTGGGACCGAGCACGCAGATGCGCTCGCCCGGCGCGACGTCAAGCGAGACGTCATCAAGCGCGGTGACGCCGTGCTCGTAGCGCAGCGTCACCTGGGAGAGCGAGAGTAGGGGGCGTGGGGGAAGTTCCGTGTGCATCGAGGTCGGCGCGCGCCTGCGCTAGTCCTGCAGCGCCTTGGAGAGCGGCTTGTACACCAGGGCCGTCACGACGCAGTTGATGGCGATCTTGAGCACGTTGAAGGGCACCAGCACCGGCACGATCATGCCGATGACCGTCTCGCGCGGGGCGCCCATGTACAGCGGGGTCACCACGATGTTGGCCAGGATGCAGCAGGCCAAACAGACGACGGCGCCCACCACCATGCCAATGACGGCGCCGCGCATGGAGGTCATGCGCTGGTACACGAGCGAGGCCGGCAGCACGAGCGAGAGCGTGGCGACGATGGCCATGAACGTGCCATAGAGGCCGCTCTGGGTCGCCAGGTGCACGAGATAGGGCAGCACCGAGACGACGACGCCCGTCGCGGGCCCAAAGGCGAAGCCGGCCACCAGCGCCACGATGGCGGAGGGGTCGTACTTGAGGAAGGTGACCCCCGGAAGGATCGGGAACTCGATGAAGAGCGTGCAGATGGCCGCGACGGCGCACAGCAGCGCGGTGACCGCGATGCGCTTGGTGCTCCAGCCGTCACTTCTGCTGGTAGCGTGGGTGTCGTGACGCGAGGTGGATGAAATGGCCATAATGGCGCCTCCGTTTCTCCCATCCGGACTGTGACCGTTGGTCCTGGACTCCCACCAGGTCGGCCGCTTGCGCGGTTCGCGGACTTAAGGGATGCGCCCTCACACCGCCAGTGGGGAATTTCACCCCGCCCTGAAACTTATGCGTGCATGAGCATAGGCGTTCTTCGTGGGCATTGCAAGCGGCGGACCTCGGGGTGCGTGACCCGAGGCCCGTCGTGTCGCACGTCACGCTCGCGCAAGCCGGCCGTGCGGGATGGCAGGCGCGGAGCGCCCCACACCGCCTGCCAGTCGTGCGCCCCTACGCGAAGTAGCCCACGCCCCCTTCGAAGAGCGGCTGGAAGGCGTTGCCCGGCACGTTCTTGAACGTCCCCTTCGTCGCGCGCTCCGTGTGGCCCATCTTGCCCAGCACGCGCCCGTCGGGGCTGCTGATGCCCTCGATGGCGAGCACCGACCCGTTCGGGTTCACGTCGAGGTCCATGCTCGGCACGCCCGCCTCGTCCACGTACTGCGTGGCAATCTGGCCGGCGGCGGCCATCTGTGCGAGCAGCTCCTGGCCCGCCACGAAGCGACCTTCGCCGTGGCTGATGGCGATGGTGTGGACGTCCCCCACCTCGCAGCGCGAGAGCCAAGGAGAGAGGTCGCTCGCCACACGGGTGCGCACCAGACGGCTCTGGTGCCGCCCGATGCTGTTGAACGTGAGCGTGGGGCAGGCGTCGGTCATGGGGACGATGTCCCCGTAGGGCACCAGGCCAAGCTTGACCAGCGCCTGGAAGCCGTTGCAGATGCCCAGGATCAGCCCGTCGCGCTCCTGCAGCAGCCGTCGCACCGCGTCGGTCACCGCAGGCGCTCTGAAGAACGCCGTGATGAACTTGGCCGACCCGTCGGGCTCGTCGCCACCGGAAAAGCCCCCGGGGATCATGACGATCTGCGATGCGTCGATCTGACGCACCAGCTCCGCCGTGCTCTGCGCCACGCGCTCGGGCGTGAGGTTGTTGATGACGAAGGCGTGCGCGTCGGCACCGGCCCGCTCGAAGGCCCGCACGGAGTCGTACTCGCAGTTGCTGCCTGGGAAGACCGGGATCACCACACGCGGGCGCGCCATCCGCACGAGCGAGGAGACCTGGGGCCGCCGATCCTGCTCGGCACGGCGGTAGCTCACGGCCTCCACCGCCTCGCCGCGCCCCCGATACGGGAAGACCTGCTCAAGGGCAGCCTCCCACAGCTCCTGCAGCTCCGCGAGGTCCATCTCCTCCCCACAGGCCGCAAACGTGTAGGCCTCGGTGGTGACGCCGAGCGGGCTCGCCACCGCTCCCGCCTCCGGCTCCCCCACGACGGCGCCGTCGGCCAGCTCCACGACGAAGCTGCCGTAGGCCAGACCGAACAGCGCCTCGTCGCTGAAGTGGCGGTCGACCTCGACGCCGATCCGGTTGCCGACGCACATCTTGAAGAGCGCCTCGGCCGGCCCGCCATAGCCGCAGGCAGAGACTGCGAGCGCCGCGCCGGAGCCGATCAGGCCCTCCACATAGTCGAGCGTCGCGAGCAGCGAACGCGGCTCCGGCGTGAGGCCGTCTGGCTGGTAGCGTGGCGTGACGGCAATGACGCGGTGGCCCGTCCCCTTGAACTCGGGCGAGGTGATGCGACCTACGCTCCCGCAGGCGGTGGCGAAGCTCACCAGCGTGGGGGGCACGTCGAGGTCCTCGAAGCTGCCGGACATGGAGTCCTTGCCGCCGATCGAGCCGATGCGCAGGTCGAGCTGGGCCATGAGCGCACCCAAAAGGGCCGCCGTCGGCTTGCCCCAGCGATCCGGGTCGTCGCGCAGCCGCTCGAAGTACTCCTGGAAGGTGAGGTAGGCGTCGCGGTGCGCAAGGCCCGCCGCGACCAGGCGGCTCACGCTCTCCACCACGGAGAGGTAGGCGCCGCTGAACTGGTTGGCGCTCATGAGGTAGGGGTTGAAGCCCCAGGCCATGCCCGAGACCGTGGTGGTCTCGCCGAGCACGGGCAGCTTTGCCACCATGGCCATGCTCGGTGTGAGCTGCGTGCGACCCCCGAAGGGCATGAGGACCGTGGCCGCCCCGATGGTGGCGTCGAAGCGCTCGGAGAGGCCCTTGTTCGAGGCGACGTTGAGGTCGCTGACCAGGCTGCGCATGCGCTCGGACGTCGTTGCGCCTTCCCATGTGGGCGCGTACGTCCGCTGCCGAGGCACGTGCACCCTCTGGTGCTTGGGCGCGCCGTTGGAGTCCAGAAACTCGCGGCTCACGTCCACGATGGTCGCGCCCTCCCACACCATGCGCAGGCGCGGCTCGGTCGTGACCGTCGCCACTGGCGTGGCCTCGAGGTTCTCCTCGTGGGCATAGCCGACGAACGCCTCGACGTCCCCTGGCGACAGCGCCACCGCCATGCGCTCCTGGCTCTCGGAGATGGCCAGTTCGGTGCCATCCAGGCCCTCGTACTTCTTGGGAACCTGGTCGAGGTTAACGAGCAGGCCGTCTGCCAGCTCGCCGATGGCCACGCTCACGCCGCCGGCGCCAAAGTCGTTGCAGCGCTTGATGAGCCGGCAGGCGTCCGGTCGGCGGAAGAGGCGCTGGAGCTTGCGCTCGATCGGCGCGTTGCCCTTCTGGACCTCGGCGCCGCAGGTCGTGAGGCTCGATGTCTTGTGGGCCTTGGAGCTGCCGGTCGCCCCGCCGATGCCGTCGCGGCCGGTGCGGCCGCCCAGAAGCACGATCACGTCCCCCGCCTCGGGGCGCTCGCGGCGCACGTTGGCCTGCGGGGCGGCGCCCACCACGGCACCGATCTCCATGCGCTTGGCAACGTATCCCGGGTGGTAGAGCTCGCTCACCTGCCCCGTCGCCAGGCCGATCTGGTTGCCATAGCTGGAGTAGCCCTGCGCCGCCGTGCGCACGAGCTTGCGCTGCGGGAGCTTGCCGGCGATGGTCTCGCTCACCGGCACCGTGGGATCGGCCGCGCCCGTCACGCGCATGGCTTGGTACACGTAGCTGCGCCCCGAGAGCGGGTCGCGAATGGCCCCGCCGATGCAGGTGGCGGCCCCGCCAAAGGGCTCGATCTCGGTCGGATGGTTGTGCGTCTCGTTCTTGAACAGGAACAGCCAGTCCTCGTCCTGGCCGTCGACGTCCACCGTGACCTTGACGGTGCAGGCGTTGATCTCCTCGGACTCGTCAAGGCCGACGAGGTCGCCCGTCCGGACGAGGTACTTGGCGCCGATGGTGCCCATGTCCATGAGGCAGATGGGCTTGTCGGTACGGCCCAGCTCCTCGCGCACCTGCAGGTAGCGATCGAAGGCCGCCTGCACCAGCTCGTCGTCGATGCGCACCTCGTCGAGCAGGGTGCCGAAGGTCGTGTGGCGACAGTGGTCGCTCCAGTAGGTGTCGATCATCTTGATCTCGGTGATCGTCGGGCAGCGCCCTTCGCCGGCAAAGTAGCGCTGGCAGAAGCTGATGTCCGCCAGATCCATCGCCAGGCCGCGCTCGTCGATGAAGTCCTGCAGCTCCGCCTGCGAGAGGTCCAGAAAGCCGTCGAGCGTCTCGACCATCGGCGGCTTGGGAAAGTCCATCTTGAGCGTCGTGCGCCGCTCAAGCGACGCCTCGCGGGCCTCGACCGGGTTGATGACGTAGCGCTTGACGGCCGCGACGTCATCGCCTGTGAGCTCGCCCTCGAGCACGTAGAGCTTGGCGGAGCGCACCTCAGGGCGCTCGCCTTGCGTGAGCAACTGCACGCACTCGCTCGCCGAGTCGGCACGCTGGTCGAACTGGCCCGGCAGGTACTCGACGGCAAAGACGCTGGCGGCGCCGACGTCAGGCAGCTCGAAGGAGACCTCGTCGCTCTGCGGCTCGGAGAAGACCGTAGGCACGCAGCGCTCGAAGAGCTCGCGCGAGAGACCCTCGACATCGTATCGGTTGATGACGCGCAGCGCGGTGAGCGCCTTGATCCCGAGCGTATGGCGCAACTCGTGGCCAAGCTGAGCCGCCTCGACATCAAAGCCTGGCTTCTTCTCTACGTAGACGCGTGAGACCATGTGGCTCCGCCTTCCTCGAGCGATGTCGTATGCCGGTACGCACCCATGATACGCGAGCGGGGCGCGTCGCCATCAGCCAACTGACGCACATGCAACAAAGTTCCGAAGCGCTCGTGCGGAGCCGTGTGCGAGCGGGCGTAGCGACGCAGGCGCGAACTGCACGGAGCGAGCCCGCTTGTGGGCGGATGTGGAACGTAGAGGGCCGCTTGTGGGCAGATGCGGAAAGAGAAACCTTGCTTGTGTGGGCGAATGCGGATGATTCGACGGCGATTTCTCCCCTAAATCATCCGCTTTTGCCCACAAGGGACGCGTTCGTTTCCGCATCCGCCCACAAGAGGTGCGTCTGTTTCCGTTTTTGCCCACAAGCATACGCGCCGCCCCTATGGGGCATACCTTCAACATCTGATGTGCGGCGAACGGAAAGAGGGGCGGCGTTGAGAGCAGACCTTGAGCAGCGATTCCGGCAGGCGGAGCACGCGGGGCGCCTCGTGGTGGCACGATCGGATGCCGACGCACGACGCCTGCGAGCGGGCGTCGAACGCGGAGAGCTGCTCTCGCCCGCCGTCGGCACCTTCGCACGCGCGGCCGTCTTTGCGCAGCTCAAGCCCGACCAACGAGCCTTGTGCGTCATCCGCGCCTTGGCTGACATCCACCAGTCGTGGGTCTTCTGCGGCATCTCCGCCGCGCTCGTGCATGGCCTTTCGGTGTCGTTCTCGCTCATTGGCAACGCGCATGTCGCCACGTCCCGTGCGGCGCGAACGCGCGACAGCCGTGGCATCGAGCGACACGTCATCGCGGAGGCGAGCTACGAGGTGGTCGATGGCATCAAGGTGACGCCGCTGCCGCGCACGGTCTTTGACTGCCTGCGCCAGAGCGACTTCAGATGCGCGCTCGCCATTGCGGACTCGGCGCTGCGCACATCCTCAATGACCTGCGACGATCTGCTCGCGATCTTTGAGGGGATGAGCGGCCGCTTCGAACGCAGGCAACGGGCGCTTGACATCATGGCCCTTGGCGACGGCCGCGCTGAGAGCGGCGGGGAGTCGGTGGCGCGGGCCGTGATGATCGAGCGGGGATTTCGTCTGCCCGAGCTGCAGCGCGTCATGGTCGACCCCATCAGCGGGAAGGCTCGGCGCGTGGACTTCTTCTGGAAGCAGCATGACCGACCGAACGTGATCGGCGAGCTTGACGGTCGCGAGAAGTACCTCAGCGAGTCGATGACGCACGGAAGGAGCGCCGTCGAGGTCATGGCAGACGAGCGGCTGCGCGAGTCGCGCATCAGCCTGAGTGGCGCACGAATCATGCGCTTCTCGTACGCACAGGCGACCAACGGCGCCTTCTTCACGCACCTGCTGTCGAGCTTTGGCGTTCCGCGCGACGCGCACATTCCTGCGGTCGCCGTCGACCCGAACGACGGCGAGGCACGGCTCCGCTGTTCAGAGCGCCTGCTCCTGAGCAGGCGGATCGAGCGCCAGTCGGTGCAACGACTGACGGCAGCATCGAATGGCGCGCTGGTGAGCACACGCGAGACGTAGAGAGCCGCTTGTGGGTAGATACGGAAAGCGGTGGCTCGCTTGTGGGCGGATGCGGATGATTCGACGGCGATTTTGCCCCATAATCATCCGCTTTTGCCCACAAGGAGCGCGGCCGGTTCCGCATCCGCCCACAAGCAGACGACACATAAGTACCTCTTCCCCTGTGTCTTCCCCTGTGTCCAGGCAGGCAGCGCGGCCCAGGCAGACGCCACGGTCCCAGGCGAGCGGCGCCACGTCAGCGAACGAGAGCCGCCGCGATCGTCGGCCACCATCAGCTGTGCGCTATCGCACATGTGTTCTCTACTTGGTACAATGGACGTCCGTGAAGGGAGCACGCGTGGCGGACATCGATCGCATCATCGAGGAGCTGTTGGGCAGCCGTCGCATCAGCGAGGGCGCCGCCTTCTCCGGGCACAGCTACCACGACCAGCCGATCATCGAACGCGGCAGCGACCTGCGCGTTCGCATGGAGCAACGCGAGCGTGAACGGGCGGCACGACGGCAGCGCGACGCCCAGAGGCGCCGTCAGCGCGCTCGCACGAAGGCGCCGACACCCGACAAGCACGAGCGCCTCGACGATTGGCTCCTCTCCCGAGACTTCGTACAGGGTCGGTCGGATTCTTCAGCCTTCGAGCGCAGCCGCAGGCAGGAGCCGCAGCCTGAGCGCATTCGCGAAATGCGTGCACTTGAGCGAGGAGGTGCGGTCGCCCGCCTTGCCTACGGAAGTGGCAGCTCTGCAGCGTTGTTCGTGCAACAGGCCAAGCTCATGGCAGACTACGAGGACGACTACGAGTTTTACGGAGGCTTCTCCCAGTACTATCCGACCTATGCCGCCATGACCGACCACCAACTGCGGGGCTACTTCAGCTGGCGCAGCGGCGTCCGCGCCGGCCACATGGAGCCCGCCCCGCTCTCGTTCGCCTTCGTCTACGTATACGAGCTGCTTGCGGGCATCGGCGTCGAGCCCGGGCGGGCAGGCTTCGAGGCCCTGCGTGCCTTTGGCGACGCCTACCGCGCCGCCGACGAGGCAAACGGTGCCAAGCTGTCCGGCTACCTGCGCAGATGGCTGCGCGACTACGCCATCTACCACGAGATGCCCGACCTTCTCGCCACGCGCCCGCACGACGAGCTCGGGACCAGCGTCATCGTGCTGCTGCGGGCGGAACATGCGCTGCTGCGTCGCCACGGGCTCGAGCCGCGTATCGCCAACGAGGCCGCCCGCGGCGACATGCCCACCGAGCAGCAGCTCTTCTGCGCGCTGGGAGCGACCTCCACCTATCACATCTGCGAGGCGCGTCTGGCAAAGGACGAGGAGGCGCTGGTTACGCACGTCGCCTGCGACGTGTTCGAGGCGCTGGTCGCACATTGCGCGAAGCGCCGCAAGAGCGACTACGTGGAGGGCGTCTTTGGCTATGCGACCGAGCTGCCCTACACCATGTTCTCGGCTGCGATCTTCTCCGAGGAGACGCCGCATCGCGACTGCGAGGTGCGCGTCTCTGACCTCGAGCGCTACACCTGTGCCGGCGGCCGCTGGCGGCGGCTGCGTGCCTGCGAGGCGAGCGCCCGGAGTCCGGAGCTGGCCGTGGCACTGCACGCCGTGGACCGTGAGCTGCGTGAGCAGCTCGAC